>SKQS01000141.1 GCA_007118895.1 Wenzhouxiangella sp.
ACGCCTGCCGACCACCGGATCGTCCGCCCCACCAGCCAGAGCTTCATCCAGGTGCGCGGAAGATCCCCGGAAACCCCGGCCCGCGACATCACCTTCGACAACCTCTCGATCATCGGTTCCGATTTTTTCCTGCGCTGGAACCTGAGCGGGCCGGGCGGGGATGGCTCCACCCCGAATCCGTTCCAGCAAGGCTTGGTTTTCGCGGAAAATGTCGTGGGCCTCAACGTCCGCAACAGCCGCCTGCTCGCCGCCGGACACAGCGGCGTGTGGCTCAACCATCACGCCCGGGGCTGCGTGGTCGAGAACTGCCTGATCTCCGGAGCCGGATTCGCGGGAGTCTGTGCCAACGGCTTCAGGGCGGGGCAGGGGCCCTTCGAATCCGGGCCGGAGTCCTACGTGAACCGCGACCACCGCATCGAAAACAACTTCATCTATGACTGCGGCAAGTTTATCGGCCACGGTTGCGGCATTCAGTTCAGTCAGGCCGGTGATTCGCTCATCACGCGCAACGAGATCGGCGAAATGCCGCGCTACGGCATTTCCTTCAAGAGCATACACTGGAACGCGATGCCGAAAAACCTCTACGGGCACGAACTCAAGAAATTCGGCGACCACTACGATTACATCCACACCCGCAACCTCCGGGTCACCGGCAACCGGATCTACTCGGTCTGCCGCAACAGCTACGATTTCGGAGGCATCGAAGCCTGGGGCACCGGCCGCGACAACCTGTGGGCCGACAACCACCTGCACGACATCGACCAAGCGGTGAATTGGGACGGCTGGGCGCACGTGCTTTTCTCCGACGACGCCTCCGACTATCTCACCGTCCGCGGCAACATCATCCACCACTGCCGCGGAGGGCGCGCGACCGGCGCGTTCATGCTCAAGAGCGTCGAGCAGTCGATCGAAAACAACCTGGTGGTCGATTGCGAGATCGGGCGCCTGGTCACCTTGCAGCCATACATCCTGCCCGCCTGGGACGCGATCATCCGCCACAACATCTTCGCCGAGGACGGGTTGAATACGCGTTACGGCGACCTCAACCAGCATTCGATCCATGGCAAAGGATTGGAGGGCGCCGAGGTGCCCGAAGGGTCGAGCGGATTCCGCGAGATCAACCACAACTGGATCAACCCGCGCCATCCGAACAACCCCAATCCGCTGGCACAACACGGCATGGACCTCGATTCGAAATTCGGCCCGGCCCCGGTGGAGCGCCGCGCTCCGTTCTGGGACGCGATGGCCGAGGACTATGTGGTTACCGATCCACCGGAATGGTTCGAGCCGATCGATAGCTCGAAGATGGGATTGAAGGACGATTTCCCCTTCGACACCGAGGCCTGGACGAGGCGTAGCGCCACCCGGAAAATCCAAGCCCAGGTTTATCAGCGCGCGAACGGGCTGAGGACCGTCGGCGGCACAGGTATCCATCACCTAACGCCCGGTTCCTGGGCCAAGTACGCCAATATAGATTTTGGTCAGGGCGTGAGACGGGCCGTGTTTCAACTGGACGCGGCGACGGCCAGCCGCGGACCGGACAAGCGCTTCGTCCACCAGTCGGGCGACGCCATCGTAGAGGCGCTGCCATTCAAGGCCGACAAGAGCGTTGAGACGGTGTTGCAATGGGAGATTTCGAAGCCGTTCACCAAGGATGGCAAGACGGGACCGGAACTCTTCAACGAGGTCTTTCCTCCGGAAACCGATCCCGGGGCAGGGGACTGGCAGTTGTATCTCCAGCCGCCAACCTCCCGCTCGGGCCAGACGCCTCCGGACGGTACGGTGGACTTCGATCTCGCACACGGTGAGGAGAACCGCCATTCCGTAGCCTACGCGCGCGCGGCCATCCATGCGCCGATTGGTCGGACCAACGCCAGCATGACCATCCAGGCCACCGGCGGATTTAAGGTCTGGTTCAACGGCGAACTGATCATGGCGAAGAACGAGCCCGGCACGCACCGCATCGACAGCGGCGTTATTCGCGAGGGTTGGAATACAGTGTTGGTGAAGGTGAACCAGGGCATAGATCCAGGGGGCTTTGCATTTACGTTCGGCACAGTCGCCAGCTCTTGCGGTCGGATCGTCGCCCTGCCTGGCCTACCGGAAGCGGCGGAGGAGGCTGGCGTGGTGGAGGAGGCACTAATTGAGTTGCGCCTCGATTCGCCGGAAGGCCCGGTCATCGGGCGGCTGACGTCTGGTCAGACCGAATGTCCGATCGAAGACGCCACAAATGTACACGATCTTTACCTGGTCTTTCCGGGCCGTGATGTGAAAACTGTGGACTGGTTCCGTTTCGAGTAAACCTGAAATCCGCATTCTTAACAGGAGATAGAAACAAATGAAGAAACAAAGAATTGATTGGTTGGTCGTCTGCTTGATTGGCAGTCTGTTTGCCGGCCCGATGGTCGGCATGGCTGCGGACTTCCATGTCGCTCCGAACGGCAACGACTCGAATCCCGGCACCGCCGCACGACCGTTCGCATCGATTGGGAGGGCCCGCGATGCCGCCCGCGCCACTCCAGGGCCTCACACG
>SKQS01000249.1 GCA_007118895.1 Wenzhouxiangella sp.
CCCTGGAGCGGAGCCGTAGCGCGTGTTCTCGGCGCTTGATGTAGGCCAAGCTACAGACTTCGCGCCGACGCCTTGCCACGAACGCCGAGAGACAAGCTGAGCGTGGCAATACTTATGCAGGGACTAGTATTGCCGGTTCATTGCTGAAACAAGTCCGGGCTCATCAGGTCGACAAAGCGCTGGGCCTGAGGCGACAGATAGGCTCCCCGGCGCAGCACCACGCCATAGCTGCGACGCGGGAAATAGCTGCTCATGTCGCGCAGGACGAGTTGATCGCGGTCGGCATCGGTCAGGCAGATACTGGTCACGATCGAAATCCCCATCCCCAGGGCCACATATTTCTTGATGACCTCCCAGCCTCCGACCTCCAGAGTGACCCGAAACGGCAGCTGGTGCTGCTGGAACACCATGTCGACCAGCCGGTAGGTAGTCAATCGTCGTGGCGGCAGGATGAGTCCGTAAGGGCTGATATCGGCCAAGCCCAGGGTCTTCCGGCGCGCCAGCGGGTGGTTGCGGCTCATGATCAGCACCGGATTGAATCGGTAGATTGGCCGGTAGTCGATGTCTGCCGGCACCTCGAGCATGGAGCCGACGGCGAAATCCACCTCGTCGGCGCGTATCATGCCCAGCCCGTCGGCGCCGGTGACGTTGTGCAGGTGCACGAAAATGCCGGGATGGGCACGACGAAAGCGCTGCAGCAGCGGTGGCAGCAGGTACAGGATGGTCGATTCGCCGGCAGCGATGCGAATCTCGCCGCGGTCGAGCGAACCGTGACGGCGCGCAAACTCGTCGGGCAGGGCATCAAGCCGGTCGACCAGCGGCCGTGCCATCTCGAGCAGGGTCTCACCGGCCGGGGTCAGGCGCATTCGCGGCCCCTGACGCTCGAACAGAATCTCGTCCAGCTCCTCTTCCAGCGCCTTGATCTGCTGGCTCACCGAAGGCTGGCTGAGATACAGTCGTTCGGCTGCCGCCGACACACTGCCGCTGCGCGCGGTCTGGATGAAGGCGCGGAGGTGCTTGAGTAAATTGCCCTTGTACACGTCAGGGATACAGTATTGATTGAGCCAATACTTTAGATCAAAACATTTTATTTGCCAAATACTGTCGGCTACCCCTACGCTTGAACTTATGACCATACGCCAGCGAACGGTGCCATGAATCAACCATCGCAACAGCACCCCTCGACCACCCTGCAGGCCGAGGGCGATCAGCCGCGGATCGAGCCGCTGAACCAGCAGTTCAAGCGACTGTTTCCGACCGACCTGCGTAACCTGCTGGGCAAGCTCGGTCGGCGCTATCGCGACCGTGTGGACGAACTGCTGGCCGCCCGTCGCGCTCTTCAGGAACGCCTGAATGCCGGCGAGGTGCCCGATTTTCCCGCCGAAACCCGCGAGATTCGAGAGGGCAGCTGGAAAGTGGCGCCGATTCCGGCAGACCTGCGCGACCGCCGGGTCGAGATCACCGGTCCGGTCGACCGCAAGATGATCATCAACGCGCTGAACTCCGACGCCAGGGTGTTCATGGCCGATTTCGAGGACTCCTCGACCCCGACCTGGGACAACATGCTGTCCGGACAGGTCAACCTGTACGACGCCGTGCGCGGCGACATGACCTATGAGGCGCCCAACGGCAAGCATTACCGGCTCGGCGACAACCCCGCCGTACTGATTGTCCGCCCCCGCGGCTGGCACCTGGATGAAAAGCACGTTCTGGTCGGCGACCGGCCATTGCCGGGTGGCATTTTCGACGCCGCCGTGTTCCTTTATCACAACGCCCGGGTGCAGCTGGCCCGCGGCAGCGGTCCCTACCTGTACCTGCCCAAGCTGGAAAACCGGCACGAGGCGGCGCTGTGGGAGCGGGTGCTGACCGACATCGAAAAGGCGCTGGAGCTCAGGCCGGGCACGATCAAGGTCACGGTGCTGATCGAGACCATCACCGCGGTTTTCGAGATGGACGAGATTCTGTACGAACTGCGCAGTCGCATCGTCGGTCTCAACTGCGGTCGTTGGGATTATATTTTCAGCTATATCAAGCGCTTACATGCACATCCTGACAAGGTGCTTCCGGATCGGGCGCAGGTCACCATGACCGTGCCGTTCCTGCGTGCCTACTCGCAGCTGCTGATCCGCACCTGCCATCGCCGCGGCGCCTTCGCCATGGGCGGCATGGCCGCCCAGATTCCGATCAAGGGCGACGAACAGGCCAACGCCCAGGCCCTGAAACGGGTGCGAGAGGACAAGGAGCGCGAGGCCGGTGACGGTCATGACGGCACCTGGGTGGCGCATCCGGGCCTGATTCCGCTGGCCATGGACATCTTCGATCGCCAGCTTGGCGAACGGCCGAACCAGCTCGATCGCCTGCGAGAGGACGTGAAGGTCAGCGCCGCTGACCTGGTCTCTCCCTGCGAGGGCACCATCACCGAGGCCGGGGTGCGCGGCAATATCGCGGTTGCCATCCGCTACCTGGCCGCCTGGCTGGATGGACTGGGCTGCGTGCCCATCAATCATCTGATGGAGGACGCCGCTACGGCCGAGATTGCCCGTGCCCAGCTCTGGCAGTGGATTCGTCATCCGGCCGGGCGTCTTGACGACGGCCGGGACATTACCCATGAGCTGATCGAAGGCTTTCATGCTGAAGAGCTGGAGCGCATCCGCGCCGACGTCGGCGAAGAGGCTTTTGCCGGACAGCCTTTCCAGGCCGCCTCCGATCTGCTCGCCGAGGTCATCGCCAGTGACGACTTTGTCGAATTCCTGACCCTGCCGGCCTACGAACGGCTGGACTGAAATACCGCTGACTGAATCACGCCCAAGGAGCGATCCGAAATGACTGATGTGAAGGAAATCATCGCCATCGAGAAAGACTGGACCGAAAATCCGCGCTGGAAGGGCGTGAAGCGTCCGTATGATGCAGCCGAAGTTCTTCGGCTGCGTGGCAGCATCCAGATCGAACACACCCTGGCCCGCCTCGGCGCCGAGCGTCTGTGGCGCCAGATGCATGACATGGATTACGTCAACGCGCTCGGCGCGCTGACCGGCAACCAGGCCATGCAGCAGGTACGGGCCGGCCTCAAGGCCATCTACTGCTCCGGCTGGCAGGTCGCCGCCGACGCCAACCTGGCCGGCCAGATGTATCCGGACCAGTCGCTGTATCCGGCCGACTCGGTTCCGGCCCTGGTGCGAAGGATCAACAACACTTTCATTCGTGCCGACCAGATCCAGAGCTCCGAAGGCAAGGGCGATATCGACTGGTTTGCCCCGATTGTTGCCGATGCCGAAGCCGGCTTCGGCGGGGTGCTCAACGCTCACGAACTGATGAAGGACATGATTGCCGCCGGCGCCGCCGGCGTGCATTTCGAAGACCAGCTGGCCTCGGCCAAGAAGTGTGGCCACATGGGTGGCAAGGTCCTGGTCCCGACCCAGGAAGCGGTGCAGAAGCTGGTTGCCGCGCGTCTGGCTGCAGACATCTGCGGCGTGCCCACCATCATCATCGCCCGAACCGACGCCATGGGCGCCGACCTGCTGACTTCCGATATCGACCCGCGCGACCAGGAGTTCGCCACCGGGGAGCGCACCGTGGAAGGCTTCCACCGGGTTCGCGCCAGCCTCGACCAGGCGATTTCCCGTGGTCTGGCCTACGCACCGTATGCCGATCTGATCTGGTGCGAGACCTCGACGCCCAACCTCGACGAGGCCAAAGCCTTTGCCGAGGCCATCCGCGCCGAATTCCCCGGCAAGATGCTGGCCTATAACTGCTCGCCGAGCTTCAACTGGAAAAAGAACCTGTCGGAGGCAGACATCGCCCGGTTCCAGAACGAGCTGGGCGCCATGGGCTACAAGTTCCAGTTCATCACCCTGGCTGGCTTCCACGCCCTGAACCACTCGATGTACCAGCTGGCAATGGGCTATCGCGACCGCCAGATGGCCGCCTACGTGGAACTGCAGGAGGCCGAGTTTGCGGCCGAGGCCCAGGGTTATACCGCCACTCGCCACCAGCGCGAAGTCGGTACCGGCTACTTCGACGAATTGACCCAGGCCATCAGCAGTGGCCAGTCTTCGCTCAGCGCCTTGAGCGGCTCTACCGAGGAAGAGCAGTTCGAGAAGACCGCCTGACCCCGGAACTTGAAAACCGGCATGGTCTGCCGCACCATATGTGGCTACAGTTTGTAGACGATTCGCCTGCGGCAGACCATGTCAGAACACCCGCAAGATTCCAATGGCGCCTCTCATGGCGGGCTGGCTCTCGAGGAGAGCCGGCCCCAGGTCAAGAAGCCGCCGATGTACAAGGTCGTCCTGTTGAACGACGACTACACCCCGATGGAATTCGTCATCGAGGTTCTCAAGAAATTCTTCTCCCACAGCCACGACAAGGCGACCCGCATCATGCTGCATGTCCACACCCGCGGTCGCGGCGTGGCCGGCGTGTTCACCTACGAGATCGCCGAAACCAAGGTGGTGCTGGTCAACGACTACGCGCGCGAGCACGAACACCCGCTGCAGTGCACCCTCGAGGAGTCATGATTCCGCCGCGGTGACCGCCGGTCGGTCGGATTCCACCGCTGATCGGAATTTCCCGGTCAATATTCATGATTGATTCTCCCAGAAGCGGTAAGCTAACAATGAAGCAGGTCCGGCCCGCCGGCTGAATTTTTCTGCCGGCCACCGGTCGAATGGACGGAAGCAACGGCGGTATCCCATGTTCAGCAAAGATCTCGAGCTCTCCATCTCCCAGGCCTACCACACGGCACGAAGTCGTCGGCACGAATTTCTGACCGTCGAGCACCTGCTGCTGGCGCTGCTCGAGAACCCCTCGGCCAGCAAGGTATTGAAAGCCTGCAACGTGGATTTGAAGCTGCTGGGCCGGGATCTCGAGCAGGTTTTGTCGGAAACCATACCGGTACTGTCCGAGGGCGACCAGCGAGACACCCAACCCACGGTCGGTTTCCAGCGCGTGTTGCAACGTGCCCTTTACCACGTTCAGTCCGCCGAACGCAGCGAAGTACTGGGCGCCAACGTGCTCGTGGCCATCTTCGGCGAGAAGTCCTCGCACGCCGTTTACCTGCTCGACAAGCAGGACGTGACCCGTCTTGACGTCGTCAACTATATTTCCCACGGCATCAGCAAGGCTGCCAGCAGCCGCCCAGAAGCGGCCCAGGGCCGGCCCGGTGGCGAAACCCAGGCAGAGCAGGGTGGTGCAGAAGAAAAATCGCCTCTGGCCGCCTACGCCACCAACCTGAACGAGCGCGCCGCAGCCGATCTGATCGACCCGCTGATTGGCCGGGCAATGGAAATCGAGCGCACCATCCAGATCCTGTGTCGCCGGCGCAAGAACAACCCGCTGTATGTCGGCGATTCCGGTGTTGGCAAGACCGCGCTGGCCGAAGGACTGGCCCGGCGCATCGTCGAGGGTGAGGTGCCCGATGTGCTGCTGGATGCCGAAATCTGGGCCCTTGACCTCGGAGCCCTGCTGGCCGGCACCAAGTACCGCGGTGACTTCGAAAAGCGCCTGAAGGCGGTGCTTGCCGAGCTGCGCGAGCGATCGAAGTCGGTACTGTTCATCGATGAAATTCACACCATCATCGGCGCCGGTGCCGCTTCCGGCGGCGTCATGGACGCTTCCAACCTGATCAAGCCGGTGCTGGCCAACGGCGAGCTGCGCTGCATCGGCTCGACCACCTTCGAGGAATATCGCGGTGTTTTCGAGAAGGATCGGGCGCTGGCTCGTCGATTCCAGAAGATCGACATCGTCGAGCCCTCGGTGGCTGAAACCATCGAGATTCTCAACGGCCTGAAGCACCGCTTCGAAGACCACCACGCGGTGCAGTACACGCCCGAGGCGCTGGAGTCGGCGGCAACCCTGTCTGCTCGCCACATCAACGACCGCCACCTGCCGGACAAGGCCATCGACGTGATCGATGAGGCCGGTGCGCGTGAACGGCTGAAAAAACCCGAAGATAGACTGGAAACCATCGGTGTGACCGAGATCGAGGACGTGGTCGCGCGCATGGCGCGCATACCGCCACGGCAGGTTTCTCGTTCGGACCGTGACGCCCTGCGCACGCTGGAACGCGACCTGACCATGGTCGTGTTCGGCCAGGACCAGGCGATCGCCACCCTGTCCTCGGCGATCAAGATGTCGCGTTCCGGGCTGGGCGATGAAGACCGGCCGATCGGCAACTTTCTTTTCGCCGGCCCGACCGGTGTCGGCAAGACCGAAGTCACCCGTCAGCTCGCCCTGACCCTGGGCATCGAGCTGATCCGCTTCGACATGTCCGAATACATGGAAGCCCACACCGTCTCACGGCTGGTTGGCGCGCCCCCGGGTTACGTCGGCTTTGATCGTGGCGGCCTGCTGACCGAGGCCATCACCCAGCACCCGCACGCCGTGCTGCTGCTTGACGAGATCGAAAAGGCCCATCCTGACGTCTACAACCTGCTGCTGCAGGTCATGGACCACGGCAAGCTCACCGACGCCAATGGACGCACCGCCGACTTCCGCAACGTGATCGTGGTGATGACCACCAACGCCGGCGCCACCGCGGTGCACCGGCGCGGCATCGGCTTCACCAAGGCCGATCACTCCTCCGACGGCATGGAAGCCATCCGCCGCCAGTTTTCTCCGGAATTCAGAAACCGGCTTGATGCGATCATCCAGTTCCACGCGCTGGATCTCGAAGTTATCCTCAAAGTCGTCGACAAGTTCCTGATGGACGTGGAAAACCAGCTGGCCGACAAAGGCGTCTCCCTGGATGTTTCCGAGCCTGCGCGACGCTGGCTGGCCGAGCACGGATTCGACGAACACATGGGTGCCCGACCGATGAAGCGGGTCATCCAGGAGCACATCAAACGCCCGCTAGCCGACGAGCTGCTGTTCGGCAATCTGGCCGAACACGGCGGCGAGGTTCGGGTCGATATCGATCCCGAAGGGCAGGGGCTGAGCCTGGAAGTGTCGACCACGAAACCACCGGAGGAGGTGGTGTGATCGGTGGGATATGGGCGCTTGGTTACTTCATGCGGTAGGTGATGCGACCCTTGCTCAGATCGTAAGGCGTCATTTCCACCTTGACCCGGTCGCCGGTCAGGATCCGGATATAGTGCTTGCGCATGCGTCCGGAGATGTGAGCGGTGATGATGTGCCCGTTGTCGAGCTCGACACGGAACATCGTGTTGGGGAGGGTTTCAAGCACCTTGCCCTCCATCTCGATATGTTCGTCCTTTGCCATGAATTCCTGCTGTTGTTAAAGAGCTGTTATTTTGCCATCAGGCGGGCCTCAAGCAAAGCCCGAATCCAGCATTTTTGCCAATTCCGTCGCATCCCGGGTCTTGACAGGACGAATATCCGTATTAGAATTGCGGGTCTCTTGCGGGAATAGCTCAGTTGGTAGAGCACAACCTTGCCAAGGTTGGGGTCGCGAGTTCGAGTCTCGTTTCCCGCTCCAGGTATTCCAAGGCAGGCCCCGGCGGTCAAACCCGGGGCCTGCTTGTTTCCGCCCCCGGTGCGGATAGGCTACAATCAAAGCCTGTCACACGACCAAAGGCTAGGTGGCAGAGTGGTTATGCAGCGGCCTGCAAAGCCGTGTACCTCGGTTCGACTCCGGGCCTAGCCTCCATTTCCCCCTCCAGTGACGTATTCCTCTATCATGTGAAACCGCTGCCCGGGTGGCGGAATTGGTAGACGCAAGGGACTTAAAATCCCTCGGCCGCAAGGCCATGCCGGTTCGATCCCGGCCCCGGGCACCATACTTGCACTCTCAACCAGCTACCTGCTTCAAGTAATCAACCAGATCCCCGGCCGAATGCCGGGACCGGCGGGTGAAGCTGAATTCGTGCTCGGGCTGCAGGCTGCGATCGAGCCAGATGCCGCCCTCTTCAGGTGGCTGAGGTCGCTGCTGGGCCAGCCACAGCACGGTGTCGGCGCCCTGGTCGGCGTTGCGCAGCAGGCGCCTGAGTGCAAGTCGAAAGCCGGGCAGGGCGGTCTGCACCCCCTCGGTGTCCACCCATCCCGGGTGCATGACATGAACGGCCGGCAATCCCTGCCATTGATCATTCCACCAGCCGGTCAGCACGACCATGGCGCGCTTGTGCATGGCGTAGGCAGCCATGCCGTCGAAGGACTCAGGGTCAGTCGCGTTCATGGCCTCAAGCCGCAGCGGTGAGCCGTACATGCCGCCGGAGGAGACGTTGATCACGATCCCGTCGGCCGCCAGCCGGCCGGATTCCTTCAGCGCCTCGGTCAACACGAACGGGCCGAGGATGTTGGTGGCAAACGAGGTCTCCAGATGCTCTGAAGTCAGTTGATGTTCGTTCAGCAACACGCCGACATTGTTGACCAGCACATCGATCGCCGCCATCGACAGCTCGGCTGCCTCAGCCAGCTCGCGGACCGAGGCGATCAGCGACAGGTCGGCTTGGACCGGGATCATTCGTTCCGGCGCCTGGCTCCTGGCCTTCAGCGCCTCGAGCTTTTCCTCGCTGCGTCCGATCGCCAGCACCCGCGCGCCACCGGCAGTGGCCGCTAGCGCAATGGCCTGGCCAATACCGCCGGTAGCACCGCTCACCAGCCAGGTCTGACCAGTGAAATCCGGCTCCAGCGGGGCCCGGTCACGCGCGGCGCGGCGGTAGCCAAGGGCGCTGAAGGCGCGCAGGAAGCGTGCATAGAAGAACAGGCTGGCGATGTTTCTGAGCATGTCGGTTCTCGTCTTTACCCGGCGCCGTGTGCAGCAGCCTGCCGGTATGGGTTATTCTGACGCCGGAGCCGGGCAGGGCGGGCCTTGTCAGGTCTGTACCGTGCCCTGGAGTCCTCGCCGGTCCGGTCGCGGACCATGATTCACAACCATAACAATAGCGTCCCAGCATGTCTTTTCACATCAAGGTTGATTCGGAAATCGGGCCCCTGCAAGCCGTGGTCGTCCACACCCCGGGTCAGGAAGTCGAAAACATGACGCCACAGACGGCAGCCGAGGTGCTCTATGACGACATCCTCAACCTGCCGCTGGCGCTGTCGGAACATCAACAGCTAACCGGTGTCCTGGGCCGGGTCGCGCACACCGTGGAGTTGAGAGACCTGCTGGCTGAAGTGCTTGACCAGGACCGCGTACGCAGAGCGCTGCTCAACGAACTGTGCCGGTTATTCGATTGTCCGGAACTGTTTGCCGACCTGGTCGAACTGCCGTCTCGCTCGCTGTCCCGACGGTTGATCGAGGGCACACCGAAGAAGGTAACCAGCCTGGAGAAGTATCTCGATCCGTCGCGCTACGCCATCCCGCCGCTGCCCAATACCTTTTTCACCCGCGACGCGACCATGTGCGTCAACAACCGCATCATCATCGGCTCGATGGCCTTCCGGGCACGGGTTGCCGAGGCCTTGCTGCTCAAGGCGGTGTTCAAGTATCACCCGGAGATCGAAAGCGCCGGCTTCTACTTTGACGGCACCGATAACCGCGATTCGGAAGTCACCATCGAAGGCGGCGACTTGTTGGTCATCCGCGAGGACCTGGTGATGATCGGCTACAGCGAGCGAACCTCGGTGGCCGGCATCGATCAGCTCATGCGTTCGATTGCCAGCCAGGGCCCGGTACGCAACTTTGTAGCCGTGGAGATCCCCAAGACCCGCGCCACCATCCACCTGGACATGATCTTCACCATGGTCGATGTCGACAAGTGCGTGGTGTTCCCGCCGCTGATCACCGGCCAGCGACGTTGCCGTGCATTCCACTGCGCATTCGACGAAATAGGCGAAAAAATCGCCGCCATCCAGGAATATCCCGGCGTGCTGGACGCGCTGGCCAAACTCGGCCTGGATCTGAAACCGATTCCGTGCGGCGGCGACGATGACTTCAACCAGGAACGCGAGCAGTGGAGTTCCGGCGCCAACTTCTTTGCCTTCGGCCCCGGGCAGATCCTCGGCTACGCCCACAACCAGCACACCGTGGATGCGCTGGCCAGGGTCGGGTTCGACGTCCGTCATGCACAGGAAATCATCAGCGAAAGCCACCGCATCACGCCGGATGAGCGCGTTGTCGTCACCATAGACGGCGCCGAGCTCAGCCGCGGCGGCGGCGGCTGTCGCTGCATGACCATGCCAGTTGCCAGAAAAGCGCCTTAGGACTGTATAAAGCTCATTTATATTTTCAAAAGGTCTTATATGTAATTGAAAATATATCTTTTATATCGCCAAAGAAAAGACATGACCCGTTATTCGCCAGATCGCCTGCCACACCCGTCGGTTAACATAATATACATTATGCGAACTATAGGATGAGGCCGAGAACCAAGTGTTTGCACCAGAAAACACAGGACTACCAGCCCCTGCCAGGCTTCATCTCAATTGCCGAATATCATTACCTCCAAAGCTTTTGGCTCAGTGCCTCGTTGAACCGCTCTGGTTCGGTCAGGAAAGGTGCATGGCCCGAGTCTTCCAGGACCAGATGCTGCTTGCCTTGCGGGGCCGAGACCTGATCGAACCACTCGGCGACCAGTTCTGCCGGGGTATTGAGGTCCCGGGCTCCGGAGATCAGCAGCATTGGCACCGGCATGGTCGGGACTTCCTCAAACAGGTCGCGACTGCGGTAATCGGGCCACATCGGTCCGCTGCCGCGATTTGCACCGTCAAGCCAGCGACGGATATCGGCCAGGCTGTACTCCGGGGCACGAATCAGCATCAGCGCAAGGCGCCAGACCGGTACGTTCATGCCGCCGCCATAGTCATCCAGCATCATCATCATTTCGACGTAGGCGGCATGCTCCAGCAAGGTTTCGGGCGTGGCAACATCCAGCCAGCGCTGATGCTCGCTGCGGCCAGCCGAGCGGATCAGCGGGCCAAGCCGTTGCAGCGTCACCTCGATGCCCCTTTTTGTGCTCACCTGCTGGCCAACCCCGATGTAGGCGGCATAATCCTCGGGCCAGCGCGCCACCAGCCGCGTGCCCAGCATCGAGCCCCATGAATGCCCCAGCACGATAATCTGCTCCGTGGCAAGACGCTCCCGCAGGTGCCGTGTGACCTCGTGGCCATCCTGCAGAAAACGCTCCATCGTCATCGTGGCCTCGTCGAAATCCCGCGGATTAGACTTGCCCGCGCCGCGCTGATCCCAGTGAACGACAACGAAATCGCGTTCCAGCGCTCGCGTGGTGGCATGGGCCAGCGGCATCTGGGCGGCACCCGGCCCGCCGTGCAGCCACAACAGCACCGGCGCGGTGCGATCCTGCCCCCGTATCAGCAGCCACTGCGTCATGCCGCCGATCTCCACCGGCTCGAGCAGCGCAATGGGTGCCGGTCCGGAACGGATGCTCGGTGTACTGCCAGGCAGGGATTTCCAGGTGACGATAAGCACCGCGCCGATCGACAGCAGCGCACCAACGATCATCGCGGTCAATATCAGCAGACGCCGCATGCTGTACTCATGGGGTGGCTAGAAATTGTAGGTCAGCGACGCTGTCAGCAACGTTCCTGCATCCGCAAACACCGAATCGCTGCCGCCGACAAAGAACTGTCCCAGGACCCTGAAATCGATGTCCTGGGTGACCGACCAGGTCAGTGACGGGCTGAGGAAAACTGCGCTTTCGTCGGGGTACCAGATGGCCGCCAGTGAGCCATCCAGCAGTGGATGAATCGGGTAGGTAAATTGCGTGGTGGCCTGGTAGGTGGAAAAAGACGGGTTGTCCGGCAGCAGTTGCTCGCCAAGCAGCGTGAAGTCATCTTGGCCACCGGCGCGGTTGTAGAGCATCTCGGCGACCGCAAACAGGCCGTTTTCAAACATGTAGTCGACCGACAGCGCCGCGATGAAGTTCGTCTCCCTGCCCTGCTCGCCAGAATCGATATCGGCATAGAACATGGTCTCACCCTTGAATCCGGCGCCCCCGAGGTTGCCTGCCCAGCCGGCACCGGTCGTGAATCGGTCGCGGTAGTAGCCACCGATGACCTGCACGTCGTAGCCATTGAGGTCGAATGCATACAGGGCTGCAGCCACACTGTCCCTGCTCTTCCTGCCCGGGCTCACTGCCAACTCGATGCGCGAGGTGAAATCCAGGTGTCGCTGAATGCGCACGGCATCTGAGCCCGGACGTTCCGGGTAGTCGAAGTCGTAGACCGAATAGATATTGAAGATGTCATTGGGGTTGGTGAGCATGTTCACACCCCAGTTGACCCGCTGGCGACCGACACGGACATCCCAGTCGTCAACCCGCCATTCGGCATAGAGACGGTCGGGGATATGATGCAGCAGCCAGTTGTCGCGCTGGATCGCCAGCCAGGAAAGGTTGACGAGCCCGTCATCGCTATCGATCTCCTCGACGTATGGCGGGAAATTACGCACCAGGTCACCGGCAAACAGCCGCGTTCGCATCTGCCAGTGCAAGGTCAGATCCGGAGAGGCATCCCAGCGAATGTTCAGGCGCTTTTGCAGACGGTACTCGGTGAAGTCCTGGTCACCGATCGGTTCAGGCAGACGCGCCGAGATATGCACGGGAGCTGCCTGCACGTACCCGCCGACACGCCAGTCACCAGCGGCGTGGGCTGACGCCGTCGCCACGACGCTCACTATCAACGTCAGGACAATTACCAGGCGGCACTGTGCGCAGCACCTAAGGAGCCTCTGAATAACTCTGTGCGGAGCGCGTTTCAGTCTCAAAAGCCGCAGATCGTGCACGCGCCTGACGGCACTCCAGCGTGCCTTCTTGCCTGCGGCAAACCGGCACGCTTGCGTTGCCTGCGCTGCGAACCGAGTGACAGTAGCCATCACGCGCTTATCGTTCCTTCGCCTGGCACGTGCAACGGCACTCCGCCTTCGCTTCTTGTGCGCAAGCGCACAAGCCGCAAAGGCTTCGCTGCCTGCACTTCTTGCCTTCGGCAAACCGCACCAGGCAAGGAACGGCGCTCGCCGAAGCCACACCGGGTCATCCCGCAAAGGCACGCGCTACGGCTTCACTCCAGGGCTTATTGCCCTGCGGGCAAATCGCCCTTGCGTTCTCGCCTGCGCTGTCGCGCCCGCGCAGAGTTGTTCAGAGCCTCCCTAGAGCCAGCCGTTCTGGCGTGCCAGCCGAAAGGCCTCGATCCGGTTGGCCGCGTGCAGCGCGCCGATCGCCTCGGACAGGTAATTGCGCACCGTGCCTTCGGCCAGGTGCAGCCGGGTTCCGATATCGCGGGTGCTCAAGCCCTCGCCGGCCAGTCGCAGCACGTCGCGCTGTCGCTGGGTCAGCGGGTTGCCGCCGTCCCAGGCGCTCAAGGCCAGTTCCGGGGCGATGACCCGTTCGCCACGGGCGACCCGACGCACTGAATCTGCCAGTTTTTCAGCTGGCGCGTCCTTGAGCAGAAAGCCGCGTACCCCGGCCTCCAACGCCCGTCGCAGGTAGCCCGGTCGTCCAAATGTGGTGACGATGATCACCGCCGGTGCTCCGGCCTGCTCCTTGAGCCGTTCGGCAAGGTCCAGCCCGGTCAGTCGCGGCATTTCGATATCGGTAATCAACACATCGATCGGTTCACGCTCGAGCACTTCAAGCGCCTCCAGACCATCGCCGGCCGTTGCGACAATTTCCATATCCGACTCCAGCGCCAGTAGTGCGGCCAGCGCGCCGAGGACCATGGTCTGGTCTTCGGCGATCAGCACCCGCGTCATGTGGCGGCCTGGCGCGGCAGGCAGGCAGCAATGCGGCCGGCGGCAGGGTCGATCGACATCCGGCCGCCCAGCGACTCGATGCGGGCGCGCATGCCATCGATACCCGCGCCTTCGGGCCGAATGCCGCCGTAGCCATCATCGCGGATTTCCAGCACCAGTGCCTCATTATCATCGGCTGCCTTGAGTCGAATCCGGCACTGCCGGGCCCGGGCATGACGAATCACGTTGGTGACCGCCTCGCGTATCACCAGCGCCAGCACCGCTTCGGTATGGCCATCCAGGTTCAAGGCGTCGTCGCAGTCCAGGGCCAGCTCGACATCGGCGCTGCGCAAGGCCAGCCTGGCCTGCTCCAGCTCGCCGGCCAGGCTGCGCTGGCGATAGCCGCCGATGGCTTCACGCACTTCGGCCAGCGCCTCCCTGGCGCTGGTCTCGACCTCGCGGATCTCTTCACCGGCTCGCTTCGGGTCGTGGTCGATCAGCCTGCGCGCCAGCTCGCTCTTGAGGACGATGACCGACAGCCTGTGGCCCAGCAGGTCATGCAGATCGCGGGCGATACGTTCTCTCTCTGCCACCCGCGCCAGCTGCCTGACTTCGGACTGACTCAGCCGCAGTTCGGCGCGGTGGCGGTCCTGCTCGCGAAACCAGATATTGGCCAGGCCCACGGTAAAGGAACCCAGCATGGCTGGAAACCAGAAGAAGAAAAACGGCTGAACCAGCCAACCGGATAGACCGGCCAGGGCGACGATGGCGGCAATCAGCCAGATCGAAACGCGCGGCGGGCCGACCATGTGGGCGAAAGCGGCGGCAAAGATGTAGAACACGTTGGCGCCGATATTGAATGGCGTCCAGGCCAGTCCCAGCGCTAGCAGCGCCAGTATGTGCCACAGTGCCGCCCGACCGTAGTAGCGGAAGCCGCTGAAATAGATTGCGGAAAATGCAAGCGTGGAGGCCAGGGCAAGCACCAGCTCCAGCGTGCCGGGAGTCTGAAAGTACCACTGGACAAAAAACCAGCCGAAAAACAGCAGCCACAGGTAGGGCAGAAAACCCAGCCCGACTTCTTCCGGCACCAGCCAGCGATGCAGTCGCAGCAAGATCGTCTTCACGTCTTCATGGCCCGTATTCATGCCTGTCCTGATCTTGCTTTCGTCTATCGGAGTTCGATCGACTCGATCTGGAACGTTGTCGCGCGCGGGGCGCCGACCGCAAAGACGCCAATGGCTCTCAAATTTTCCAGATCCAGGCCTGCTGTCCTGTCCAGTTCAACTTGTGCATGCCAGCCGTTGTCGGTCGGGTCCAGGTCGATCATTACCGGCATGTCGCCCTGCGAAGGACCGCTGAACAGCATCAGCTGCAGCGGACCCTCGCCGCCGGAAACACGGACCTCCAGCACGCTTCGGCCGCGGTAATCCAGCGGCTCCATCGACAGGTCGGCGGCCATCCACATCGCCCCGGCATACGGGTTGAAAAAACCGGCGACCAGGCTTGCCTTAACCTCCAGTCCTTGCTCGGCCGAGCCCAGCTCGGCCTGCGATCGCCCGCCCATGAAATCATCCGCCGAGGCCATCCAGCGCGACCGCTCGCCAGATGCCAGCAGGTTGGCTTCGTCCCTGCCGGTCTCGGTGCCAGGTGCTGGCGGTGCCGAGAGCGCCACCGGGTGGCCGTTCTTCCACACCGTCTCGATGGCCAGGGTGTCTGCGATGTCGGTGAGCGGATCACCCTTGACAAGCAGCAGGTCGGCGCGACAGCCGGGCCGGATGCAGCCGCGACCTTCCAGGCCAAAGTGTTTTGCCGGTCGGCTGGTTGCCGCCTTCAGCGCCTCCAGTGGTTCAAGACCGGCCTCGACCAGCAAGACCAGCTCATCATGCAGACTGACACCGTGCGCGGTGCCTGGATTGGGGGCATCGGAGCCGGCCAGGATCGGCACTCCGGCCTGGTGCATGGCGGAGATGTTGTCGCGGGCGTGGTGCCACAAGGAAAGGCCAAGGTGGCTGCCCCAGCCGGGCTGGCCCAGGGTTCGGCGCTGGTCGGTCGACAGCCGGTCCAGCTGTTCGATCCGCTCGCTGCCGTCGAAATGGCCCAGCATGGCGGCCATGACAATGGCGGTGGGGATGACGAAGACTTCCGCCTCGACCAGGCGTTCGATCAGCTCAGGCTGCGCGGGGCGATCGATGAACACATGCACCAGGCCGTCGATACCGGCCGCGATAGCCATTTCGGCATCGGCGTGGTGGGCGACATGGGCGACTGCCATTACTCCTGCCCGGTGCGCGGCCTCGACCACCGCGCGCACCGTGTCGGCGTCCAGGGTCGGGCGCTGGAAGCCGTAGACCTGGCCCGAGTCGATGACGATCTTGATGAAATCCGAGCCCTCGGCGAGCCGTCCGGCCACCCAGTCCTCGGCATCCTCCGGACCGGCCAGGGTCGGTATTTCGAAGCCGTACTGGGTGCCGTGACCGCCAGCGGCGGTCGCCAGGATGCCGGCCGAGAACAGATCCGCGCGGGCGATGGGATCCAGGCTGCCGCGTTGTTGTCTGGCATCCGGTAGCTCCTGTGGAACGCCGAACATCTCGATCACCGCGGTCACGCCAAAGCGCAGCGCATCGGCGCGCGCCTCTCCGAAGCTGTGGACGTGGGCGTCGATCAGGCCGGGCAGCAGGGTCTTGCCGGCACCGTCGATAATGTCGATGTCTTCGGCGATCTCGAGCTCGGTGCCGACTTCGGCGATCTTTCCATCGATTACCAGCACTGTGGCCGACTCGGTGACCGACTCGCCGTCGAACAGCTGTACATCGGTGATCGCGAAACGGCTTCCGGTCTCGCTTCCATTATTGGCGCCCTCCGGCGCAGACTCGCTGGCCGGTACCGGCAGCAGGAACAATACGGCCACCAGGCCGAGAACCAGCAGGGGGATGGACCAGATCGGTTTCATGATGATGTTCAGCTCCCGGTAAAGCGACGCCAGCCCAGCCAGGCGGCAGCCGCGAAAACAACAGTGTAGACAAGCAGCACCAGCCAGTGAAGTGTCATCGAGCCGGGTATCTGCCCGGTCAGCTTCAAGGCCAGCGCCGCCAGGTGATACGGCGGCAGCCAGGCGGCAAGGGTTTCAAGCCAGTCCGGAAACATGGTTACCGGCACCCATAGCCCGGACAGAAAGCCCAGCGGCAGGTAGATGATGTTGACCACCGCCGGCGCGGCATTGGGCGACAGCAACAGACCCAGCGCCAGTCCGAACAGGGCAAACGGCACGGTGCCGGCCACCAGCATGGCAGCCAGCCCCAGCCACTGGCTGCGCGGCAGCCGGACCTCGCCGAACCAGGCCGCCAGCACCGCCATCATCACCACGATGATCAGCCCAAACAGCATGGCGCCGAACAGCTTGCCGACCAGGATTGAGGCGAAAGGCACCGGCGTCGCCTTGAGCAGCCGCCACCAGCCTTGGGCGCGCTCCATCGCCACGCCGACGCCGAAAGAAAACAGCGCTGCGCCCATCACCCCGAAGGTGGCGAAGGTGCACAGCAGCCACAGCGCCTGGCCGCGCAGCATCAACAGACCGAAGAACACGTAGAAGGCGACCGGGAAGATCAGCGTCGGCAGGCTGTAGGCCGGCATGCGCCACAGGTTGAGCCACTGGGCCTGAATGCCCTGCCAGGCTGGATGGGATTCGATTCGGATGATCATGCTGCCAGATCCTTCGTGTCGGTCAGGTGCAAAAACGCCGTCTCCAGGTCGGCGCCGGTGATTTCCAGACCCTCAAGTGCCGGGTCGGCGGCCAGCAGGCGCGCCGTTACCGCCTCGGCATCGGCGGTCAGAAGTTCCACCCGATCCTGATCGACCTGGACCGAGATGACGTCGTCGAAGCTGGTCAGCTCACCCTTGGCCAGCCGAGTACGGCAACGAATCCGCTTGTTCGGCACCTGGCGACGGATGTCCTCCGGTGTGCCGCTAATCAGCAGCCGGCCCTGGTTGATGACCAGCACCCGGTCGGCCAGACGGTCGGCTTCGTCCAGGTAATGGGTGCATAACAGTACCGCGCCGCCCTCGTCGGCGTGGTTGCGAATAGCCTGCCACAGACCGCGCCGTGCCGAAGGATCCAGGCCGGTGGTCGGTTCGTCGAGCACCAGCAGCTGCGGCTGACCGATCAGGGCAAGGGCAAACAGCAGGCGCTGTTTCTGACCGCCGGACAGCCGATCGAAGCGGCGGTCGGAAAGACCACTCAAGCCCGCCAGCTCGCGCACCTCGTCGAGATGACGCGGCTGCGGGTAGAAACTGGCAAACCAGCCCAGCAGTTCATTGACGGTCAGGGTGCCGGGCACACCCGAGATCTGCAGCATCGCCCCGATCCGATGACGCACCAACGGATCACTGGGCGCTCCGCCCAACACCTCGATCGCGCCGGTCTGGATCGCCCGGATGCCGAGGATCAGCTCGATCAGCGTGGTCTTGCCGGCGCCGTTGGGCCCCAGCAAGGCGGTGATGCCGCCGTCAAGCCGGGCTGAAAACCCGTCCAGGGCGCGTATCGGACCGTAGCGGTGGCTGATATTTTCAGCCTCGATGATGGTGCAGGACATGGTGGCTTCGCTTTCCTTTTGCCTGGGCCACAGTCTGCGGATAGTGCGGCGATCAAAACAGTGTCGACCGCCATCGATCGAATCTGACAAATGTCATGGTGCAGTTCCCGGTAGAGATCCCCCGGTCGGCTTCATGTAATGATGAGCGTTCGTTTTCCTGATGCGGGGGCTTAATGCGATGAAGGTTGTGGTTTTCGTGCTTTCTGGTGGCGTGGTCCTGTGCCTTGCGGCATGGACGGGTCTTCCCGAGTGGTATCGTGCGATGGCTGGATATGGAGTCTGGCAGCAAGTTGCGGCTTTCATGCAGTCGGCGTGGCTGGCGCTGGTGGTTTTGACCTGGCTCTGGCTGGAGCGTCTGTTCTGGTACTGGAGGCTTTACCGGCAGCCTGAACGCTTGGGTGCCTACCAGGCGCTGGCCAGGTGGCGAAGGGAGCTTTTGCGCTGTCTGGAGGTCTTGCTCGCTGCTTTGGCACCGGCCGTGGCCATGGTGCTTGTTTTCGAAATCGGCATCATCACAGCGGTGGCGGTTTCACTGCTTGTATTCGGCACCGCCATGGGGTGGCTGGTCTCTTTTATCCTGCGCTGTTCAGCGCAGCAGGGTGGCCTGTTCGACCAGCGGTAGAAAACCCTGTTCGCCTGCCTTGCGGGCTACCCAGTCCAGGCGCTGGCGGCTTAACTCGGGGTCGGCCGGCAGCTGGCTTCTGACAAGCGCCAGGCGCAGCGACTGTTCGGCATCGGGCGCTTCGGCCAGCAGCGTATCGGCCTGGCCCAGGGCGTTTTCGGCGTCGGCAAAGCGCTGTTGGCCGATCAGTGCCTCGGCCAGGATCAGCAGGGCGTCGACCTGGCGGTTGGAGTGGCGAATCTCACCGAAGGCGAACAGCAGGTCACGGGCTGACTGCTCGGCATCGATCAGCAGTCCATCGGCCAGATCGACCCGGGCCAGGTCCAGCCTGGCGACGAGCAGCAGGGTCGAAGCGCCGATCTGATCAAGCAGGTCGAAAGCCTGCTCGAAGTGACCGCGCGCGGTTTCGGTTTCCAGCACGGCCAGCGCGCGATCGCCCAGCAGCGCGTGGATGGCAGACAGCTCGGTCGGGTCCTCGATGGCCAGGGCATCCAGTTGTTCGATCAAGACGTTGAGCTCGTCCATCCGGCCCATGCTGATCAACAGGCGACCCAGCGTGGTCAGGGCACGCGACTGCATCAGCAGCGCGCCCTGTCCGGCGAAGGCTTCGGCGGCCTGGTTGATGCGCAGTTCGGCGTCGAGCAGTTCACCCTGGCGCCTGAGCAGCACGCCCAGGTTGTATGACACCCGGGCAATGTCGTTGCGTGCATCGAGCAGCTCGAACAGCAACAGGGACTGCTCGGCCAGCTCCACCGAGCGGCTGGTGTCGCGGCGCTCTCCGGCAACACCGGCCAGGTTGCCTAGCGTGATGGCCTGACCACGCAGATCCCCGGCATCGGCGAATGCCTCCAGCGCGCGCTCGAAAACCGGTTCGGAATCGAACAGGCGGCCCGATCGGGCCAGCAGGGTGCCATGATTGAGCAGCGCGGCACCCTCTCCCTGACGATCGCGCACCGCACGGAAATGTCCGGCGGCCTGGCCGAGCTGATCGATCGCCTCGTCAATCCGGCTGGCCAGCGACAGGGTCGAGCCATAACCTACCCGGGCCCGGGCAAGCTGACGCTGATCGCCGATCCGGGCGAATTCGGCCACCGCCAGTCCCAGCGCCTCGTTGGCCTGATCCAGCCGCCCGGCTGCTTCGTAGATAGCGCCCATGACCTGCCAGGTTTCCGCCAGCCCCGCTGGCGCCGGTATTTCCTGGTAAAGCGTTTCGGCCAGCTCGGCCGAGGTCAATGCCGCGTCGATCTCGCCCTTGAGCAGTTTCAGTCTGGCCGTGGTCAACGCTATCCGGGCCTGGTCGGCCAGGCTCAGCTCGCTCAAGTCCTGCTCGAGCTCGGTCAGCACCGCCATGGCCTCGGCACTTTCGCCGCTTTCTATCCAGGCCTGCAATTCGCTCAGCAGGCCGGCGACCACCAACGACTCAAGCTGCTGCTCGCGGGCCAGCTCGACGCCGCGCCGTGCATGCTCGACCTGGTCTTGCCGGCGCCTCTCTACACGCGCCAGCTCGGCCTCCAGCAGCGCCAGCTGGGCATCGCGGGGCATTTTCAGGCGCAGCGAGGCCAGGCCCTCGGCGGCTGCCTGCAGCCGGCCTGCGCCGATCAGCGCCTGGATCAGTCGCAGGCTCGATGCCGGCTCGGGGAAGAACTCGTTGAGCGCCTGCAGCCGGTCGGCGGCGAGATCAAAATCAAAATCCAGCATCGCTGCGGTGGCCTCGATGTCCAGCCGATCGCGCCGTGGCCACAGGTTGGTGGCAGTCAATGCGCGGCTGCTGGCCTGGCGCGCGGACTCCAGGTCACCGCCCAGCGCCAGGGCCAGCGATTGCAGATGATCGAGTCTGGGGTTATCCGGCTCATGGCCGCGGGCGGCGGCAATCTGCTCCAGCGCTCGGCCTGGCTCCCGCAGCGCGATCGCTTCGACGGCGGTGAAGTAGGCGCGCTGGCTGCTGGGCAGGCGCGGCAGGCGGGCCCGTATTGCGCCGGCATCCGCTCCTGGCGGCGGCTCATAGCCCAATCGTTCACGAATTGCCGATGCCATGGCAATGCTGAGTCCGGCCACGTCCCAGTCGGGCAGGCCTGATTCCAGGCTGGTCACGATCTCGCCCGAGCCGGGCCGGCGCAGGCTGGCCAGCAGTCGGGATCCGTCGATGCCGGCAGCCAGGAAGCGCCCCTCGACCAGAAAATCCACGTCAAGCAGCGCCAGCTCATCTTCGCGACTGGCCCGGTCTACGGCCACCACCCGGAAACCGCCCAGCTCGACCAGGGCATGTCCGAGATAGGTTTCCAGCGCCGGACCGAGCCAGTTCAGCTCCGGATCGTCGCTGGAATTGACCATCTCGGCCACGGCCAGTGTCGGCAGCTGCTCGGAGCGCTCGGCCAGGGGGGGCTGTTCGCTTCGCCACAACCCACTGGCCACCACGGCCGCAGCAAGCACGATCAGGCCCGGGATCAGCCAGGCAGGCAGGCGGGTGGCAGGTACCGGATCGTCACCGGGCTGCTCGGACGAAGGCTCAGGCGCTGAAACCTGCGTGACCGGCGCAATGAACTGGTAGCCCAGGCGGCGCCGGGTGGCAATCATCCGCGGCTCGGTACTGGAGTCGCCGAGCGCCTGGCGCAGTTCCTTGATGGTTTGCGGCACCGAGCTTACCGAGGTGGCCTGGTGGCCCCAGACCTGGTCCAGAAGTTCATCGACTGCAACCACCGAGGGCGCCCGTTCGATCAGGCAGCACAGTACGGCATAGGTCTGCGCCCTGAGGGCAACTGGCCCGTCCGGTCCGGTTACTGTCTTTTCCTCGGTGTCGAGGATGAAGTCTTCGAATTCGATTTTCACGGTCTGGTCGAATCGCGTTGTCGCTTGTGAACCGGCAAGCAGATTCCAGCGGTATTGGTTGCACGGCATTCGCGGCGAATGCCCCCTTTGTCACCTGATTTCACGGAAATTTCAAATTGATTTCAAGCTCGCGGCCATCGTGTCGCCGATGCTGTCACCGGTGCGCTGCCGATTTGGCAGCAGCTCACGAGACAGAGATTGCCAGCTTTGATCAGAAAAGTCATGTCATACGGTTCGGAACAGCGGCAGAGCGAGCATAGCAGCCAGGCAACTGCAAGCCGTCAAGCCTTGCTGACAGGCGCAGCCATTGCTGCCGGCCTGCTGTTGGTCTTGCTGGTGCTGGCGCCTGCCTGGCAGGAGCGCGGCAGCGACTACTCGCTGGCGGTGCGTGCCCAGGTAGTTGCCAGCGGCGATGGGTTTGCCTATCGCTATATCCACGAGGGCCGGGTTCATCTCGGCTGGCGATACGATCGCCGCGGCAGCTCGCATCGCGCCACCCGTCATCTGCGAACCGGCGACTGGATCGCCATCCGCATTGACCCCGAGCATCCCGAACGCAGCCTGATGCACACCGGCCTGAAGATCAGCGATCGGCTGACGCTGTTTCTGGGGGTTTTCTTGCTGCTTGGCGGGATTCTGCCAGGCCTGGTCCAGTCATGTTTAGTTCACTACAAGAGGGAACACGCGTCATGAAACACCTAACGATCATTTCGGCACTGATCTCACTGCTGCTCATCGTGCCGGCCACCGTATCTGCGCAGGATGTCGATGACGGATACAACCCGAATGTTTCCGGTGGCGATGTGCTGGCCATGACCCGAGGCTTCGGCGGTCGCCAGCTGATCGGCGGCAGCTTCACCCAGGTTGGCGGTTTGACTCGCAATCGATTGGCCCTGCTCGATGCCGACGACACGGTCAGTGCCTTGTTCAACCCGAATATCGGTGGCGGGTCCGTATTCGACGTTGCCACCGACCAGTTCAATGACTTCCTGGTAGTCGGCAGCTTCAGCACGCTGGGGGGCAGCAATCGCAACCGGATCGTGCGGCTGGATATCTTCGGCGACGAAGTCGGGCCGTTTTCCAACCCGAACCCCAATGGCACCATCTACACGGTGGTTCCCGATCCCGACAGCGACAAGTTCTATATCGGCGGCAGCTTCACCCAGCTCGGCGGCACTCCGCGCACCACCATAGCAAGGCTCAACTACAACGGTACGGTGGATACCAGCTTCGTGCCGGTCGAGTTTACCGGGTCGGTGCGGTCGATCGCCATACAGCCCGACGGCAAGGTGCTGATCGCCGGCAACATCGGCCGGGTTGGCGACATCATGCCGCGCCGTATTTACCGGTTGAATACCGATGGCAGCTGGGACAACAGTTTCACAGTGACCAACCTGGTCGGTGCGCCTCACCTGATCCACAGCATCGCCCTGCAGGATGACGGCAGCATCCTGGTTGGCGGCGATTTCCCAGGATATCTGCGGCGCTATCACGCCAGCGGCGCGCTGGATACCGGCTACGAGCCGCCAACCCTTAACGCCGCCGTGCGCGATATCGATCTGCAGCCGGACGGTCGCGCCATCGTGGTCGGTGATTTTTCCGGACCGGGTGCGCGCAGTCACATGGCGCGCCTGGATCAAAGTGGCAGTCTTGACAATGGCTTTGCCCAGCTTGTGCTGCCCAGTGCGCCGATTCATGTCGTCGCCGTTCAGCCCGATGGCACCATTGCCGTCGGCGGAGCCTTTACCAATTTCAACGGCACCATTCCCCGGGGGCGGCTGGCCCGCCTGACCAGCGCCGGTGTCCCGACCCAGACCCTGGCGACCACGGCGGTGACCGACGGCATTGTTCGGGCCATTGCTCTGGAAGCCTCCGGTACGCTGCTGGTCGGCGGCCAATTTCAGTTCATCAACGGCGTCCCCCGCACCCGCCTGGCCCGCGTGCTTGAAAACGGCAACGTTTCCGGATCATTTCTGCCGGTGATCACCGGAGGCAGCGTGCGTGCCATCTCCGTGCAGCCGGATGGAAAGATCCTGATCGGTGGTTCGTTCAGTGCGGTGAACGGCCACCCGAGGACAAATCTGGCGCGCCTGAATCCGGACGGTTCACTGGACGCCAGCTTTCAGGATCCCGAAATCAGTACGACTGGTGGTATTGAGTCCATCGTCGTTCTCGAAAACGGCAGTATAGTTATCGCAGGCAGTTTCCTATCGATAGGCACTCTCGGTCAAAAGTACATCGCCAGGCTCAATCCCAACGGCACCCTGGACACCGGTTTTCAGCCGCCTAATTTCAACTTTCCTGTCTTTGCCGTTCTGCCTGACCAGGCAGGGCGGCTGTACCTGGGCGGCCCGTTCTCCCTTGCCGATGGTCAGCCACGTTCACGCCTGGCGCGGCTCAACGCCAATGGATCACTGGACACGAGTTTCATCGCTGAAGCCAACGATGCCGTAAATGCTATGGCCTGGCGTGGCAATGACCTGTTGATCGGCGGCCTGTTCACGAATGTGAACGGTCAGGAAAGGCAACGCTTTGCCACCCTCGATACCGATGGCAACCTGGTCTCTGTCAACGTCAACGTCAGCAATCGGGTTAGCTCCATCGCTGTTCGCGCCGATGGCCGCATCTATATCGCCGGAGTTTTCACCCAAGTTGGCGGCCTCCCGCGCAGCGGCCTGGCCTTGCTGGACAACCCCAATTCGGTCAATTCATCTTTCGCCATTCAGCTCGCTGCGACGGGAACAGGAGGGGTTAGGACGATGGCGGTGCAAGCCGATGGCCGGCTGGTGATCGGCGGCGTGTTCTCCGAAGTCGATGGCCAAGCGCGCTGGAACCTGGCGCGCTTGCGCGTGCCCGGCGATGTCGACCAGCACATCGACTGGAATCCGGTCACCGAGCAGGTGACATGGACCCGCGGTGGCGCAACCGGTCTACGGATTGGCCCGACCACGATCACGGCACCGCGGGTGCTGGTGTCGGCCAGTTGCTGCAATTCTGCCAGTTTCGTGCCGCCACCGGGTGGCGGCGTGATGACCCCGATCACCGGCGGCTGGCGCCTGAACGGTTTTTCCGGCATGCCCGGCCAGTTTTACCTGACTATAGACGGGGCTGCCGGTGAGGGCCATGGACGAAGCCGTTATCCGTTCCGTACTCCGGTATACCGTTTCTTCGGTACCGACCCCGGACCGGTGCAGGCGGATGTGTCCATTCGCGGCAACTTCCTGCCCGAGATCGCATCACCGGGCGACCTGGTTGTCATGACCCTGCAGGTGGACAATGCCGGGCCGTCGCCGGCGAGCAGCGTCGAGGCGCTGATCACCCTGCCGCCCGGGTTGAGCTACAGCGATCACTTCACTGCCGATGGCGATTTCGATCCGTCCACCGGCAGCTGGAAACTGCCTGATCTCGATGACAGCGGGCCGGGCAGCGGGGCCATCCTGCAGATCGAGCTGCTGGTCAATCCGGTCGGTCCTTGGGTCGCCGGGGCCGAAATCGAGGCGGCCGAATTCGACCCGGACATCAACAACAATCTGGCTCAGCTAGAGCTTCAGGTCATGCAGGACAATGCTGATCTGTCGATGTGGGCCGATGCAAGCAATCCGAACGCCATGCCGGGTGATTCCGCAGGCTTTCTGTTCGAGGTCGAAAACCTCGGTCCTGACCAGGCCACCGGCGTGACCGTGGTCGCTACGCTGCCCACCGGCTATTCCTACATCGATCACAGTACCAGCATGGGCAGCTTTGATCCCGCCAGCGGGCTATGGACGATCGGCGACCTGCAGCCTTTCGAGGGTCCGCCAAAGATGGACTTGCTGGTCTCGGTTGCCAGTATGGGCGATTACACCCTGGCCGCCCTCGTCAGCGCCGACCAGCCCGACCCGCTGCCAGGCAACAACCTGGCCACGGTCAGCGTGAATCCATTTGCCGACCTTGCGGTAGACCTGGGTGCCGATGACCTCAATCCGTCATTGAATGACCAGGTGGTGCTGACGGTGACCGCAAGGCATCAGGGCGGATTTCCGATCCAGGACGCTGAGGTCGAGGTGCCGCTGCCGGCAGGGCTGGAATATGTGTCCCATCAGCATGCCTTTGGCAGCTATGACCCGGCCACCGGTTCCTGGAAGCTCGGTGAGATGGCGCCGCCGGCAGGAAGCCAGGTCGAGATGTTCGAGCTGCAGATCGTGGCAAAAGTAACTGCATCCGGCCTGATAGGCCTAACCGCAACCATCGCCGGCGAGCTGGTCGACCCGCAGCCGCTCAACAACAGCGCCACGGTTACGCTGTCGGTGGCCAGCGGCGAGTCCGATCTGTCGCTTGCCAAGACCGTCGACAACGGCACCCCGGAAGTTGGCACCACGGTGACGTTCCAGATCGTCGTCACCAACCTGGGGCCTGATCCGGCAACGGGGGTCGTGGTTGTCGATCAGCTGCCATCCGGGTTCATCTATGCAAGCCATGTGGCCGAGGCCGGCACCAGCTTCTCGCCCGGGACTGGCCAGTGGTCGGTGGGTGGGCTGGATGTTGGACAATCCCGTCAGCTTTCCCTGACCGTTGAAGTGGCGCCGGCCGGAGACTTCACCAATGTGGCCACCGTCAGCTTCGACGGGATCGACCCGCACCCGTGGAACAATACGGCCATCGCCCTGGTCCACCCGGTGCCGCCATCGGATGTCATTTTCTATGATGGATTCGAGCCGGGTTGCTCGGTCTTCAACCCGGCCTGTGGTCCGCCGCAGTGAGTCTGGTGCAATCCGGATCATTCATGAGCCGGATCCGGCGTGAGACACAAGCCCGGCAGAGGCGGCACTGGCCGTCTCTGCTCGTGAATGTCTTAGTAGACTCCCAAGGGGTTCCCGGTATTGAATTGGCCGCCGCTGTCGGGAATACTGACCGCCAGTCAGAGCACCAGTGAGGGAACACATGGGACAGCAATACACGAGCACGACACGCGTTGGCTGGGGCCAGCGCCTGATGCAGTCGTTCAAGGGCATCGTCACCGGAATCATCCTGATCCTGGTGGCGGTGGTCTTGTTGTGGTGGAACGAAGGGCGGGCAGTCAATACTGCCAAGGGGCTGGCCGAAGGGGCTGCCGCCGTGGTTGCGGTTGCCGCCGACTCGGTTGATCCGGCCAATGAAGGCCGTCTGGTGCACCTGAGTGGCCAGGCGCAATCGGGAGAAACACTCACTGATCCGGTGCTGGGCGTGCAGCAGCGTGCCATCGCCCTGATTCGCGAGGTGGAAATGTACCAGTGGCGCGAGGACTCGAGAACCGAAACGAGATCGCGGGTCGGTGGCGGCGAGGAGCGGGTCACCACCTACAGCTATCGTACCGACTGGTCGTCCCGTCAGATCGATTCCAGCCGTTTCAATCAGCCTGGCCAGCATCGCAACCCGTCTTCGTTTCCTGTCAGTGGCGACACTCGTCAGGCCGGCGATGTCAGCGTCGGTGCCTTTGCCTTGAGCTCGCGCCTGGTCGGCCAGATCAGCCAGGGGGATTATCTGCGCCTGGATGAAAGTCACGTGGCGTCCTTGCCCGAGGCCTTGCAGGCACGTGCCAGCACCGAGCACGCCGACTGGCTGTACATCGGCAACCCGATGAGCCCCGAGGTGGGCGATCTGCGCATTCGCCTGAAGGTCGTCGAGGATCAGCCCGTCTCCATCCTGGCCCGTCAGAGCGGCAGCAACCTGATCACCCATACCACCAGTCGAGGCACCACCATCGAAAGACTACGTGCAGGTCACCACAGCGCCGAGGCCATGTTCGAACAGATGGTGCGAGAAAACACCATCATGACCTGGGGGCTGCGCCTGCTCGGCCTGGTGCTGGCGATTGTCGGTTTTGGCGCCATCCTCAAGCCGATCCAGGTGGTGGCCGATGTGCTTCCACTGCTCGGCAGTATTGCCGCGGCCGGTGTCGGCCTGGTCTCGGCCGTACTCGGCTCGGTGCTGTCGCTACTGGTCATTGCCCTGGCCTGGCTGTTCTATCGCCCCGTGCTCAGCATCGTTTTGCTGGCGATTTGCGCCGGTCTGGTCTACCTGGTTCGCCAGCGCGGCAAGGCGAAGTCGGTGCCGGAACCGGTGCCTCCAGAAGCTGGCAACTGAGCTGCCACGCGTCTGATTAACCCGGCTATTGCATAAATGTACGGATGCGGGAGCCCGGAGAGTAGTGTTTCCGGGGCGTGGCGCGGAGTTTTTTCAACCGGAGCATAGTTCACACTATGTGAGGATTGAAAAAGCGA
>SKQS01000088.1 GCA_007118895.1 Wenzhouxiangella sp.
AATCGGTGGAGGTTTATAGGGGAATGTCAAGGACAGCGGGTTGTATATGGACCTTTTACAACTGGTTTGAGCCGCTTGAAAAAAGATTTAACCAATACTTCAGGTTAGATCAAGCCTTTTGGCCTGATCCATTCATAGACCAGCTGATGATTGCTCATTTAGCAAACAGAACAGAAAAGAAAATTCAGAAACCAGTAAAAGTCCTCGTGCTAAGCCCTCATTGCTTGTTTTCGACCCTGATTGCCACTGCAGCAGACTGTATTTTTTACGGCTGTAAACAAGCGCGAAATATTCCCGGTTGAAAAGAAGCATTGAAAAAATATTTTTCATCAATCAAAAATGCATCTGTCTGGATATACCTGATGAGCTCGCTGGAGCATCAGGCTTGCAGGCCTGGGAGACGTCCGGCCTGTCCAGACTGATCTGGACGGCTTCCCTTCTTATGTTCACTATTTTAAACAAAATGCCCCAGAAAATGATGATTGTCATTGACACTGCAGCCATGAGCACAAGGAACAGTTTTGGAAAAGTCCAGAGGGAATATGCAGAGTGATTGATAACTGATCTCTGCTGAGCCCTGATTTCTGCAGGGCATTCAGCTGACCTGCTGATCCAGTTATATACGTCATGCTTGCTGATATGTCTGCCAGGACAGGCTGAAGGACTGACATCGCGGTGGAAAAAGATTCTGTCCTGCGGGATGCGGTATCTGCTCATCAATGATTGCAAAGCATGCCCGATGACAGGCTGCATATCTTGAGGCACTGGACGCTGATCGTAATTGCCGATGACGCAGACATGCACTGCCCTGAGGTTGTAATGCCTGTTTTTCGTGGCCAGAGCATAGCTGAGATTCTGATACCTGCCCGTAGCCTCCAGGTGACCCATGGGAACCCCGGCGCTGCCATTGGACAGAAGCAAATGATAGGCTGCGTCCCTGACCCCGGGAAACCGGGCAAGATGAAAATCGCGGATGGTGGCATAGTTGTCGGCCCAGGAGGCTGAGTGGTGCAGGACAATGGAATCATAGCGATATCCAGGCAGAAAATGAACTATACTCACGTTAACTGCAACCAGGACTATAGTCAGCCACAGCAGTCTATAGCGTCTGACAAAAGATGATTTTCCCATGGATATGTCTTCTTGATTCCAAGCAAATCTATGCGGCTTCAGAACATTGCAGCGACACTTTATTTAAGCTAAAAGGGGACTGGCTCTTTTGCCGCCGGATAGTCCGGCCGTTTTACGGTTTAAGGTCAGCAAAAGTGCCTGTCCCCGGGGCCGAGGCGACAATTTTATACAAAGTGTCGCTGTAGTGATAAGTATGAGACGATCAAAAACAAAAAGAATATTCAATTCATCACTGGACAGTCAAAATTTTATTGTAATATTTTATTTTTATTGGCTTTTTTGGCAGATCAAAATATCTTTTGGTTCAGATCATATATCTATCCAAATTTATTGGCTTTACTTCTTGCAACCAGGAACGAAGAACCAGGAACTTTGAACTCTCAAGTTCATCAGTTAAGATACAAATTCAGGATTGCGCTGCCAAATACAGAATCACGTTTTAGTATTTCAAAAAAAATCCTGTTGGTCTTCCGGCTTTCTCCAAGCCTGTTATAAGCTATGCCAATGTAATACTGCAGATAATTTTCTGGGTACTTACCTTTAGCCTCCATCTCCAGAAGCTTTTCAATAACCTGCCCAGGATCATCATCAATTCTTTTAACAATTCTAATGAAATCAATATTGTTTTCATAATATATATCAGGCATGTCTGAGTTCCAGTTAAGCTTATGATTTCCTGAGTTGAATTTGCTGTCAATATCATCGGTCAAACTGCATAAAATAGCAATTTTATTGGTTTTTTTATCGTAAAAGCCTTGGACTGCATGAAGGCGTCTTGTTATGGCCAAGGGGATAAATTCATAGTTATCCAGTGCTGCATAGCGTGCTTTAAGACCACTGAATATGTATTTATTCATAAGCGTATAATTAATGCATAAGCCCTTTTGTCCTCTGCTGCGTCTTTTATAACTATCAATCAGAGAGTCGTTGGAAATATACGATAGTTCACTGACATTGCACGACTCAACTGATAAGCATGGCTGCAGAACTTCCTGTGTCAGATGGGCAGAGATCAGTATAAGCTCCTTACCGCTTTTTTCATTAAGATCTTTATATGAAAGACGTCTTTCTGCCACTCGTATAAGATATTCAATGTTGTCCTCTGATATCTTATTGTGGTCATTGATTAGCGAACCAGCTTTTCCAAAACCTGTCTGAAAATATTTCAGGTAATACAACTGCTCTTCTTGCGAATAACCCGGATGTTCCGGAAAATCATGCCAGACAAGTTCATCTTGACTGCTTCTGCAGGAAGCTGTCAGGCTTATCGCAATAAGCAGTATGATGATTTTTAAACCGGCTGTGTTGTTGATTGTCATTTCTGGTAACAGTTTTGACGGGAGCATTACGATTTTTGACAACCAGGATGGGGACAGTCCCGAAGCCAGGGACA
>SKQS01000270.1 GCA_007118895.1 Wenzhouxiangella sp.
CGCGGTCGCATGAGCCCGATCAACTCGCTCAAGGAGCTGTCGGAAGATGTCGGCAAGACGCGTGCCTGGATGGGTCTGGGCATACTCGGGGTCGTCGCCGGCTTCGTGATCCTGTCGTTCTACTCGGTGGTAGCCGGCTGGACGCTGCACTACGGCTTCCTTTACTTCAAGGAGCTGGTTGGCGCCGGCGCGCCGATCACCGATCCCGGAGAGACCTTCACCAGCCTGCTGGCAAGCGCCGGCGAACTGACCTTCTGGCATGGCCTGTTCATGCTGATGACGGTGTTCGTGGTCGCCTTCGGTGTCGAAAAGGGCCTGGAGCGTGCGGTCAGCATTCTGATGCCCATCCTGCTCGTGCTGCTGCTGATCCTGGTTGGTTACGGCGTCAGCACCGGTCACTTCATGGATGCGGTCAGCTTCCTGTTCCGGCCCGACTGGTCGCAGCTTTCCTATGGCATGGTGGTCACCGCGCTGGGCCAGGCGTTCTTTACCTTGAGTCTGGGCATGTGCGCGATCATGACCTATGGCGCCTACCTGCCGTCGAACGCCAATATTCCCGCGGTCGGCACCACGGTCGCGGTCTCCGATACCGTGGTTGCGCTGATCGCGGGCCTGGCCATATTCCCGATCGTCATTTCCTTCGGCATTGATCCGGCCGGCGGCGGCGCCGGGCTGATCTTCACCTCGCTGCCATTGGCTTTCGCCGAGATGCCGTTCGGCATCGCCTACGGCATGGCGTTCTTCCTGCTGCTGTCAGTGGCCGCCTGGACCAGCTCGATCTCCCTGATGGAACCGGCCACGGCCTACCTGGTCGAGGCGACCAACCTGTCGCGCAAGAGCGCGGCGCTGTGCGTGGCCGCCGTGGCCTGGGTGCTGGGGCTGGCCAGCGTGTTTTCGTTCAATCTCTGGGCCGAGGTCAGCATTGGCGGCAAGTCATTGATGGATGCGAAGGACTTCGTGACCTCCGAGATCATGCTGCCCATCGGCGGCTTGCTGACCGCGCTGTTTGCCGGCTGGGTGCTGTCCAGCGCGATCACGCGCGAGGAGCTTGACGAGAAGATGCCCAAGTGGGCCTACAACGCCTGGCTGTGGCTGGCGCGGGTCATCGCACCGGGGCTGATCCTGGTGGTCATGGCCGGTCGCCTGGAGCTTTTCTGATTGCGCAAACGAACGCCCGCCGCGGCGCCGGATGGCCTTCGCGGGTCAGGCCCGGATCGGCCGGATCCAGGGCCTCGGCCAGCGATTGGAATGGCATCCACTCGGTGCTTCGCTGCTCGTCAGAGCTGGTCTGGCTGATATCCAGGGTGCGAATCTGCTCGAACCCCGCCTTGTCCAGCCATTGCTCCAGCAGCGCCAGGCTGGGCAGGGCATAGACATTGCGCATGCGCGCATAGCGCCCTGACAGCTCGAGCAGGTAGGGCTGTCGATCAGGGACGATCAGGGTTTCCAGCACCAGCTGGCCGCCTGGTCGCAGGCGTCTATGCAGGTCAGCCAGGTGCTTGGCCGGATCGCGACGGTGATAAAGCACCCCCATGGAGAAGACGCAGTCGAATCCGTCAATCGCCGCCGGCAGATCCTCCAGGCGTGCGGCCAGCAGGTGATTGGCGGCTGGTCCGGCAAAGGCCCGGATCGCCCGATGCTGGGCCTGGCAGAGGATCGACGGGTCGCACCCAAGCACGCTTGCAGCGCCGGCGGCCAGCATTGCCCAGCCGTAGTAGCCGTTTCCGGCACCGACATCGAGGATGCGCTTGCCGGCCAGCTTCACGTGAGGTTCTACCCGGGCCCACTTCCAGTCAGAGCGCCACTCGGTCTCGATTTCCACCCCGCCCAGGCACAGCGGCCCCTTGCGCCAGGGTATCAGGCCGAGCAGCAGCTCGGCGAGCACGGATTTCTGGTCCACCGGCTGACCGGCAACCAGGCATCCTGCATCCATCTCCCAGCCCTGCCCGGTTGTCGGCAACTGTTCGATAATTGCCTGCCAGCGCGGCCAGTCACCGTGTGCGGCGATGGCTGCACGGTGGGAATCCAGGACCGCAGTCAGCTGATCGCCGGGCAGGCACTGCCCGAGGTGCTCGGCCAGGGCAGAATGGTCCAATGCTTCTTCAGTCGCTACAGACAGCGTCGATTCCGCTGATCATTCCGGTGCGCGGTAGTTGCGATGGCAGGCGCCGCAGGCATCGGCGAGCTGGCGGAACTGCCCGGCGATGGCCGCCTGGTCGCCGCCGCCGGCGACTTCCTGCAGGGCATTGGCCTGCTGGATGAAGTTGCCGGCGATCTCGCCGACCTGGTCAAGCTCATCAAAGAACTCGGCCTTCAGACGGGTCGGTTTCCATCCGCTGCCCTCGTGGGTGCCGGGGCCATACAGCGCGCTCATCCCTGAATTGGCGACCGCGGCGATCGCATTGGCTGCCTGCTGGATCTGGGCGGGGTTGAACTCGACCTCCTGATCAATGACCTGGGCGCGAATCCGGTTCATGTTCCAGCCGATGAAGGTGTAGGCCGACTGGCGCACCTTGATCTGATCCTCGTTCGACATCTGGGCCATGGCCAGGCCGCTCAGAACGGCAATGGTCAGGGTCAGGACGAGCATGATGAACAATCTGTACACGTTGCAGTCTCCTTGGGATGTGGTCATTCAAGAGGCGCCGAAGCGGTAGTTATGATCGGCGCGATCAACGGCAACAGTCAAGTGACCCTGGGGCAGGCATACTAGCGGCGATCTCGTTCTGCCCACTTTGGTAATGCCCGAACTACCTGAAGTCGAAACCACCCGTCGCGGCCTTGCGCCTCATGTGGAGCGTCGGCGAATAGCAGCGATCTGCCTGCGCCGGGACGATCTGCGCTGGCCTATCCCGGCGCCGGTTCGCGATGTGGCAGGCGAACGGGTCATCAGCCTCACCCGGCGCGCCAAGTGGTTGGTCTGGCAGCTCGAGAGCGGTGCCCTGCTGTGGCATCTGGGGATGTCGGGCTCGTTCCGGGTCTGGACTCCGAAAGGTCTGCCGCCGGTCGGGCCACATGACCATGTGGATCTCGCGATGGCCGCCGGCCGGGTCATTCGGTTTACCGACCCGCGTCGCTTCGGTGCTCTTCTGTGGTCGCCGGGGGACGACCCGCTAGCGCATCCGCGCCTGAACGGGCTGGGACCGGAACCGTTCAGCGAGGAGTTTTCCGGCCAGCGGTTGTGGCAGTGCGCGCATGGGCGTCGCGGGCCGGTCAAAAGCCTGATCATGGACGCTGGCGTGGTGGTCGGTGTGGGCAACATCTATGCCTGCGAGGCGCTGTTTCTGGCCGGCATTCATCCCCGGCGGTCGGCCAGCCGAATCAGCCTCCTGCGCTACGGTCGCCTGGCCGCGGCCATCGTCGATGTGCTGGGACGGGCGATCGAGGAAGGCGGCACCAGCCTGCGCGATTTTACCGCCGGCGATGGACGGCCTGGTTATTTCGGCCAGGCGCTGCTGGTCTACGGTCGCGAGGGCGAACCGTGCGCAAGCTGCGGCGGCGCCATTCGAAGGGTGATCATCGGCCAGCGCAGCACCTTCTATTGCGCACGTTGCCAGCGCTGATCGCCGATAATGGAAGCCATGAGTCGGTATCCAAGCAACATCAGCCAGGTCGGTGCCCCGCCCGAAGCCGGGACTCGATGCTTGCCGGAAGTCCTGACCGCTCCGCCCCCCCGCCCGATTCTGCTGCCAGTCTCGCTTGGAACGGCTCCGGACGGTGGCGATGATGCCTTCTGTCCGGGGCTCACGCTGCTCGGCGGCGATCACGACGCCGAGTACTGGACGGTCGACGCCCCGGTCAGTACCGGAACCCTGGACGGGCTGCCTTGGCGCCGGGCCGGTGACTGGCTGGCAATGGCGATCAGCCTTGTCGACTCGTCCGAGAAAGATCCTGCCGACCTGGTTGAGCAGGCCTATCGGCGTCTGGTCAGCGCCTTGCACACACTTGACGGCAGGCAGTTCATCCGCCTTTGGAACTTCATCCCGGCGATCAATGCCGGGTTTGGGGACGATGAGCGCTATCGGCGCTTCTGCGTCGGTCGCGGTCGGGCGCTGGATGCGGCCGGACTGGATGACGGCAAGTTGTGTGCGGCTACCGCCATCGGTGGAGATGGCAGTGACCTGCGCATCGTGGCCCTGGCCGGCAAGACATCCGCTCACCACATTGAGAATCCGCGCCAGATCAGCGCCCACCGCTATCCTCGCCAGTACGGTCCGCGCAGTCCGGCGTTCGCCCGCGCCACCGCGCTGGGCGGGGACCAAGACGACGCGTTGCTGTTGATTTCAGGTACCGCCAGCGTCGTCGGACACGCCACGGCCCATCCGCATGAGCTGGCAGGCCAGCTTGACGAGATGACCCGCAATGTCGATGTGCTGGTCGCCGAAGCGGCCGAGCAGTTGCCCGGCAAGAGCTGGTCCGGGCTGGGGCCGGGCACAGTAATGCGCGCCTACGTGCGCGATGCGCGGGACTGGCCCGCTGTCCGCGATCATCTGCTGGCGCGCTGGCCGGGCCTTCGACTGGCCGGCTTGCGCGGCGATATCTGTCGTCGCGATCTGCTGGTCGAGGTAGAAGCCGTGCACCGTCCAGTCTGATTTTCGACCTGAATTCCGAAAGTCAAAGCTTGCCCAGCCAGAGCCCGACCCGGGCCTGACGCCAGCGCGCGGTGTCCAGGTCGCGCCGCAGCTGCTCGGCAGCGGCTTCGGTTTCTTCATAGATCTGCTGCCAGTGATTGAAGCCCAGCCAGCTGGCCGGCTCGACAACCCTGACCTGACCCAGCCAGATCGGCGCCTCGGTGCCGCCGACCACCGCGCCGGAGTGCCACAGGCGAATCACCAGCATCTGGCTGCCGTCGATGGCGCGGACCATCAACAAGCGCTCCGGCTGACCGGCAAAATCCCGCTGGAAATGCGGTAGCGGTTGATCATCCGGATCACCAGCCAGCATGCCGACAATCCCTCGCCGCCCTGGCGCTTCGGGCACGTGCCAGCCATGGCCTGCCAGAGCCCGTTCGATGTCGATCAGACGCCCGGCCAGCTGCAGGTCGAAGCGCTGGATGAACTCTCGTCCGATCCGCGAGCGCTTGGCCGGCAGCAGCTCCCAGTCGCTTGTCAGCCACTGATCCAGCGACAGCTGTCGATCCGGGTAGGCCAGACGGGTCTGCTCGGTCAGCGTGGTGTGGGTCTGGCCGATGTGCACGGCGGCGAAGCTGGCCAGCAGCAGGTAGAACACCATCACCAGCAACAGCGGCCGGCGTCTGGGAATGGCGCGCTGGCGATAGCCGATGCCGACCAGCGCCAGCCAGCCACAGCCCAGGGCGGTAGCCGCCAGCAGTCCGCTGATCGAGGCCCGACCCAGGTAGAAGTGAGCAAATCCGATCAGGCTGAGCAACAGTACGGTGGCCAGGTAGGGCCACTTGCGCCGCCGTGCCGACAGGTCCTTGGCGATCATCACGGCGAAAAAGCCCAGCACCACGGTGGCCAGGGAAAAGGACCGATGGGGAATCTCGGCCAGCGGCATGGCGGCATCCGGCCGATCCAGCACCAGGCCCATGAAGCCGTTGAGCAGCTCGGCCAGCAGCCAGCCGCCGGCGGTGGCGATCAGCCAGTGCCAGGCGGCTTTCTGGCGGCCGATGACGATCATCAGAATGGTCATCAGGCCGGCAAGCAGCGCCATCACCCGCAGATCGCCGGCCAGCGACAGGGCAACGAAGACCGGGTCGGCGAAATGGTTACGCAGACTGGCGGCCAGGCCGGCCAGCTGGCGGTCGATATCCCAGGCCGGCGTGCCGAACGGACTGAACACCAGTACTGCGAGCAAGCCTGCCATCGACAGGCCCAGCAGCAGGCCCAGCAGGGTGACTGAAAGCACCTCGCGCCTGGAAGGATCGATCAGGGAGCCGATCAGCCGCCCCATGACCGCGTGGCGAGTGCTCCAGCGCACCAGCCCTTTGAGCCACCAGGTACTGCGGCGGGCCGTAAACTCGTAGATTCCCCGGGTCAGCCACAGCATGAACCACGATCCCAGCACCACGATCAGCAATACCACGACCAGCCGGCCGGCAAACTCCGCTGCCAGCTCCAGCGAGGCCCCGAAAAGTACTCCGGGGGCGAGGTACAACGGCGCCCAGAGCAGACAGGCCGGGGTCGCGATCAGCGCGAAATCGCGACGGCGCATAGACAGCATCCCGGCCATCATCGGAATCAGCGGTCGCAACGGCCCGATGAATCGGCCGGCAAACACGCTTTTGCCGCCATGCTGAACAAAGTAAGTCTGGGCCTGGGCCAGCAGCTGCGGGTGTCGATTCAGCGGCCACATGTGCGGCAGGCGATGCCGGTAATGATGGCCGAACCAGAAACTGATACCGTCGCCGGCCAGGGCGCCGGTCGAAGCGGCCAGCCAGACCAGCACCAGGCCGGTTAGGTCCATACCGACCAGCGCACCGACGGCAAACAGCAGGAGAATGCCAGGAACGAACACGCCGATGATGGCCAGCGATTCAAGGAACGCAAAGGCGAACGCGGCCAGCATGACCCAGCCCGGGTTGGCCTGGACCCAGTCGATCAGCTGTGACAGCATGCCCTCTTCCATCAATGCCTATTGTGTACTGTTGGGGAACCTTCTGCCGTGTAGAATTTGCATGCTGTTGCAGCGAAAGTCCTGTTTCGGTCCGGAACCTTGCGTACCCCCCAAGCCACCCTGGAGACACCCATGGCATCAACCCTGAAGGGCAAGACTCTTTTCATCACCGGCGCCTCGCGCGGCATTGGCCTGGCCATTGCGCTGCGGGCTGCCGCCGATGGCGCCAATATCGTGGTTGCCGCCAAGACCGATCGGCCGCATCCGAAGCTGCCGGGCACCATCCATACCGCCGCCGAGGCAATCGGTGAGGCCGGCGGCCAGGCGCTGCCGCTGGCGGTCGACATCCGTGACGAGCAGGCCGTGGCCGAGGCCATGGCGCGCGCGGCCGATCATTTCGGCGGCATCGACATCCTGGTCAACAACGCCTCGGCGATCTACCTGGCGCCGACCCCGGAAGTGCCGATGAAACGCTTTGACCTGATGTTCGGGGTCAACGTTCGCGGCACCTTCGTCTGCTCCCAGGCCGCGCTGCCATACCTCGAGCAGGCCGCCAACCCGCACATACTCAACCTGTCGCCGCCTTTGAACATGGAGGCGAAGTGGTTCGCTCCGCATGTGGCCTACACCATGTCGAAATACGGCATGAGCATGTGCGTGCTCGGCATGGCCGAGGAGTTGCGAAGCAGGAAGATTGCGGTCAACGCGCTGTGGCCGCGCACCGTGATCGCCACCGCCGCCCTGGTCATGCTTGGCGGCATGGTCAACCCGGACAACTGCCGCAAGCCCGAGATCATGGGCGATGCCGCCCAGCATATCCTGACCCGCCCATCCGACCAGCTCAGCGGCCACTTCCTCATCGACGAAGACGTGTTGCGCGAGGCCGGCGTGGCCGATTTCGAGCACTACGCGGTCAAGCCGGGGCAGGAGCTGTATCCGGATTTGTTTCTATAGGAAAAAGTAAAACGGAAAACGGAAGACGGGAGACGGAAAACGGGTGATCGCGCTGTGCCGGTATTCCGTCCCGCCGGCCAATGGGAAGTTCCTGCCGTTGGCCTCCATCCCCAGATCGAACGCGAAGATGCCGCCCCCGTTTTCCGTCTCCCGTTTCCCGTTTCCCGTTACAAACCCGTTCAGCGCTTCTCTATCGGCACGTATTCACGCTCGCCGGCGCCGGTGTAGACCTGACGTGGGCGGCCGATGCGGTGGGGGGTGGCTGATTGTTCCAGCCACTGGCTGACCCAGCCGACGGTGCGGCCGATGGCGAACATGGCAGTGAACATGCTGGTCGGGATACCCAGCGCCTTGTAGATGATGCCTGAGTAGAAGTCGACGTTGGGATAGAGCTTGCGCTCGACGAAGTAGTCGTCTTCCAGGGCGATTTTCTCCAGCGCCATGGCCAGGTCCAGCAGCGGATCCTTCTGGCCCAGCTCATCGAGAACTTCGTGACAGGCCTGGCGGATGATGGTCGCGCGCGGATCGAAGTTCTTGTATACGCGATGGCCAAAGCCCATCAGTCGGAACGGGTCGTTCTTATCCTTGGCGCGCTTGACGAACTCACCGACCCGGCTGACATCGCCGATCTGATTAAGCATGCGAAGCACCGCCTCGTTGGCCCCACCGTGGGCTGGCCCCCACAGTGCGGCCAGGCCGGCGGCAACGCAGGCATAGGGATTGGCGCCGGTCGAGCCGACCAGGCGCACAGTCGAGGTCGAAGCATTTTGCTCGTGGTCAGCATGCAGAATGAACAGCAGGTCGAGGGCGCGGGCGGCGACCGGATTGACCTGGTAGGACTCTGCCGGCACCGAGAACATCATGTGCAGAAAACGCTCGCTGTAGTCCAGCGAGTTGCGCGGGTAGGCGCTGGGCCAGCCCATGTGGTGACGGTAGGCCGCCGCGGCGATGGTCGGCATCTTGGCGATCAGTCGTTTGGCGGCCAGCTCGCGCTGCTCGGGATCGTTGACGTCCAGCTTGTCGTGGTAGAAGGCGGCCATGGAGCCGACGACTCCGCTCAGGATCGCCATCGGGTGAGCGTTGTAATGGAAGCCCTGCATGAAAACATTGATTTTTTCATGCACCATGGTGTGATAGGTGATGTCGCGATTGAAGGCGGTGTACTGATCGCTATTGGGCAGCTCACCGTGCAACAGCAGATAGGCAACTTCGACGAAATTGGACTTCTCGGCCAGCTGCTCTATGGGGAAGCCCCGGTAGCGCAGAATGCCTGTGTTGCCGTCGATGTAGGTGATGTCGCTCTTGCAGCTGGCGGTAGAGCCGTAGCCGGGATCAAAAGTGAAGTAGCCGAGGGCGGAATGCAAAGCCTTGATGTCGACGGTCGGGTCGCCTTCGCTGCCGGCGACGACCGGCAAGTCCAGTGATTTCCCGCTTTCGGGGTCGGTCAGGGTAAGCTTGCGGTCAGCCACTTTGAAGTCTCCTCAACGCTTTGTCTGAAATGTCGGCCAGTCGTCGCGTCCGACCCGATTCCGGTTTGCCACCGGCTCGAATCAGCGCGTTTTTTCCGTCCGGATGCCCCCGCCGGCTGATTGACGACGCGGCCTCATTCCTATCCAGAGTATCCCACAGCCGCTGCAAGTCGGTCGTGGGCGATCATCTGACTCCCCGCAGTGGCGACCGTGCGCTGGAGCGGCCTGGCCGGCCTGCCCCTTTGCCTTTTGCCATGAGGCCGGCTGATCCCGGCCAGAATTGTCGCTCGCTGGCCCCGAAAGGCCAGCGGCGCGGAGCTTACTTGCCGTAGCGGCGCTTGAATTTGTCGACGCGGCCACCGGCATCGACGATTTTGTGCTTGCCGGTGTAGAACGGGTGCGACTTGCTCGAGACCTCGACCTTGACCAGCGGGTACTCGTTGCCGTCTTCCCACTGGATGGTTTCCTTGGTCTTGACCGTCGAGCGGGTCTTGAAAATCAAATCGCTGGAGGTGTCCTGGAAGATCACTTCGCGATATTCGGGATGGATCTCGGGCTTCATGGCGATATTCCTTAAGCCAATATATCGAAAAATAGCCGTGCATTATCTCATTGAAGCCAGTTCAGGACAAGTACCAGTCTTTTCCAATGACACATGAGCCTGAACGAGGCGCGTATTTCCA
>SKQS01000118.1 GCA_007118895.1 Wenzhouxiangella sp.
CTCCACTACAGGGCTTCTTTGCTGCGCAAAATCGCCCTTTCGTTCACGCCGGCGCCAGCGCGCCTTGCGAGCGAACGCGTCCGAAGCTCTGAGTGAGGCAATACTTATGCAGGGACTAGTAAACCTGCCTGTCCCCGACCGGCACCCTTTTTCGCCAAAGATTACTGCCCCATATAGAGAGTCATGAAAGCTGCTGATTCCCTGATCATGGTCGCCATGTCCGGCGGGGTGGATTCGTCCACCGTGGCCTGGCTGCTCAAGCAGCAGGGCCATGACATCGCCGGCATGTTCATGAAAAACTGGGAAGAAGACGATGTGGCTGCCGGCGTCTGCACTGCCGAGGACGATGCCGACGATGCCCGCCAGGTGTGCCGACAGCTGGGCATCCCCTTTCATGGCCGCAATTTCGCCATGGAGTACTGGGAAGACGTGTTCGAGCACTTTCTGGCCGAGCTGCGTGCCGGCCGCACGCCCAATCCGGACATTCTGTGCAACCGCGAGATCAAGTTCCGGGTGTTCCTCGAGCATGCGCGCGATCTGGGCGCCGGACTGATCGCTACCGGCCACTACGCGAGACGTCGGGACAACGCCGACGGCAGCGTGGCGCTGCTCAAGGGGGTCGATCCGGGCAAGGACCAGAGCTACTTCCTTTACGCCCTTGATCAGCAGCAGCTGTCCCGGGCGATCTTTCCGCTCGGCGAGCTGGAGAAATCCGAAGTGCGTCGCCTGGCTGCAGAGGCCGGGCTGTCGACCGCGGCCAAGAAGGATTCCACCGGGATCTGCTTTATCGGCGAACGCAATTTCGATGCCTTCATTGATCGTTACCTGACATCGGCACCGGGCGAAATCCGCACCCCGGAAGAGCGGGTGATCGGCCGACACCGGGGGTTGATTCACTACACCCTGGGCCAGCGCAAGGGACTGGAGGTCGGCGGCGTGCGCGGACTGCCCGAGGCGCCCTGGTTTGTCGTCGGCAAGGACCTTGCGTCCAACGTGCTGTACGCGGTTCAGGGTGGCGATCATCCGCTGCTGATGTCCAGGACCGTAGAAGTCGAACAGCTGAGCTGGATTTCCGGACAGGCGCCGCCTGTCTCCAGCCGGCTGGCAGCCAAGACCCGCTATCGCCAGCCCGATCAGGCCTGTCGAATCACAGCCATGACCAGCAAGCGCATGACGCTGGTTTTCGACCGACCGCAGCGTGCGGTCACCCCCGGACAGTCGGCCGTGTTGTACGATGGCGAGGTGTGTCTGGGCGGCGGTGTGATCGCCGGCACCGATGCGCCGGTGCCGGCTGCATGGCAACCGGGCCGGACGCGGCCGGCACCTGCCACCCATCAACAGAATGAAACTGCGGCCGAACCGTCATGAGAGAAACCACGATTGCCTTTGCCGGAATCCTTCAAGCCTGCGAGCTGGTTCGCCAGGTCGCCACCTCGGGCAACTGCTCAGGCCAGGCCGCTGAAGCCAGCCTGGGCAGCATCTTCAACCTGACGCCGGACACTACCGAGGCGGTCTATGGCGGGCTGGGCGGGGTACGCATGGGCCTGCGCGTGGCTGTTGAGCTGTTTGGCGGCAAGGCCGCGCAGGACAACCTGCAGAGCCTCAACTATGCGCTTGCCATCGGCAAGATCGCGGTGCGTGTGGAACGCGACCGGGCTCGCCAGCAGGCGCTGGGACAGGAGCTCGAGCTGATTCGCCCGGCCTGGGAAGACGCCGAAAGCGCGCTTGATCCCAGCGTGGTCAGCCAGCTCGGCGATACCTACCAGAACCATATTTCCTCGCTGGACCTGCGGGTCTCGGTCAGCGGGCGTCCGGAATATCTGAAGCAGCCTGAAAAGGTCGCCCTTGTACGCGCGCTGCTGATGGCCGGACTACGATCGGCCTTTCTGTGGCGCCAGGTCGGCGGTCGCCAGTGGCGGTTGATTTTTCAGCGTCGACGGATGCTGGCGCAAGCCGAGGCACTGCTGGCAGCGTGATAAAATCAGATGATCAAGAACAAACCATCCCAAGGAGTATTTCATGCGTGACGAGCTAGGCTGCCGCGATCGTTTCGAGGCCAATGGCAAGACCTTCGAATTCTACAGTCTGAAGAAACTTCAACAGCGCCACGAGTCAGTCGCTCGCCTGCCCTACTCGCTGAAGATTCTGCTGGAAAACCTGCTGCGTCACGAAGACGGAAAAAACATCACCGCTGACGATGTGGCGGCCCTGGCCGACTGGGACCCCAAAGCCGAGCCCGACCGGGAAATTTCTTTCACACCGGCCCGCGTGGTACTGCAGGATTTCACCGGCGTGCCGGCAATTGTTGATCTGGCCGCGATGCGCGATGCCATGAAACAGCTTGGTGGCGACCCGGGCCAGATCAATCCGCTATCCCCTGCCGAACTGGTCATCGACCACTCGGTACAGGTCGACAATTACGGCCGCGCCGACGCGCTGGACCTGAACAACCGGATCGAATTCCAGCGCAACAAGGAGCGCTATGCCTTCCTGCGCTGGGGCCAGGGCGCGTTCGACAATTTCAAGGTGGTGCCGCCAAACACCGGCATCGTCCACCAGGTCAATCTCGAACACCTGTCACGCGTGGTGTTCGGCGAAAAGGTCGATGACACCCTGATGGCCTGGCCCGATACCGTGGTCGGCACCGATTCGCATACGACCATGATCAACGGCCTTGGCATCCTCGGCTGGGGTGTGGGCGGCATCGAGGCCGAAGCGGCCATGCTGGGCCAGCCGATTTCCATGCTGATTCCCCAGGTCATCGGCTTCAAGCTGACCGGCAAGCTGCCTGAAGGCACCACTGCCACCGACCTGGTACTGACCATCACCCAGATGCTCAGGGAAAAGGGCGTGGTCGGCAAGTTCGTCGAGTTCTTCGGCGACGGCCTGTCGCACCTGCCGCTGGCCGATCGGGCCACCATCGGCAACATGTCGCCCGAGTTTGGCTCGACCTGCGCCATTTTCCCGATCGATAAGGAGACGGTGCGCTATCTCACGCTGTCCGGACGCAGCGAGGATCGTCTCGCCCTGGTCGAACAGTACGCCAGAGCCCAGGGCATGTGGCGTTCCGACGGCGATGCCGATCCGGTCTACACCGACGTGCTGACGCTTGATCTGGGCGACGTGGTGCCAAGCCTGGCCGGACCGAAGCGGCCCCAGGACCGAGTGCTGCTGAGCGAGGCCAAAAACGCGTTCCTGACCGAGTGCCAGAAGATGACGGCCGATCGCGATGCCGGCAAGGACGGCGAAGTGGCGCGCTTCAAGGGCGAAGGCGGCGGAACCGCGGTCGGCGCCGTGCAGCCTCCGGGCTGCGCCGAGGTTACCTACAAGGACCAGACCTTCATCCTCAAGGACGGCGCGGTGGTGATCGCGGCGATCACTTCCTGCACCAACACCTCCAACCCGGCAGTGATGCTTGGAGCTGCCCTGCTGGCACGCAACGCGCGGCGCAAGGGCTTGAGCGTCAAGCCCTGGGTCAAGACTTCTCTGGCACCGGGCTCCAAGGTGGTCACCGACTATCTCCAGTCTGCCGGACTGGTCGAGGATCTGGAGGCGCTGGGCTTCTACACTGTCGGTTACGGCTGTACCACTTGCATCGGCAACTCCGGCCCGCTGCCGGATCCGATCGACCAGGCCATTCGCGATCACGAGCTGGTGGTCTGCTCGGTGCTGTCGGGCAACCGCAACTTCGAAGGCCGCATTCATCCGGAAGTCAAGATGAACTACCTGGCCTCGCCTCCGCTGGTAGTGGCCTATGCGATCGCCGGACGCATGGATGCCGACCTGGTCAACGAGCCGCTGGGCGAGGATCCGGACGGCAATCCCGTCTACCTGAAGGACATCTGGCCCGACGAACACGAGCTGCATGATTTCATTCGCGAAAACATCTCCTCGGAAATGTTCACCCGCAACTATGCCAGCGTGTTCGAGGGTGACGATCGCTGGAAGAGCATGGATACCCCGGAAGGCGAAATGTTTGCCTGGGACGATGACTCGACCTACGTGCAGAATCCGCCCTACTTCGAAGGCATGGACATGGACCTGCCTGAAATTGGCGACATCAGCGGCGCCCGCGTGTTGGCCAAGCTGGGCGATTCGGTGACCACTGACCACATCTCACCGGCCGGCGCGATCAAGGCCGATTCCCCCGCCGGCCACTACCTGCAGAAGCATGGCGTCAAGCCGGCTGACTTCAACTCCTACGGGTCGCGCCGCGGCAACCATGAAGTGATGATGCGGGGCACCTTTGCCAACGTGCGTATCCGCAACCAGATCGCACCCGGCACCGAAGGCGGGTTCACCACCTACTTCCCTGATGATCAAGTCATGCCGATCTACGATGCGGCCATGAAGTACCAGGCCGACAACACGCCGCTGATCGTCATCGCCGGCAAGGAATACGGTTCCGGCTCATCGCGTGACTGGGCCGCCAAGGGTACCCGGCTGCTGGGCATCAAGGCGGTGATCTGCGAAAGCTTCGAGCGCATCCACCGCTCCAACCTGGTCGGCATGGGTGTCCTGCCGCTGAACTTCACCAACGGTGATACCCCGGAAAGCCTCGGTCTGGACGGCACCGAAACCTACGACATCAAAGGGCTGGGCGACGGCACGGCGAAGGAAGTCCAGGTCACGGCGAAGAAGGACAACGGCAACACGGTCGAGTTCAGCGCCAGGGTACGCCTCGACACGCCCAAGGAAGTCGAGTACTACCGTCATGGCGGCATCCTGCACTACGTGCTCAGGCAGCTGGCCGGCACCGATCCGGGCGAAGCCGCCAAGGCAGCCTGAGCGGACTGTCCCGAGGTGCCAGCGAAACACCGCTTGAGCGTTCTGCTGGGTGTTTCGCTGGCCTTGCTGCTGGCCGGCTGCGGCCGCCAGGACAGCAATGAGTTCTACACCAACTGGGATATTGCCGGGGGCTGCGCAAGCGATGCCGGGGGCGATACCAGGCCGAGCGCCGCCGGCACGGATGTTGATGTCTGTGATGCGGTCGGCAAGACTCGCTGGATCTGGGTCAGTTATGCCGCTCCATGGTGCAACAGCAGTCGTCAGCAGGCCCCCGAAGTGGCGGCGCTGGCGCGCCGGGCCGGGCAACGGGTGACCGTGTACAAGGTGCTGACCGGCAGCACCCAGCCCTTTACCGGCGCCAACGCCAATGACATCCGAACGTGGTCGCGCAACTACCGTTTGCCGACAACCCACGTGCTGGCCGAAAACTCCTCGCGGGTGATCCCGCAGCATCTGCTGATCGGCCCGGACGGTCGCACCTGGTACCGCTACATCGGCCATCTCGGCAGCGACGAGATGATCGCCCTGATCGATGAGTTCGAACAGGGCGAGCGCGTGGCCAACGTGCGCTCCCTGCCTCGACGCTGATCAATCGGCCGGCTTGCTGGCCGGGTAGAGCTGATACCACCACTCGGGCTGGTCCTTCAGATAGCGATCGAACCAGGCCAGCATGGTGTCCCACCACACGTAGCGCTTTTCACGATCGAGAATCCAGTGGTCCTCGCCGGGCACCTCGACCAGCTCAACCTCGCGTCCCAGCAGCTTCAGTGCGGTAAACATGTTGTGGCTCTCGCCCGGCGGCACGTTGGTATCGCTGTCACCGGTCAGCAGCAGCAGCGGCGTGGTGATCCGGTCAGCGCTGTAGACCGGACTCTGACCAACGTACAGGTCGCGGTTATTCCAGGGGAAGCTGTCGCGGCTGGCAATGCCGCTGTAGGCATAGCCCCACCAGCCCTGGCCCCAGTAACTGGTCAGTGCGCTGATCCCGGCATGCGAGATGGCGGCGGCGAACAGGTCTGTTTTAGTGGCCACGTACATGGTCATGAAACCGCCGTAGCTGGCACCAATGTTCGCCATGCGCTCGCCATCGACGAAGGTGTGGCCGGCAGCAAAAGCCTGGGCGCCCTCGATGATGTCATCGGCGGCATGTTCGCCCCAGGCATTGACGTGTAGCGCCGAATGCTCTTGCCCGTAGCCGATCGTGCCGCGCGGCTGCAGCACGTAGACCACGTAGTCATGGGCAGCCCAAAGGTGGAACGGATAGCGCCCGGTAAAGTGGCGACCGACCGGCGTGGTGCCGCCGTAGTAATAGACGATCACCGGGTATTTCCGCTCGGGATCGAAGTTCGGCGGCAGGTAGTAGCGTCCGTCGATCTCGTCACCATGGCGGTTGGTAAAGCGCCAGGTGCGTACCTCGCCAAGCTCGACATCCCGGTAGTGGCGGCGCGAATCAACCAGCACCTGGTGACGATTGCGGCGCAGATCCAGCAGGTGGACCCGCTGCGGGGCGGCAACTTCGGTGCCACGCACGGCCACCTGTGGCCGCTGCCCGCGCGAGGCGACCACCGACTCGACGATGTCCAGGCCGGCATCGAGGCGCTCGAAGCGTTCTCGTGCGGGGTCATAGCGATACAGGTACTGATACTCACCCTCGGTCACGGTCAGCAGCAGCTGGCCGTTGTCCAGGCGCTGGATTGCGCCGATCGCCGGGTCGAACCGGCGCGAGCGTGAACGGGCACTGGCACCGTCGGGATCAAGCAGATAGAGCTGGCCATCGTACTCGTTGTCGACCAGATCGCCTTCCAGCGTGCTGCCGTCGCCTTCAGGCAGGCCAGGGCCGGCCAGCAGCCAGAAACCAGTATCAGCGAACAGGGCGTCGTTGAGCAGGCGGTACTGTCCGATCGTGCGCCGCTCCAGTGACTCCAGGTAGAGCTCGTCGAGGCTGAACTTGACGTGCGGTGGCTCGGCATAGTCGATGATGCGCTCCGAAATCAGCACCCGCTGCCCTTCCGGATCAATGTCGTGCAGCCGCACCGACAGCTCGCCGTCAGTCAGCGGCCGGATCAGACCGGAATCGACGTCAACCTGGTAGAGCTGACTGGAGTCGCGAAAAGTGGTCCAGCGATCTTCCAGCGCGCGCAGCCGTCGGGTCCTTGCATTGTCGTCCTTGTAGGGCTCGGTCCACAGGAACAGAATCGAGCGCGAGTCCGGATGCCAGCGCCACTGCCCGATGTGCTCGTGATTGAGCAGCAGCGGCCGGGCATCACCGTCAGCCCAGTCGATCAGCCACAGACTGTTGCCGTCGCGAAAGCCCAGCCAGCGCCCGTCCGGGCTCCAGGCCAGCGAGTGCGGTCTAGAGGCCGGCCAGTGGCGAATCGTGCGACCGGACTCCAGGTTGCGTATCTCCAGCCGGTTCAGGTCGACCTCGGCGCTGTCGTCGCGGCCGTCGAAAGCCAGCGCCAGGTAGCGACCGTCAGCCGACATCGCCATCGAGGTCACGGTCTCGGCATTGGTCAGAAGGCGTGCCGAGACCGACCGTTCGGGCGCGGTATCGACAGCCACCTGATCGTGCTCGCCGCGGCCCTGCCAGGCCAGCTCGATCTGGTCATTCTCGACAGCGCCGCGAAACAGCAGCAGCATCGGATGGCTGCCGGTATTGAGGTGCATCGCAAAGCTGCCGCCCTCGGCGGTCTGGGCCACGCCCTCACGCCAGAGCTTCGGCGAGTTCAGGCCGCCAACCTCGAGCTTGCCGCTCACAAAGCGCTCGGCGCGCAGATTGAATGCGGCCAGCCAAAGCCCGTTTCGATCGTTGTCCAGTTCAGCAGGATCGGCCGCCAGCCACTCCATGGCCTGGCCGAATACCCGCACCGTGGCTCCAACGGCCGGCGAGGCACCTCGCATCGAGTGGCTGATCAGGGCGCGCTCGATCTCGCCGCGCTTGGCCGAAGCATCGGCAAGCCCTGCCGGCAGCGGGCCAAGCAGCAGCACCTGATCGATGACCACCTTCGGGCCGGACTCGGCATTGTCATTGTCGTTATTGCTGTTGACCTGTTCGGCGTTGGCCGCGGCAGCCAGCGACAGCAGCAGGAACAAGAACAGCAGGGGAAACGACGAAAGACGACGGCAGCTCATGTGCTTTGCTCCTTGACGGACTATTTGATCAATTCGCGAGTTTACACGCAAAGCCCGTACAGGCTATCAATCGCCACCAGTGGTGCTAAGCTTTGAGGCTGCTGGAGGTCTACTCGCGGACAAGGCTGGCTGAATGTTTTTCGCACTGATCGCGCTCGGCGCGCTGCTTGTACTGTTCATTGTCGATGTCAGCCTGATTGGCAAAGTGATCGGCGAGGAACGGATTCTGGGGATGGTTCTTGGCGGTGCCATAGGCGGCCTGCTGGCCGCAGTGCTGCAGCTGAAGCAGCGCCTGGATGCGCTGGAGAAAACGATCGGCAGCGGCCAAGGTACAGCGCCAATAGAAGACAGGCGAAAAGCGGCTGAAAGCCCGCCGGAACCTGAAAGGCCTACCGCCGTATCGCCGACTCCTGCAACCGCAACGGCCACGCCGGCCACAACCGCTCCGCCGTCGCCAGCCATCGACCGCTCAGCAGGCAGCAAGGGCCCTGCCCTGGGTGCCCGGCTGGGTGCGTGGCTGACCTCCGGCAATCTGCCGGTGCGGATCGGCGTGCTGGTGCTGCTGGTCGGGGTGGCCGGTCTGTTGCGGCTGGCCGTCGACCAGGGCTGGCTGGCGCTGCCGATCGAGGCCAGGCTCAGCGGCGTGGCCATACTGGCGCTGGGTGGACTGGTCTGGGGCTTTGGCCAGCGCGTGCGTCGGCCGCTGTTCAGCCTGGCGATCCAGGGTGGTGCGATCGGCGTACTGATCCTGGTCACCCATGCCGCGGCGAGCCTGTACTCGGTGCTGCCAACACTTGCCGGGCTGCTCATCCTGATCCTGCTGGTGGCTGGCACGGTGGCGCTGGCCTGGCTGCAGAACGCGCTCAGCCTGGCGGTGCTGGCGCTGATCGCCGCCTTTGCCGCCCCGCTGCTGGTCGGCGATCCGGACGGCAACCACGTATTCCTGTTCAGCTACTACAGCATCGTCAATCTGGCGGTGTTTGCGCTCAGCCTCGCTCGACCCTGGCATTTGCTCAACCGGCTGGGCTTTCTGTTTACCTTCGTGATCGCGACCTGGTGGGGTGTGCTCGAGTATCGTCCGGAGCTCTATGCCAGCACCCAGCCCTTTCTGTTGCTGTGGTTTGCCCTCTACCTGGCCATTCCCATCGTCCATGCCCATCGCAGCCAAAGCCGGTCGACGCTGGACGTGATCCTGGTCTTCGGCCTGCCGCTGATCGCCTTTCCGCTGCACGCAGCTTTGCTGGAGGGCCAGCTGCTGGCCATCGCTTTCTCGGCGCTTGGCGTTGCCGCACTGTACCTGGCGTTGGCCGGCTGGCTGATTCGAGGCGAGTCGACCCGCCTGCTGGCGCGCGCCCACGCCGCGCTGGCGCTGGCCTTTGCCACCCTTGCTGTTCCGCTGGCGCTGGACGGCTCGACCACTGCCCTGATCTGGGCGGTCGAGGGTGCGGCGCTTTTGTGGTACGGGCTGAACCGTGACTACCGCCTGGCCCGGCTGGCCGGTCTGGGACTGCAATTACTGGCCGCAATCGCCTGGTGGATCGAATTCTCCCTGCCTGCCCGGGAAGCCGGTCTGGCAATAATCAACGGCTGGTATATCGGCACCCTGGCAATTGCCGTCGCCGGTGTCTTCAGTGCCTGGCAGCTGGCTCGACATGGCGCCACCAACTGGTTGTTGAACCTGCTGACGCTGTGGGCGCTGTTGTGGTGGTTTGGCGGTAGCTTGAGCGAAATTGCTCGCCACACCGAGGGCCGAATGGTTGATGAGCTGTCGGTGATGTTTCTGGGCCTGAGTGCCTGGCTGGCCGCGCTGGCTTCTCGGCACACCGGTCAAGCTGCTGCCGTTGCCGGGGTCGCCACCGCCCTGCTTGTCAGCCTGCATTTCCTGACCCGGCTTGCCTCCCCTGGCCCCGTGCTGGCTGCCCTGGGGATTCTCGCCTGGCCGGCCTGGTTTGTCCTGGGCTGGCTGGCGCAGGCGGTGCTGGTCGATGCCCGGTCGAGCTGGCGTCTGGTTATCGCTGTGGTCTTCCATGCCGTCGTGGTGGTGCTGCTGGCCGTGATCACCCATGACTTGCTCGAGCTTGCCGGAGCTGTGGCCGAGGGGTGGCGCTGGCTGGCGGCCATGGCGCCGCTGGCCCTGCTGATTGCCCTGGTCCGATTCTGGCGGCCGGTCCCGCTGACGCCTGGTGAATGGCCGCCCCCGCAGCACCGGCTGTTTTCCGCATTGGCCGCCACGGTCACCGTGCTGGTGCTGACCAACTCGCTGTTCAGTTCCGGCACGGCCTATCCGCTGCCATACCTGCCAGTTCTCAACCCACTGGAGCTGACTCAACTGATTACGCTGGTGTTGCTTGCCCTGGTCCTGTCCGGCTCAACGCTGGCGCAGTTTGCCGGAAAGCTCCTCGGACTGCTGTTTTTCGGATTCGTGACCATGGCCACGCTTCGGGGCGTGCACCATTTCAACAACATCGACTGGTCCATGTCCGGCCTGATGGCGTCTCGCTCCGGTCAGGCGGCGCTGAGCGTCACCTGGGCGGCACTCGGGGTGGCGGCCTGGATAGCCGGCTCCCGGCTGCAACGGCGGAACCTGTGGCTGGCCGGTGCCGTACTGCTGGCCGTCGTGCTGTTGAAGCTGGTCCTGGTCGATCGCCAGTTCCTGTCCACCATCGCCGGCGTGGTGTCGTTCCTGGCCTTTGGGCTGCTGTCGATCCTGGTCGGCTTTCTGGCGCCTGCGCCGCCGCGGCGCCAAACCGTTTCGGAGGAGCAAGGATGAACCTGCTGCGCCTGTTGTGCCTGCTCTGGGCCTGTCTGCCATTCGCGATCATTGCCGATGACCGCACCGCGACCGAGGACTTCGCCTATCGGCACCAGCTGATCACTGATCAGGCCGGCCCGGTCCAGCTTCTGGTGCTGGAGGCCGGGGTCTACACCCACCTGGTTTCCGACAGCGCCGATGATCTTGCCGTGTTCGACGACAACGGGCGGCCAGTGCCGATTTCCCGACTGGGCGAAGCCCAGATGATCGAAGCTCGTCAGCAGGAGGCAGTGCTGGAGCATGCCGAGCTGCCGGTCCAGGCTCAGGCACAAGCCGAGTCTGACACCGACCTCCAGCTTGATATCCGCTTGCGCGAAGCCCTGCGCACCGAGCTGCTGGTGCGCCTGCCGGCCCCTCCGGCCGGCTCAGCCGGCGCGCTGTTCAGCCAGTACGTCATCGACATGCAATCGATCGCACAGTGGCGCGATGCGCATTCGGTGATGCTGACCCTGGATTTTCTCGGGCCGGGCGAGCTTTCCGGTCTGGAGTGCTGGCTGCAGCCGATCATCGACACTGGTCCGGCAGAGACCCGGCTGTCGTTTCATCGCCACGGTGACTCGCGCCCGCAGCGCTGGCGAACCGCGCCGGTACTTCGAGCCGAACAACTTGCGGCTGGCCGTGACGGTTTGCGGCTGACCTGCTATGCGCCGCGGCCGCTGGATGAATGGCTTCTGGATTCGGCCACCGCGGTCCAGCAGTGGCCGCATGACCATCGTCAGCGCCGGCGCCTGGCAATAGGTGCCATCGATCGCGCCATTCAGCGCGGGAAACCACCAGGCGAATATCGATTTTCCCTGCCCGGCCCACTGCCCGCTATCGGCTTCGAGGTCAGCATCGCCGAGCCGGGCGTGCTGTCAAAGCTGGTGCTTTACAGCCGCAGCAGCGAAGACCGCCCGTGGACGGCACGCGCCGAGGCAACCATCGACAGCCTGGGCGAGGCGGACGGCGGTCAGGTGATGATGCGTCCCGGACGGGCCCTCAGACATCGCGAATGGCGCCTGAGCTCCAGCCCGCCCATCGATGATGATGTCATCGTTACCACTGAATACTTTCCCGATTATTTTCTGGTGCTGGCCCAGGGCCAGCCGCCGCACTGGCTGCATGCCGGCAGCGCCCGCGCGCGACCGGCTGCGGTTGGCACTGCACCGGTTGACGATGCGATCGAACGATTGGGCCAGCCCTGGCAGTGGCCGGTCGCCAGGCCGGGAAGCGCCGAGGTGGTAAGCGGTCCGCAGGCGCTGGAACAACCACCGGCCGAGGTGCCCTGGCAGCGTTACCTGCTTTGGCTTGTGCTGGGGCTCGGCAGCCTGCTGCTGATTGTTCTGGTGTTTCGCCTGCTGCGCGAGCCGGGAAAACTTCAGTAAACTGATAGCAAGTGGGACCGAGTACCTGATGCCATGATGATTCGCTGCCTGGCTGCGCTGATTTTTGTTGCAAGTTCTGCTGCTCCGGCCTGGACCGACGAGTTCGAGCAACGGGCCGGCGCCCTGTTGATCGAAGAAAGCATTCCTGGCGCGGCATGGGCGATTGTCGATGCTCAGGGGCGTATCGAGGTTGGCACATTCGGCCATGTGGACCGCGCGCGTACCCGGCCAGTGGATGAGCGCACGGTATTTCGGCTGGCCTCGGTTTCCAAGGGTTTTGCCGCCGCCGCGGCAACCCTGGCAGTCAGCGAGCAGCGCCTGGGTTGGGACTGGCCGGTCGCCGAGCTGGTGCCTGCCTTTCCCATCGCCGAGCCGGTGATCACCGTTGCCGATCTGCTTGGGCAGAGCACCGGATATATTCCCCACGCCTTCGACAACCTGATCGAAGCCGGCTATGACCTCAACCAGATCGTGCCAAGGTTTGCCGGTCTTGAGCCACTGTGCAGCCCGGGCCGCTGCTATACCTATCAGAACGGGCTGTTCAGTCTGATCGAGCCGGCACTGGAGGCCGCCGGCCTGCCACCCTACCCGCAGTTCGTTCAGCAGCGGCTGTTCGTGCCCCTGGCGATGCAGGATGCCTCGCTGGGCTACGAGGCGTTCAGGCAGGCCGACAACCGCGCCCTGCCCCATGTGCGTCGACTGGGCAACTGGCGCACCGTGGACGTCTCGCCCAACTATTACCGGGTCGGCGCCGCGGCCGGTGTCAATGCCAGTGCCACTGACATGGGCCGCTGGCTCAACGCCATGCTGGGTCGGCATCCGGAAGTACTTGACACCCACGCGATTGCCGCCATGACCGAACCGCGTGTGCGCACGCGACGCGACCTCAACCGGCGCCACTGGCGCGAGCTTCTGACCGATGCGCACTATGGTCTGGGATGGCGCATCTACGACCTGGGCGGTGAACGTGTTGTCTATCACGGCGGCTGGGTGGCCGGCTATCGTGCCGAAGTTTCGTTCAGTCCCGACCGTGGCGTCGGCCTGGCCATCCTGGTCAATGCCGAAAGCGCAGTAGTCGCCGAGATCAGCACCAGCTTCTGGAAAATGATGACCGAGCCCAGGCGCATGGCGCACGACGGCGGCAGCGAACCAAGCGCCACCGCGCCATGATGTCGAATCATGGCTAGCAGCAAGCGCGCTGCCCGACCGGTCACTCATCACCTTGGAAAGCCCTGGTGTGAAGCGCTCGAGCTGCCTGACGGCCGGCGCGCCATCCTCCGACCGATCCAGCCGGTGGATGCCGGTCTGCTGCAGGAAAGTTTCAAGCAACTGACGCCTGAGGAAATCCGATTTCGCTTCTTTCGCCCGCTCAAGGGGCTGTCGGATGATTTCGCTCGTCGGCTGGCGGAAATCGACCGCGACGAGGCGCTGGCGCTGGTGGTAGTCGAACTCAAGCCGCCGCCGGAGGCGCTGATCGTGGCAGTGGCCCGCTGTTCAGTGCTGTCAGAAGGGGACTCGGCGGAATTCGCCATCATCGTCGGCAAGGCCTGGACCCGCCAGGGCCTGGCCACGCTGCTGCTGAAGCGCCTGATCGAGTGGTGCCGCCGCAAGCGGCTGAAGCGGCTCTACGGCGACGTGCTGGATGACAACATCGCCATGCTGGCACTTGCCGATTCGCTGGGTTTTCAGCGTTTCCATGATCCCGACGATCCCGAAGTCGTCCGGGTCGAGCTGCCGCTGTAATGGAGCTCGAGCTTGTGCAGGGGCCCACCGTCGCCCTGCCCTCGACAGATCAGCCCAGCTGGTTGATCGGGCGAGGGCTGGACTGCCAGCTGGTATTGCCCGATCCCGGTATTTCCCGTCACCACGCGCGCATAGACTGGCTGGCCGAACCGTGCCTGGTCGATCTGAACAGCACCATCGGCACCCGGGTCAACGGCCGTCTGGTCGACCGACCCACCACCCTGTTGCCTGGTGATCTGCTTGCCATAGGGCCCTGGGTGTTCCAGCTGCGCGCAGACGCCGACCGAATCGATATCGCAGATACCCGGGTGGCACTGGCCGCTCCGCGATTGGAGCGGCTGCTGGCATTCTGCCTGCACGCCGGCAATCTGGACAGCGAGATTGAGCTCGGTCTCGCACTGGTCGAAACGGCCCGCCAGGTCAGCGGCTTTTCCCGCGCTTTGCTGATCGGCATGGAGACACAACCACCGGCTGTCCTGGCCAGCTCCCCCGCCGGTGATCACGGTTTCAGCCGCGCCCTGGTAGACCAGGCCCGCGGCGAGCGGGTGGTACGTCTGCGACGATTCGAGGGCTACGATGCCAGCGAAAGCATGATTCAGCTGGGCATGAGTAGCGCGCTGGCCGCCGCGATCGAGGTCGAAGAAGAAAGAGTCGCCTGCCTGTATCTCGACTCCCGCCACGGCGAGCAGACAGAACAAGCAGATATCGGTCGGATCTGCCAGGCACTGGCCACGATTGCAGCGATGACGCTGACTCGACTGCGCCATCAGCAGCGCCTGTGGCAGCAGCGCGAACGCATCTACAGTGACCTGCACGATGATCTCGGCGCCAGACTGCTTGCGCAGATCTACCAGGCGCCGACCCCGGTCTGGGCCGAAAACGCCCGACTGATGCTCAAGGATCTGCGCGACGTGGTATCTCAGCCCTCTCAGGATGTGCGCAGTCTCGGCCAGGTGCTGGCCGAGGTTCGCACCGAAGCCAGAGAGCGCCTGGCGATCCAGGGGGTCGGGCTTGACTGGCAGCTGGACGTCGACGGTTTCGATCAGGCGCTGGCGAAGGAACAAGCCTCTTCGCTCAGTCGGCTGTTTCGCGAAGCGTTGACCAACGCCTTGCGCCACAGTCGGCCGCAGACCGTTGCTTTCAGGGGCGAGATCGACATCGACCGGCTGCTACTGAAACTGACTCACGATGGTTGCACCCGGGCGCCCGCGCAGTGGCGTGCCGGTCGCGGCATGGCCTCGATGCGTCAGCGCGCCGCGAGACTGGGTGCAAGCCTTGACTGGACCCTGGAAACCGACAGACTGAGTCTCTTGCTGACGTTGCCATGGCCACCATCGAAAGCGTACTGATCGTTGAGGACCTGCCGCAGGCCGCCGACTGGCTCGGCCAGGCCGTGCGCTCGGCTTTCAAGCCAGCCAGCGTGATTGTGGCCTCTGATCTGGCCCAGGCCCGGCGCGCTCTGGATGAAAAGCGCTTTGACCTGGCGCTGGTCGACCTCGGTCTCCCCGACGGCGATGGTACCCGGTTGATCGAGCGGATCAAACAACTCGATAGCCGATGCGTGTGCGTTGTTGCCAGTACATTTGCCGATGACGAACACCTTTTCCCGGCGCTCAAGGCGGGAGCAGATGGTTATTTCACCAAGGACCAGGGCCCCGAGGCGCTGGCCGAGGTGCTTGAGGGGATCGTTCATGGCCAGCCGCCACTTTCTCCGGGCATCGCCAGACGCCTGCTGGAGTATTTTCATCAACCAGCGCCGCCGGCACATGACCTGAGCCCGCGCGAGGTGGAGGTGTTGACACTGGTTGGCAAGGGCCTGAGCACCGGCGAGGTTGGCAGTCTGCTTGGCATCAGCCGTCATACCGCCGCCGGCTATGTCAAGGAGGTCTATCGCAAGCTGGAGATCAGCTCGCGTGCCGAGGCAGCGCTCAAGGCGGTTGACCTCGGCCTGGTGGGGCGGCTTGATTGAGCTGCTCAGGAGCAACCCCCTCATTCGGGGGGTACCCGGCCTGAACGCAGATGACTAGAGTGCAGTCTCCATCAAACAAGGGATTTCACTCATGCGCCTGCTCACACTGATCGTGCTTGTCGTCTCAGCCATGCCGGCCTGGGCATTGTTCGAATTCGTCGAGGATCTGACTCCGCCCGGACTCGAGAAACAGGATTTCGGGCTCGGCATGACCATTCATGGTGACGATTTGTTCATCGGCTGGCCCCGCGGAATCGGCGATCCGGATCCGGCACCGGCCTGCGGACTGGTTGTTCACTTCCAGCGTCAGGCCGATGGTCGTTTCCAGGAACAGAGCGTGCTCAGGGCACCGAATTGCCAACCTGCCGACATGTTCGGAGCCTCCGACATCCTGCTTGATGGCGACGAGCTGATCATCGCGGCAATGACCGGACTGAGGCTGGATGGCCAGGGTGAGCCAGGCGATTCCCGGGTCTACACGTTCCAGCGCGACCCTGACTACAGCGACGGAGACTTCAACCAGGGCTGGCGACCGGTGGCCTCCTTTTCCGGCTCGGCAGCCGGCGGCAGTCGAGGCATCGGCGGCGCGATGCGACGCAGTGGTGATCTGCTGGCCGTGCAGTCAACCAGCTACGAGTCGATCTTCGGCATCAACTTTGCCCGCGCCGATGGTGTTTACCTGTTTCAGCGGCAAAACGATGGCAGCTGGCAGGAACAGACGCTGATCACCTCGCCTGTCAGTTTCTTCGGTTTCAGCTTCGAGCTGACGGCCGACCAGCTGATTGTCGGTGCGCCTGAAGCACAGACCTTCGGGGCTTCTGGCCAGGTGAATGTCTACGACCTTGCACCCGGAGGGCCTGAACTGGTGCAGACCCTGAGTGGCGGTCCGCAAACCAACCTGGGCTACTTCGTGAGCGTTGAGGGCGAGCGCATGGCTGCCGGCGCAGTCAACCTCGGCGGTGCAGGCGCGATATTTCTGTATGTCAGAGACAGCGCCGGTCAATGGCAGCTCGGTGACACATTAAGCGCGCCATCGCCGGCAGGCAACGACCTGTACGGCATACACGGCGCTTTCGTCGACGAGTTGCTGATCATCAGTGCCGAGAACGGAAAACGTCAGTCAGCACCCAGCGCCGGCAAGGTATTCGTCTACGACCTGAGCACGGGCGACGCGGAGCTGTTGCAGGCGCTGACATCGCCGGTGGAGCAACCGACCTCCGACGTATTCGCGGTTTTCACCAGCAACGGTGAAGACCTGCTGGTCAAGGCCTTCGGATCGCCGGCTGGTGGCGAATCACGGGTCTTCCACTTCCGCCGTGATCAGCCTGAGCAGGGTCCTGGACAGGACTTCGAGATCAGCATTGGTCATAGCGGCGTGTTCATCACCGACATGGGTGACGAGTTGCTGTTCGATACCCTGCCCGACGGCAAGGCGGCAATGTTCCTGTTTACCCGCGACACCGCCGGCGAGCCAATGTACTTGCTCAGCCTGGGACGGGTTGAGGGGCGACAGGTAAGCTTCGATCCGGTGATTCGCACCGGCGGCGGCGGTTTTGGTTCCGGTTCCAGCGCAGAGGATATCGATCTCGAGCTGTGGGGCAGCATGGTGGTTGAATTCGACGACTGCGATGCCAGCCGCCTGAACTTTTCTGGCCCGGCAGCATTCGGCAGCGGCGAAAGCGCCCTGTTGCGCCTGTCCGACATTGCCGGAGTGCGCTGCGGTGAGACGACCGCCAGCGTGCTTAACGGCTACAGCGGCAGCTTCATCAATCTCGATCGTCCCGGCGTCGGGCTCAATGTCCATGTCGCCTCCCAGCTCAGCCAGGGTGGTCCGGCAGTGGGGCTGGTGTACTGGACGACCTATACGCCCGAGGGCGAGCAGCTGTGGCTGCACGGCCTGGCCCAGATCGACGGCAACCGCATCGATGTGGATGAAGTGCTTCAGGTGACCGGCCCGGCGTTCGGCGCCGATGATCCGATCACCAGCCAGCCCTGGGGCAGCCTGAGCCTGGATTACTTCCCTGGTTGCGATCTACTGGCGCTGGATTACCAGTCCGAGGATGCTGACTACGGCAGCGGACGGGTCATCTTCGGTCGTCTGTATTACCTTGGCCTGACCGACTGCATCGACAGCCCGAGCAATACCGACCTGCCACTGCAGGGGACTGGACTCGGTCAGTGAATGCTCACACCTGGCCCGGGCCCCAGTTCGGCCCGGGCCAGGCGTTCACGCACCTGGGAAACCCTCGGATGTTCATCGCCCAGCAACAGCTGCAAGCGTTCATGTGATTCACCGAGCACGCTGCGAGCCTGATCGAAACGCTCCAGCCCGAGCAGGCACTCGCCATAGTTGCTGGCAAAGATTGCGTAGTACAGGTGATCGCGACCAAAGGCGGTCTCGGTCTCGGCGAGCAGATCGGCAAAGATCGTTTCGGCCTCGGCATGCCGCTGCTGACCCACCAGCAACATCGCCAGGTTGTTGCCTACCGCGATCAGGTCCGGCACCAGACCGCCCTGGGCGTTGCCCATTGCCGTCAGCACCGCTCGATACTGCGCCTCCGCCTCGTCCAGTCGACCAGCGTCCTCCAGCAGATAGGCCAGCAAATTGCCGGCAATCAGCGTCTTTGCATGCTCCGGGCCGAGCCGCTCGCGATGCCATTCCAGCACTTCGCGAAGCAGGGGTTCAGCCAGCTCGCGCTCACCCAGGTGGATCAGTACCGCGGCCAGGTTGTTGGCCGTGGTCATGCTGGCTGCATGATCTCGACCGTAAATCAGCCGTCGCCCCTCCAGTGCAATCGACAGCACCTCGCGGGCCCGCTCCGGCTCGGCGGCGTGAAACAGTGCACCGCCGAGATTGTTCAACGCGGCCAGTGTCTGCGGATGTTTGGCGCCGAACACATCGGTTCGATCAACGACCAGTTCTTCGAGCAGTTCCAGGCGTTGGTCCAGGATGCCGGCCAGCTGGTAGAACTCGGCCAGGTTCTGGCGCAAGACCATGGTCTCGGGGCTGCGCCAGCCATAGCGACTAGTCGACTCTTCAAGGGCATCTTGGAGGAGGCGCCCGGCCCGCTCGGCCTGGCCAGCCTGGAGCAGGCCGCGACCGGCAACGGCAGCATAGTGGGCATGCAAAGGACCGCCTGGCCCCGCCAGGGGGTCGGTGACCAGAAGGTCAAGTGCCTGGTTGGCGCTGTCGATTCTGCCCAGTTCCAGTTGTGCCCGGGCGGCCTCGATGGCAGCCTCGACCCGGGTCGATTCGCTGCCATCACCTGACAGCAGACCGACTGCCCGATCCAGCGCCTGGCTCCCGGCCTCGGCGCGGCCGAGGTTGACCAGAGTCGAGCCTATCAATCGGTACAAGTCGCCGCGCACCCTGGGGTCAATATCGCTGCTACGGTCAAGCTCCCCCAGAGCACCATCCAGCACATCAACCACTCCGATCCGGTCGCCCAGGCTGCGCTCCGGGTCGGCAGCCAGCAGCATGTCCTGGATGAAGCGATTGACTGCCTCGACCTGGGCACTGCGCAACTCCGCCTCCTGGCGTGCCTGTTCCGCGCGCACGGCAAAATGTACCGCCAGGCCAAGTCCGATCAGAACACTGGCGGCCACCCCCAGCACCGCACTGACGGCCAGACGGTTGCGTCGCCAGCCCATCCACAACAGGTCGACCAGGCCCGGCGGCTGAGCAATCAGTGGTCGATCATTGAGGAAATTATCCAGGTCGGTAATAAAATCGCTGACCGAGGCATAGCGATGGTCGGGCTCGCGTGTCAGGGCGTGCATGACCACCGTGGCCAGGCGACGGGGAATTTCCGGATTGCGCTTGATCAGAGGCGTTGGAGGCTGCTCGGTAAGGACATCCAGAGCGTCAATGAGACTGCTGGCCGACAGATCATGCGGCAGGCTGTTGGACAGCGCCTGGTAGAGCGTTACCCCAAGCGCATAGACATCACTGCGTTCGTCGGCTCGCCCCCGAAACTGCTCGGGAGCCATGTAGCTCAGTGTGCCAACGAGTTCTCCGAAACCGGTGGCAACACTGGCCTGGCCGGGCTCAAGCTCGCTGACCGTGGCAATACCGAAATCCAGGATGTGAGGCCGGCCATCGTCGTCCACAAGTATATTGGCCGGCTTGAGATCACGATGGACTACGCCATGACGGTGGGCATGAGCCACACCCTCAGCCACCTCGCGTATCAGGCCGACAACGGCACGCACATCGAGACGATTTTCTGCAACATGATGATCCAGCGATCGGCCGCGAATCAGGGCCATCACCAGATAGGGCTGGTGGTCTGGAGCAGCACCGACACTGCCGGCAGCATGAATGGCGGCAATGGCCGGATGCGACAGGCGGGCCAGCACGTCGGCTTCGCGACGCAGGCGCTCGTTCATGCCGGGAGAGGAAAGATCGGTACGAATCAGCTTGATCGCAACCTCGCGTCTGGGCTCGATCTGTTCTGCCCGATAGACCGAACCCATGCCGCCGCGCCCCAAAAGCTCACGAACCCGAAAGCCGGGAATGACCGGAAGCGCAGCGACTGAAGCCTCGCCTCGGTCGGATCCTGCGTCGTGAACCGTTGACTGATCGGCCAGCGCAAGCAAGCGCTTGACGCTGGCAATCGCGGCCTGGTCGCCGTCTAAGGCCTGGTCGATGAACGGATACCGCTCGGCCTCGGGCAAGGTCGCCGCGCGGGCCGCCACATGCAGCAGGTTGCTTTCCCCTCGGTTCAGAGCCTGAAGCCCCGCCCCTGCGCTACCCCGCGAGCGCTGGCCAGCTCAAGCTCCAGCTGTCGGATTCGACGCTCCAGCCGATCCATCTCGCGCTGGAGTCGTCTGAGTTCCTGCTGGTCGGCCTCCGGATCAAGGACCAGCCGATCGTATCGGCCGCCTATCCGATCGTAATCGCGCTCAGCCGAGCGCAGCGAGGATTCGATCTGGTGGATGTTCCTGCCCACATCGTAACCGGCCATGAAATCGCCTTCCAGCGGACCCGGGCAGACCCGCCCGTAGCTGTGGCCTTCCAGTCCATGGCGGAAGCCACTGTCCTCGGTGCAGAAATAGATGATGCCCTGGTCCCAGCCCGACTGCCAGGCGCGCTGGTCGGCCGGGTAGCCGGCTTCACGGCAGACACTGGCACGATCAGCGAAGTGATTCAGTCCCTGACCCTGGCGGCCATCCATCTCGCCGATCTGGTACCAGTCAGCGGTCATGCACTGCTCCGGCGTCATCGTGGCACAACCACTCAGGCCAGCCGCGATGACCAGAACGCCAAGTCCAGGGAAAGCCAATCCGTGTTTCATTGTCAGGCTCCGATGTTTTTCAATGTTCGGCAAGATCAAGAATGAAGGCGTATTCCAGCGCGGTCTGCTCCATGCGCCGGAAGCGACCGGACTGACCGCCATGGCCTGCTTCCATGTGGGTCAGCAGCAGTAGCGGGTTGCCGTCGGTCTTGTTGGCGCGCATCCTGGCCACCCATTTTGCCGGCTCCCAGTACTGCACCTGGGAATCCCAAAGCCCGGCGGTTACCAGCATGGCCGGGTAATCCTGCTCGCTGACGTTGTCATAGGGCGAATAGGCCAGCATGTATTCATAGAACTCGGGTTCGACCGGGTTGCCCCACTCGTCGAACTCGTTGGTGGTCAGCGGTATGCTTTCGTCGAGCATGGTCGTCACCACGTCAACAAACGGCACATGGGCCACGATGCCGCGATAAAGCTCGGGCGCCATGTTGGCGACCGCGCCAACCAGTAGGCCGCCGGCGCTGCCACCGACGGCGAATACCCGTTCCCCGTCGACCATTCCCTGGTCAACCAGGTAGCGGGTGACATCGATGAAATCAGTGAAGGTGTTCTTCTTGTTGGTCAGCCTGCCCTGCTCGTACCACTCACGGCCCATTTCCTGCCCGCCGCGGATGTGGGCGATGGCAAACACGAAACCGCGATCGACCAGGCTCAGGCGACCGGTGGCAAAAAACGGATCCATGCTGGCGCCATAGGCGCCATAGCCGAACAGGTAAAGGGGCGCCGTGCCATCAAGCGCTGTGTCGCGATGGTATAGCAGCGACACTGGCACCTTCGTGCCGTCGCGAGCCTCGACCCACAGCCGGTCGGAGCGGTAGTGATCGGGATCAAAATCACCCGGCACCTCGTCGCGCTTCAGCAGTTCACGCTCACCGGTGCGCATGTCGATCTGGTAGACCGAAGTCGGGGTGGTCAGTGAACTGTAGGAAAAGCGCAGCAGCTCGGTCTCCTGCTCGCGATTGACCGCCAGGCTGGCGGTGTAGGCCGGCTCGTCGAAGGTCAGCATTTCCTCGCCCGAGCCATCGCGATTGAGGATGCGAATGCGACGCAGTCCGTTGGAGCGCTCCGAGATGGCGATGAAATCGGTAAAGGTGTCGAAACCCTGGATGAACACCGAATTGTCATGGGCGACCACGGTCGACCAGTTGGCCATGTCGTCATGGCCGTCAACGGGTGCCGACATCAGGGCGAAATTCGGTGCCTGGTAGTTGCTGCGAATAATCCATTGATCGCCGATATGCTCGGCGTAGTATTGATGATCACGCTGGCGCGGCAGGAACACGCGGAATTCGCCTTCCGGCTCGGCCGTTGGCAGGATGCGTAGCTCGGTCGATGCCGTGCTGTAGTGAAAGATGATCATGTATTCATCGGACTTGCTGCGGCCGATGAAGGTATAGAACGCGGTATCGTCTTCCTCGTACACCGTGACCGGCGCTTCGTCCTGCCCGGGCGCAAATCGCCTTACCCGGAACGAGCGCAGGGTGTCGGGATCATTTTCAACGTAGAAAAGGTGTCGCCCATCAGCGCCCCAGGCCAGGCTGGACACGCCGCCAATATCGGGGTCCATCATCTCGCCGCTTTCGGTGTTGAGAATTCGGATACGAAACTGGCGCTGGCCCACCGTGTCTTCCAGCCAGGCAAACCAGCGCCCATCAGGTGTCACATCCCAGTTGCCTACCTGGTAGAAGGCATGATCGGCAGCCAGTTCGTTGACATCCAGCAGAATCTCTTCCTCACCATCCGGACTGCCCTTGCGGCGGGCATGAATCGGATATTCGCGGTCGTCCTCGAAACGAATGTAGTAGTAATAACCGCGATAGGGAAACGGCACCGTACTGTCGTCTTCGACAATGCGGGAGCGCATTTCACTGAACAATTCACTCTGCAGATCTTCGGTATGGGCCATCCTGGCCTGCAGATAGTCATTTTCCGCTTCCAGATAGGCCAGCACCTCTGGATCACCACGGCTGTCGTCGCGCAGCCAGTACCAGGGATCATTGCGCTCCCCGGCCGGCGCCTTGACGACATGATCTCGCTGCTCGGCCATTGGTGGATCAGGTTGCTCTACGACCGCCTGTACTTCGGGTTCCAGCGGCGGGCCGGGCTCGGCTTCGCGCTCACCACAGGCAACCAGCAGGACTGAGCCGGCAATCATCATTAACAGTCGTATTATTGATGGGGTCATGGTTCACAGCCCGGTTCATGGTGACCGGTCCTTGCAGGAAGAAACGAGATTTTGCCCCAATTGCGACAACAACTGTTGATGGAAGACCCACTCGTCGTCATGGTCGAGCAGCCCCAGTCGCCTCGCGCGATCGAAAAAACCCGGTGCCGGTAGGCCGTTGCGTACCCGGCTGATCACCAGCGCGCTGCGAATCGGGCGGCCGGCGTCGAAATCCCGCCGCATCAGCTTCTCGACCAGTCTGGCGGTGCGATGAATGCGTTTCGGCGCGGCAATGGCCAGGTGATCGGCCACTTCCAGGTAGGTCAGAGTCTGCCCCTTCATGGCCTGCTCATCAAGCAGCCCGGCCAGCCTGGACATCAACTGCTCGTCGTCTGATGTCATCGCGGCATGCAGCCGTTCCGTTCCAGGCTCAGGCGGCGTTCTCGCCCAGGCCGCAATTGTTCTTCTCCAGCACCCGGTCGGCGCGATAGCTGGAGCGGACCAGCGGTCCCGAGACAACTTCGAGGAACCCCCGCGCAAGTCCGATCTGGCGCAGGCGGGCGAACTCGTCGGGCGTCACGTAGCGATCAACCGGCAGGTGATTCGGAGTCGGGCGCAAGTACTGACCGAAGGTGACAATGTCCACGCCGATCCGGCGCAGATCGTCCATGGTTTCAAGCACCTCCTGCTCGGTTTCGCCCAGGCCCAGCATCAGGCTGGTCTTGGTCAGGATATCGGGTCGGTGGCGCTTGGCGTGCTCGAGTACCGACAGGGTCTGCTCGTAGCCGGCCCGCGGGTCGCGCACCGGATGGGTCAGGCGGCGCACGGTTTCGACATTCTGGGCAAAGACCTGCAGGCCGGAGTCGACCACGGTCTCGACATCGTTGAGTCGGCCCTGGAAGTCCGGGGTCAGCGCCTCGACGGCGGTTTGTGGGTTGAGCTGCCGGATGGCCTTTACGCAGGCTGCGTAGTGAGCGGCACCACCGTCGGGCAGATCATCACGGTCGACCGAGGTCAGCACCACGTACTTCAGGCCCATCAGGCGCACCGACTCGGCCGAGTTGGCCGGCTCGTCCGGGTCCAGCCAACCACGCGGATTGCCGGTATCGACCGAGCAGAACCGGCAGGCCCGCGTACACACATCGCCCATCAGCATGATGGTGGCGGTACCGTTGCTCCAGCACTCGCCGATGTTCGGACACTTGGATTCCTCGCAGACCGTGGCCAGCCGGTGCTTGCGGACATTGGTTCTAACCGCCTCGTAGCGTTCACCGGTCGGGATCCTGGCCCTCAGCCAGGAGGGCTTGCGGCCGTGTGTCGGAGATTCGGCGCCCGGTCGCGCCTTGATGCCGTCACGGATGGCGGTAAAGCCCTGAGGCTTGGTGAACTTTTCTCCGCTTCTGACTCGGATCGGAATGGTCTTTGACTCGGTCATGCTTTGCCCGGGGCGAAATTTCCAGTGTTTGCAATGATACCGGATCAGCATCATCGGCAGATGAGTCAGCGGGTTGAGGTGGCGGCGGAAGGCAGTCCAGGTGATCCGGCAGGCCGAGGCGACGGCGCGCCGAGGCGCTGAGCTGGTTTAGCGTTAGCGTGGTCATGAACCCACCTGCCAGGCCAGCAGGCCATCGCTTTCCGGAGCCATTTCCCGATGCGCCGGTTTCAGCACCAGCAGCAGACGCAGCGGGCCACCGGCGCGCAGCGCGTCGAAGGGGTAACAGGTCACCAGGGTGAGTCTATCGTCCGGCAGGCCCAGGTCGATCAGGTAGCGGTTGCTGTCGACGATCTGTCGACTGACCACTCGCCACTGGCGGCTCTGACCATCGAGCATCTCGGTGATCAGCAGGTCGCCCTCGATGACATCGCGCAAAAAAGCGAAATGGGTATCGCGATGGGCGGCCATCATCCAGTGACCATGCGGACCCTTGTCCAGCCCCGGCGCCCAGGCCAGGTTGGCCTCGTCAGCGCCGGCCAGCACCAGGCGGTCGATTTCGAGTCGGGGTGCATGCAGACGGGCCACCGGGTGGGTCGGCGCCCAGGGCCAGGGTCGAACCGGCTGTCCGCTGGTCTGTCCCTGGCCCCAGGCTCGTTCGATCAGCACCTGGCCCAGCCAAGCCTTGCCCTGGGTAGCCAGGCCTGTGCCCAGCTGCCAGGCGGCAAAGAACAGGATGGTGGCAATGACCAGGCGCGGGATCATGAGCCGTCTCCCTGCCCGTCTTCCTCGTCGGCAAATCGGCGATGACCGAGTAGCAGCGCCACTAGCAGCAAGGCCAGGGCGCCGCGGGCCAGGCTGACTCCGGATTCGGCGCTGGTCGCCGGCAGCGGCCGGGTGTGGGTGGTGCCGAAAAATCCGCTCAGCTCGCGCCCGGCCGGCAGGTTCTGTGCTAACTGATGAGACTCCAGCAACTGCGACTGTGGGCGGGTCGGTCTGTCTTCCACGGCCACCAGCGCGGTATGCGAGCTGAGCACCTGGTAGGCCAGCGAGGTCTGGATGATCTCCTGGCGCAAGGCGTTGCGGTCACCGCCGTCACCAACCGCATCGCTCAGTGCCTCTATCCTGGCCCTTGCCCAGGCCGCCGCCACGCCGACATGCAAGTTGCTGCCGTCCAGTGACAGGCTGGCATCCCAGGCGCGGTCACCGCGCATGCCGTTGATATGGAGGGCGCCTTGCAGATGCTCGGTGCGGGCCAGAAGCATCAGCGGCTGGCCAGCGTACAGGTCGGGTACTGGTGCCGGGTAGGCCTCGGTTTGTGCCGGCCAGTCGATGATCAGATCGCTGAGCACCGGGTGGTCGAGCTGGGACAAAAGTTCGCTCATGCGTTCGGTGATCTGCCGGGTATCGGCAATATACGTGTAGCTGCCGCGGCCCGCCCGCGAGGCCTGGCGCAGAAAGTGACCGTTGACGCCGTGGCCGATGCCGACCGTGAACAGCCGGCTCGATCCCAGATCGCGTCGAATCTGGCCCAGCACCTCGGCCTCGTTGCCGATCAGTCCGTCGGTGACGAACAGGATCTGGCGCAGCAGACCGTCCGGCGGCGATCCGGCCATGGCCATGGCCAGCGGCGGGCCCATGACCGTGCCGCCCCCGGCCTGAAGATTTTCAACAAATCGCCGGGCCCGGCGCAGGTTGGCGTTGCTGGCCGGTTGTGGCTGTTCGTACAGCGCCCGGGCGCGATGGTTGAACTCGATGACGTTGAACCAGTCACCGGGCCGCAGCCGGTCCAGTGCAAACAGCAGAGATTCCCGGGCCTGGATCATCGGTTCGCCTCGCATTGAGCCGGAGGTGTCGATGATCAGGATCAGCTCTCGCGGACGCTCGCGTTCCGGCGCCACCTGCGGGGGAACCACCAGCACCAGGGCATGCTGATGATCCTCAGCTGGCTCGGAAAACACCGCCAGCTGCAGGCGATCGTCGCTGATCGGCTGCCAGGTCAGCTCGAAGTCCTTGCCGCTACGGTCGGCGGGTCCCGCCAGCAAGATTTGCCAGTTGGCGCCCACGCGGTCTGCATGGATAGCATGATGACTGCTCAGTGGTGTTCTAATGTCGAATCCTGGATCGAGATCAACGCTCAGCCTGAACGGGTTGACACCACCGGCATCGGGATGCTGCACCGGCGGGGTGATGCGCGAGGCATCCGGCACGCGATGGGTATCGGGCGACCAGCCGTCGCCGCTGTGACCACCAGTCGGCGCAATCGGCCGGCCGGGAATGAAACGCGGCGCGATCGTGGTCGGAAAATGCAGGCTGAACCGACCGTGTTCGAAGCTTGCCAGCTGGCTGATCTCGATCTGCACCTCGATCACCTCGCCCGGCGCCAGGTTGGCAACCCGGGTAGTGAACAGGTTGGGGCGTTCCAGCTCGACCAGGCCGGCCTGGCGGCCAGACTGCCTGGCTTGCCGATAGTCCTGGCGCGCCTGCTCGCGTTCCCTGATTTCACCATGGATACCACGGTCGCCGGCGGCAATGGTCAAGGCCTCCACCGCGGCCTGGTCGGGAAGCGCGAACTGGTAGCGCCCCTCGGCCCAGGCCGCGGTATCGTTGATGAAGCGTTGCGTGACCGTGCCGCGTATCAGCATCCCGGTAACCTTGAGCTCGACATCGGTTTCCAGCAGCAGCGCCTGGCTGGCCTGCTC
>SKQS01000223.1 GCA_007118895.1 Wenzhouxiangella sp.
CGGCCTCGAACGCCGCCAGCGGCCCAAGGGCCAGAGCGACGACGACCGCCAGGGCCACCAGCAAGCCGAAAGCGCTGGCGCGCAAGCCGCGACGTTCGGCCTGGGATACCTCGAACTCACCGGGCTCGATGTCTGCCGGGATCTCGAAGGGTTCCCGGTCCAGTCTCGGCTCGACCACCCAGCGGGTGACCAGAAACCCGGTCGCCGTCAGGACGAAAACCGAAGTAAAGATGAAGATGTAGTTCATCGTTGCCGGGCGCAGCGGCGTGCCATCGGCAGTGGTGAAAGGCACCCCCTGGGCCTCGGCAAACACCTGGGCATTCAGCCCAATAATGGTATCGACCGGCCCCGGCACCAGGTTGGCGCTGAACCCGGCAGATACGCCAGCAAAGGCTACAGCCATGCCAATCAGTGGGTTGCGGCCAAGGCCCGCATACAGCAGCCCCGCCAGCGGAATCAGCACCAGGTAACCGGCGTCGGTTGCCAGCGAGCTCATGATGCCGAGAAACATCAGCAGTAACGGCAGCCAGGCCTGAGGAATCCAGCTGCCAACTCGCTTGATCAGCGCACCGAACAGACCGGACTTCTCGGCGATACCAATGGCCAGCATGACCACCAGGATCACCCCGAGCACGCCGTTGCCAAATCCCAGCCAGTTGGCCAGCAGCGCATTGTCGAAGATCCAGCGCACATGCTCGCGCTGATACATCGGCAGAATCTCGTAGGTGACCGGCTTGCCGCCGGCGCCCATCGACTCGAAGGTGTGTCCACCCATGATCACCGTGACCAGGTAGGCCAGCGGATAGAAGGCCATGAAAATGATGACTGGATCGGGAATCCGGCGGCCGGCACGCTCGATGAAGCCGCCAATCCGTTCTCCAATACGCTGGCCGTTCTGCATGGTCTTGTCTAATCCTGGATGGTTTCGAATGCCTGGCGGGTCAGGTTGACCGGGTCGCCCTCGGTCACCAGCACATTATCTTCTATTCGGACGCCTCCACAGGGCAACAGTCGCTCGACTGCCTGCCAGTCGATATGCCTGCTATAGGATGAGGCCTTGAGCGCATCGAGCAGCATCGGAATGAAGTACAGGCCAGGTTCAATCGTGACTACATTGCCGGGTTCCAGCCGGCGGGTCAGGCGCAGCGCCGGGTGGCGCGTCGGCGGCGGCAGCGCCGATCCGTCCGGCGCCCGGTGGCCGGCCACGTCATGGACCTGGGCGCCGATGAAATGGCCCAATCCATGGGGGAAGAAATGGCTGGTAATGCCGGCCTCGACCTGGTCTTCCGGCGCCATGCGCACCAGGCCGGCCTGCTCGCAGATCACCGCCACGGCGCGATGCGTTTCCTGGTGCAGCTCGACGAAGTCGACATCGGCGCGTACCTGGTCGCACAAACGCTGTTGCGCCCGATCCATGGCCGATATCACGGCAGCAAACTCGTCTTGATCAGCCATGGCATAAGTCCGGGTGATATCGGCGGCGTAACCGGCTTGCGAGGCCCCGGCATCGATCAGGAAGCTGGAATGACGGGCCGGCGGCATGCTCTGCCGGTGCTGATAGTGCAGCACGGCAGCATGCTCGTTCAGGGCGACGATACTGCTATACGGCAGGGCATCCTGATCCTGACGGACCGCGGAAAGGTAGGCCAGCTGGATATCATGCTCGCTGGCACCCTGGCTGAATGCGCGGGCCGCTGCGCGGTGGCCGGGCACGGCGCGCTCGTTTGCCAGGCCGATGCAGTGCCGCTCCCAGGCAGTCTTTCGGGTACGCGCTTCATCCAGCCGCGCAATCAGCTGCTCGGGGTTGAGGTCGGCGCGGCCGGCATCGACCTGAAGCTCCTCGACGCGCCCGATCAGGGCCCGGGCCGCCGGAGCATCGAGACGGTCCCGCCAGGCCTTCGGGCTGTCGACGACCTCGACATCGAGCGCATCGGCCCACCACGATTCCGGATCGGGCGGCGGCAGATGCCAGTAGTCACCGGGCTGGCAGTACCACAGCCGCGGGCGCCTGCCGGGCCGAAACTCCAGCAGGCTGTCGGCAGCCTCGGGCAGCGGCACCAGGGAAACAAAGACCGCATTGGCCCGGTAGGGCGGCGCCTGATCATCGAAAAAACGCGGCATCGGTCGACCCGAATGAATCAGCAGCCGGTCATAGCCGAGTTCGGCCATGGCCGATTCGATGTCGGACTGGCGTCGTTCCAGGTGGCGTGCGTACAGCAGCGCGTCTTGCCGGGGCATTGAAAAATACCTCGATCGGTTACACTCAATGCATTGTAGCGTGATGCCCTGTCGATGCCGATGCCGATCCAGATCTACAACACCCTGACCCGCAAAAAGGAAACCTTCGAGCCGCTTGATCCCGAGCGCGTCACCCTGTATGCCTGCGGGCCGACGGTGTACAACTACGCCCACATAGGCAATGCCCGTCCAGCCGTGATCTTCGACCTGCTTTATCGGGTGCTTTCGCGCCGCTTTCCCAAGGTCATCTACGCCCGCAACATCACCGATGTCGACGACAAGATCAACCAGACAGCGGCCGACGAGGGCGTGCCGATCGACGTCATCTCCCGGCGCTACGCGGCTGCCTACCATGAGGACATGGCGGCCCTGGGGGTGGGTCGCCCTACCGTCGAGCCGCGCGCCACCGAACATATCCCGCACATCATCGCCATGATCGAGCGATTGATCGAGCGCGACTGCGCCTACGAGGCCGAGGGTCACGTGCTGTTCAACGTCGAGCAGTTTTCCGACTACGGCAGTCTGTCACGCCGCAACCGCCGCGAGCTGATTGCCGGGGCGCGTGTCGAGGTCGCACCCTACAAGCGCCACCCCGGCGACTTCGTGCTTTGGAAGCCTTCGACCGCCGAGCAGCCGGGCTGGGACAGCCCCTGGGGACGCGGCCGCCCGGGTTGGCATATCGAGTGCTCGGCGATGAGTGCCGCCCATCTCGGCGAGGTCATCGACATTCATGCCGGCGGCCAGGACCTGGTCTTTCCTCACCACGAAAACGAGATTGCCCAGAGCCGCTGCGCCCACCAGACCGACACCTTTGCCCGCTACTGGATGCATAACGGTTTTGTGACGGTCGAAAAGCGCAAGATGTCGAAAAGCCTGGGCAACACGCTGATCGTCCACGAGCTGCTCAAGCAGTGGCCAGGAGAGGTGCTGCGCTACGTGCTGCTGTCGGCCCACTACCGTCAACCGCTGGACTGGTCGGAAAAGTCCCTGCACCAGGCCCAGGCCACGCTGGACCGTCTCTACGGCCAGCTTGACGGGATTGACTTGGAGGCGACCGACCCCGATGACGAGGTCATCGCCGCCCTGGAGGACGACCTCAATACTCCAACCGCGCTGGCCCGCATCAACACCCTGGCCCGCGAGCTGGCCCACAGCGAGCAGCCCGGGCTGGCAGCCGAGCTGGCTGCCCGGCTCAAGGCATCGGCTGGCTGCCTCGGCCTGCTACAGCGCGATCCGGCCGACTGGCTGGCCTCACGCCAGGTTGAAGCCGAAATCGACGAAACAGAGATTGACGAGCTGATCGCCGAACGCAACGCCGCACGCCGCTCTCGGGACTTTGCCCGTGCCGACCAGATCAGAGACGAGCTGGCCGAGCAGGGCATCCTGCTCGAGGACGGACCTGAAGGCACCCAGTGGAAGGTGGCGGCACGATGAGCATCGAGGCAGTACAGCGCGAGATCGTCGAAGAGTTCAGTCTGTTTGACGACTGGATGGACCGCTACCAGTACCTTATCGACCTTGGTCGCAAGCTCGAACCATTGACCGAGGAACAGATGAGCGAAGAGCATCTGCTCGACGGTTGCCAATCACGGGTGTGGTTGATTGCCGGGGGCGACGCCGAGCACCTGCAGTTTCGCGCCAATAGCGATGCTGCCATCGTCTCCGGCCTGATTGCCCTGCTGCTTCGAGTCTACTCCGGTCAGCCGGCCCGGGATATCGTCGCCAGCAAACCGAAGTTCGTCACCGAAATCGGCCTGAGCGAGCACCTTTCGCCTACCCGCGCCAATGGTCTTGACGCGATGCTCAATGCAATCCAGCGTCATGCGCGCCGCGCGCTGGCCGAAACAAACTGAACAAAAAAAGCCCGCCATCAGGCGGGCTTTTTAACTCGAAAGAGTGGGACGAGACTCAATTTCGATTGAGTACGCGAATTTCTACCCGTCGATTCTGCTGCCGATTTGCATCAGAGGTATTGGGCACCTTTGGCGAAGATTCGCCATAGCCACGGACCACCATGCGATCGCTCGCAATGCCCTGCTCGACCAGGTAATCGTATACCGCGCGTGCCCGGCGCTCCGAAAGCCCCTGGTTGTAGGCCGCAGATCCGAGGTCACAGGTATGACCGGCGACTTCGACCCGGCTGATTTCATCGTGCAGGGCCAGCAGCGCCGCTGCTTCATTGAGCTCGGCCACTGCATCCGGGCGCAGCGCGGCCGAATCGAATTCGAAGGTGACCGCGGCGTCGAACTCGAACAGGATTTCCGGCTCGGGCTCGGGTTCGGGCTCTGGTGTCGGCGGCGGGGGAGGCGGTGCCGGGCGCGGCTCAGGCGCCGGAGCCGGGGCTGGCGGTGCCGGTGGTCGCGGCGGATCGCCGAAGAAAATCTGCAGACCAACCGAGGCAATCACGTCAAAAAAGCCGCGTGAGCGATCGAAAGTGTCACGCTCGTTGTCATATCTGCCTTCGAGCTGGAACTGCAGCTTCATGCTGGGGTGAACTCGGGCACTCAGGCCACCCCCCACGGAGGCGTAGAAATCGCGACCGCGATCAAAGGCATTCTTATGCTCCTGCAGACCCACTGCCCCGAGCAGGAACGGTCGGAAAGTATCGCCGGTGAAATGGTAGCGGCCAACCAGTCCGTAGGAGTAGATATTGAAGCGGTCCCGCTCATCGGCCGGAATGACCACCGCATCCCGATCGAAGTTGCTGTCGAGGCGATCCCAGCGCAGATCAAGGCTGAAATTCGGCGTGAAGAATCTACCCAGGCTGGCGCCGTAGTAGCTGTCGTTGCTCTTGACTTCCCGGTTGCTGTCGTGGAAGACCACGCCGCCTGCCGGCGTGAAGTACCAGCGATCATCGAAGAAGGCTTCTTCGGCCATCGCCGCACTCACCAGCAGTGCCGAAGCGATCAAGGCAGTGAAACTGTTAAGCGCTCGCATTGGATTACCTCGATTGGAATTGATTTGTGTTCGCCCGGTGAATCCCGTGGCGTTTATCATACCGAAACCTTGCCGGCTTGCCCAGCAGTTTCCGGCGGCCCGATGTCAACGACTGTCGCGCATCTGCTTCTGCTTCAGCTCCCAGCGTTCCTGGGCGTCCAGACACAGGGTGGCAATCGGCCGCGCCTCCAGACGGGCCAGCCCGATTTCCTCGCCGGTCTCCTCGCAGTAGCCGTAAGAGCCATCGTCGACCCGGGCAAGCGCCTGGTCGATCTTGCCCAGCAGCTTGCGGTAGCGATCGCGGGTTCTAAGCTCGAGGCTGTTTTCGGTCTCCCGGCTGGCCCGCTCGGCCTCGTCACCCACATCGCGGACTTCCCCACGCAGGTTGTTGATCGTTGCCTGGGACTCCTCGATGAGATCCTGACGCCACTTTAGCAATTTCTGGCGAAAATACTCCAGATGCTCGGGACACATGTACTGCTCTTTCTCGGAAGGCTTGTAGCCTTCGGGCAATTCCACCACCTTGTTGGGCATGATTGCAAAACGCCTCGGATGACTTGTCGCAAAACCCGCAATTATATATCCTAAACAGCTGAACCGGGCAAGCCCATGCAAACCATTCTCCTCAAGCTGATCAAGGCCTATCGGCTGGTGCTTTCGCCCTGGATTGGCGGCCAGTGCCGATTCACTCCCACCTGCTCAGTCTATGCCATGGAAGCGATCGAGCTTTATGGGCCGTGGCGCGGCAGCTGGCTGGCGTTTCGGCGCCTGATGCGCTGTCATCCACTGTGCGAGGGAGGAGAAGACCCGGTGCCCGGCAGCGACAAGCATCAGCGTGGCGATGAACAACTGGCTGATCAGTAACGCCCGACTGATCAATGAGGGGCAGATCCTGGAGGGGGACCTGCGCATTTGTCGGGGGCGAATCGAGCAGATCGGCGCCGGACTGAAGGGCCGGGCCAGAGAAACGCAGCTCGACGCGCGCGGCCGTTACCTGATGCCCGGCATGATCGACGGCCAGGTCCATTTTCGCGAGCCGGGACTGACCCGGCAGGCCGACATGGTCTCCGAGTCACGCGCTGCGGTTGCCGGCGGCGTGACCAGCTATCTGGACATGCCAGATACCCGCCCCGCAACAACCTCCGCGCGGACACTGGCGGAGAAATTCAGTCGCGCCTCGGGGCGCTCGACTGCCAACTACAGCTTCTACCTTGGCGCCTCCCGCAACAACATCGATGAGATCCGGCGCGCCGCGCATTCGCAAGCCTGTGGCGTCCAGGTTTCGATGTCCGGGAGCGATGAACTGCTGGTCGAGGACCTCGAGACGCTGGCAACCATATTCCGCGATTGCCCATTGCCTGTTGCCGTTCACTGCGAAGACAACACCATCCTGGCCGAGAATCTGTCTGCGGCAAGGAAGCGCCACGGGAAATCCATCCCGGCACGTTCCCATGCCACGATTCGCTCCCGCGAAGCCTGTCTCAGCGCAAGCCGTCAGGCAGTTGGCCTGGCACGCGAACACGGCACGCGCCTGCATGTGCTCAATTTATCCACGGCCGGGGAGCTGGCCTTGTTCGAGCCTGGTCCGATCGCAGACAAGCAGATCACTGCCGAGGCCTGCGTTTCCCATCTGTACTTCATCGAAGACGATCATGACGAACTGGGCAATCTGATCAAGTGCAATCCCAGCATCAAGTCCGATACCGACCGACGAGCACTGCGCCAGGCCCTGGCCGGCGACCGGCTCGACACCATCGCCACCGGTCACGCTCCACATCTGCTGGCCGAAAAAACGATCGGCTACCTTGATGCCGCAGCCGGCATGCCGCTGGTCCAGTTCGCACTGCCGGTGGCATGGGCACTGGTGGCCTCGCGCATGCTGAGGCCGGAGAAACTGGTCGAAAAGCTGGCCCATAATCCAGCTCAGCGATTCAATATCCGTGATCGGGGCTTTCTGCGCGAGGGCTACCACGCCGACCTGGTTCTCGTCGACCCGAACAAGCGCATCGACATCAACCAGCAAGCCATTCTTTCAAAGTGCAGCTGGTCTCCCTTGGCAGGACGGCGGTTACCGGCACGGGTGGCGGCGACCTGGATCAACGGCCGACTGGTCTGGCGAGAAAGCTTGCTGACCGGCCTGGTTGCCGGCGAGCCGCTCAGCTTTCAGCGGTGAGCGGCTTCCTCCAGCAAGCTGGCCAGACTGGCAATCACTTCCTCCGACTTGATCAGATCCATCACGCCGGGCTTTTCGATGCGGATACCCCAGCGCAGCTGTTCGGGCTCTCGCTGAAAATATCGGCGAGCGGCCTCGGAAAAGCGGTCCACGCAGTAATCCAGGCTGCCCAGCGGTCCGGAACGCTTCGACCAGGTAGCGGCATACAGGCCAACTACCGGCACACCCAGCGCTGCCGCGAAATGAGCCGGACCAGCATCGGGGGTGACCAGGCAGGCCGAGCGCTCGATCAAGGCCAGCGCCTGCTTGAGCGTGTCCTTGCCGATCAGGTTGAGCGGCACGCCTTCCATTCTTTCGACGATGGCCTGACCCAGGTCCCGCTCGGCGGCTGACGGCCCGCCGATCAGCACCACCGGGCGCGAGGTATTGGCCAGCACCCAGTCGGCCACCCGGGCGTAGGAATCGGATGACCAGTTGCGCCCTGAATGACTGGAGGCCGGACTGATCAAAACCGCCCGATTGGCCTCGGGCAGGAGTTGGGCTGCGAACTGGCGCGCGGATTCGGGAATCGGCAGCGCGCGATCGGCTTCGACCACGGACGCATCCAGCAGCTTGGCAAACTCGCGAAAGGCCAGCGCCTGGTGCTGCTGGGCACAAGCGGGGATGGTTTCGCTGACGACCAGGTGATGCCCCTCGCGGGCCCGGGCACGATCGAAGCCGATCCGCCGTCGCGCCCTGACCAGAAGTGACAGCAGGTTGGCGCGCAGCGAAACCTGGGCATGCAGCAACACATCGAAACGCCGGCCGCGCAGGGCCCGCCTGAGCGCCAGGATGCCGGCCAGGCCGGCCCGCTTGTCGAAAACGATATACTCCACCCCCGGCAGGTCTTCGATCAGCCGATGCTCGACCCGGCCGACGATCCAGGTCAGCTCGGCATCAGGCCAGCGCCTGCGCAGCGCACGCACCACCGGCACCATGTTGCAGACATCGCCAAGCGCCGACAGCCTGAGTAGGCAAATCGACCCGATGGGCTGCGCTGAAGCCGGCTTCATGATGCCGAAACGGGCGGCAGTACAGCAATCGTGTAATGGATGGCAACCATGAACAGCTCAGGCATCGAAGAGGCATGGCAGGCAACGACACATGCGCTGATTGTATATGACCGCCAGCTTGTGCCCGACGCTGCGATCGACTGGCTAGAACCGGACTGGTGGATTGATCGCAAGACGGTGCGCGGCCGACTGCAGGGGCGCGGCGAGCCGCTGGTGATCGACACTCCCGCTGGAACTGCCGTGCTCAGACCCTACCTGCGCGGCGGGCTGGTCGCCCGTGTCAGCGCTGATCGCTATGTGTTCACCGGCTTCAGGCGCTCGCGCGCGATGCGCGAATGGCAGGTTCTTAGTCGTCTGCTGGAGCTCGGCATGCCGGTCCCGCGACCACTACTGGCTGGCTGGCGCCGGCACGGACTGACCGCATCCGGCGCCCTGATGACCCGCATGATCACCGGCACCCGCAGCCTGGCCGAGGTGGCCAGCGACGTCGACCAGGCCGGATGGGCGCGGCTGGGCACCACTCTGCGAGGGTTCTTCGACGCCGGACTCAAGCATCCGGATCTCAATGCACGCAACGTACTGATCGACGAAAGGGAATGCTGGTGGCTGGTGGATTTCGACCGCGCCCGGCTGACGAACCAACCGGTCAAAGGCCGCGACATGCTGAACCGCCTGGCCCGGTCGCTGGCCAAAGTGGGTTTCCCTGAAATCTCCGACCGTCTGCCGGAGCTGCTTGCCTACAAGCGGTCAACCGCGTCGCGGTAAAGATCGGCTGAAAAGCCCTGTACACGCTGATTTCCGAAGTACGCCAACGGCACGCCACGACCATTGAGTTCTTCGAAGCGCGATCTGTTGGCGTCGGAGGCGTCGATGTCGAACTCGATGAAAGCTATGTCGTTGCGCCGCAACCAGCGTCTCGACTGCTCACAGTAGCCGCACCAGGTAGTGGTGAACAGCACCACGTCGTGATCGGGACTGATATCGCGCGCACTGACCTCAGGCAAGCCGCCGGAACGGAATCCCCAGACGAACAGCACCAGGCCAATCACGAACAGAATTGCCAGTCTGGGAAAAGTCATGTCATTCGCTCCATCAGCTGTTTACCCCGGCGAGTCCTGGCCTGGTTAACCCGGCTATTGCATAAATGTACGGATGCGGGAGCCCGGAGAGTAGTGTTTCCGGGGCGTGGCGCGGAGTTTTTTCAACCGGAGCATAGTTCACACTATGTGAGGATTGAAAAAGC
>SKQS01000122.1 GCA_007118895.1 Wenzhouxiangella sp.
CCGAGAGGCAAGCCCGAAGGGAGCTTCGGACGCGCCCGCTCGCTTCGTTCCGCTGGCTCGACGTAGACCCACTATGCCTTCGCCAGCGCGCCTTGCGAGCGAACGCGTCCTAAGCTCTGAGTGAGGCAATACTTATGCAGGGGCTAGTATGCTCACCTGCCGCAATGGAAAGTGTAGTACTCATGGAGAGCCCCAACGGTGAAAGTGTTGCCAGGTATCGGGACCGCTACCGCGCTGAAGAAATTCCCCGTCGATACTGGGGAGCAGGGCATCTGGCCTTTGTCATCCTTTTCAGCTTGGGCGGCATCGCGATCGCAATATCGCAGTTGGCAAATGTCTCGGCATGGGCCTGGCTGACCGTCCCGGTCACGTTTCTGTACGCTAACCTGGTCGAGTACCTCGGGCATCGGTTCGCCATGCATCGAAAATTACCTGGCCTGGGACTGATCTATCGTCGCCATGCCGGTCAGCATCATCGTTTCTTTACCGATCAGCATATGGAGCTGGACTCGGCGCACGATTTTCGCGCCGTACTGTTCCCACCGCTGCTGGTGATCTTCTTCTTCGGCTTGTTTGCCTTTCCGGTGGGCATGGTGATCGCCATGTCAGGGTCGGCCAACGTCGCCTGGCTGTTCGTGGCCACGGCACTGGCCTACTACCTGAATTACGAGCTGTTGCATCTGACCTACCACCTGCCGCGGGAAAGCCGGCTGGCCCGTTTGCCCGGCCTGGCCAGGCTCAAGCGGCTGCACCAGCGGCACCACAACCCGAAGTTGATGGCCCGTTTCAATTTCAATATCACCTATCCGATTTTTGATCGTCTGTTCCGGACCCGGATCTGAGCCCGCCTTGCTCACCATGGTGAAAAAGGTGGGCTGAGTATCATTCACTCTGCAATCAGCGGCTCGGGGCGACCGTGAACGAAACCCTGGATGTAGTCCAACCCGATCTGTCGGCACATGGAAAGCGTTTCCTCTGTCTCGACTCCCTCGGCGATGGTGTGGATGCCAAGATCTCCGATCATTCGACTCAGGCTGTCGAGCAGTCGGTACTTGGCCGAACCGGGCCGATCGAGATTGCGTACCAGGGCAATGTCGAACTTCAGGTAGTCTGGCGGCACTTCAACCAGTTCCAGCAGTCTTGCCTGACCGGCGCCGAAGTCATCGTAGGCCAGGGCAATGTTCATGCCTTCAAGCGATTCCCTGGCCTCAGCCATCGCGTCCAGGTCGGTGACTGCCGCCTCATGGACCTCGAACACCAGCTGCAGCTGCTCGAACTGCTTCCTCAGTCGGCTCAGGTGGGCCAGCAGTCCGTCGAAGTCCTTACACTCGGCCGGGTGGGTGTTGAAAAACAGCGGCAGGGACAGACCGGCCGTGGCAGCCTGCTCAAACGAGCGGCGCCTGAGCAATCGGCTAAGTTCGACTTCCATTCCCAGCGCCCTGGCCATGGCAAAAAGTTCGGCCGGACCATTTGAGAGCTCGGGATGGGTGCTGCGGCCGAGCAGCTCCACGCCGTACAGTTCGCCTCGGGCGGTGTGGATGCCCTGGCGGAAGCCGCACACCATCTTCTGCTCCATCAGCTGCAGGAACTCGCGGGTCTTGAGCGGAAACTGGCTTGGTAGCTCCGATATCCCGATAACCGTCGCGTTGAGATCAACGACCGTGTCGTCGGCCGAGGGCCCGACATCGGCCATCAGGCGATACTCGACATCGGCAAAGTGCAGCACATCGTTGACCTCGATGCGCTTCGGGCCGGCCAGCTTTTCGTGGTTGACGAAGGTGCCGTTGGTGCTGCCCAGGTCGGTCAGAATCAGCTTGTCGTCTTGCCGGTCGATCCGGGCATGCTGCCGAGAGATGCGCGAGCTGTTGACCTGAACGGCCGCTTCAGGGGTACGACCGATGATCGCCGGAAAGCTGGCCAGATCATGACGCCTGCTGACCGCACGGTCATCAGCCGAGCTTTCCAGGTAATAGCGGATCATGGCGCGGGCGCTGTGCTCCCGTGGCAGTTGATGGAAACCGGTCTGGCCGGCCAGCCAAATGCTGGCAGTTTACATGATCGGCGGCCTGCGACAAAGGCGGGTTGAAGCAAGGTGTTCGGTCGGAAGGGGAGCATGTATCATGCACCCATGCTTGTACCTGCGACGATGTCAGCGGCATTCGAACGGTCGGCGACTGCGGCACCCTGGCTGATCTGCGCGCTCGCCATGCTGTTTTCACTTCCGGTTCTGGCCTCAGAGATTCGCGGCCAGGTGCGACTGGCCATGCCTGACGGCGAGCCGGTGGAGCGAAGTGAATTCAGTGACATCGTCGTTTATTTCGAGCCCGACTCGCCGGTGCCGGTCAGTGCGCCACCATCGCCGGTCGAGATCATTACCGTGCGTCGCCAGTTCGAGCCCAGGGTAACGGCGGTGGTCACCGGCACCGAGATCCAGTTCCCCAATCACGACCGTATCCTCCACAACGTGTTCTCACGTTCGCCCGGCAACCGCTTCGACCTCGGGCTGTACGGTCAGGGTGAGGGCGAGAGCTTCGTGTTCAACAACAGTGGCCTGGCCAGGATCTATTGCAATGTCCATCAGCAGATGGTGGCCTACGTGCTGGTGCTGGACACTCCTTACATGACGCGGCCTGGCGCGAGCGGACGCTTTCGGCTGGACAATCTGCCGCCGGGTCCGGGCCGGTTGTCGGTCTGGCAGCCGCGCGCGGATGCCTACACCGAGGCAATGGTTATCGAGACCGGACAAATGCTTCGTCGCGATGTGGACCTGCTGCTTACCGGCCGCCGTATCCCCGAGCATGCCGACAAGGACGGACGCCCCTATCGCCGCCGTGCCAGGCGCACTCGTTATTGAAGCACAGCCAATTGCTTATGCAGAATCGTCAGGCTTGGTTTGATGAGGGTTGCCGGGTTACGCTTTGTTTTCGTCATTGACACGCAGATGGCCAGGAGAGTAGCAGCATGAAGCTGACCGCGCTAGGAACCCGAATTGCCCTGCTCAGCGCCCTGCTGCTGCTGGTCGCCATCGGCGTGTCCATGTTGGCAACCTGGTGGATCGGCAGCCGGATCGCTACCCAGACGGTCAACGAGTCGCTGGCTGCCAGTCAGTCCATCCAGTCCCTGGTCCAGGATTTTCGTGGACGCGAGCTCGAGCTGCTGGCTGCTGCCCGGGCCGCCGACCCTAGTTTCAGCGCCTATATTGCCGAAGCCACACTGGGCGGGCTGGACGAGGAAGAAGAAATCGACTACCGGTCGATCCTGGACCTTGTCAGTCACTGGCAGCGCGATTCCCGCCTGGATTTTGCCATGGTGCTCGACGACTTCGGTTACCTTCTGGTTCGCACCGACCGGCCGCAGCCTGCCGGTCATCCGATGACCGAGCAGCCACTGGTTGATCTGGTGGTCGAAGATCTGTTTGCCGAAAACGGGTTGTGGCGCGAGCGTGGCCGACTGTATCAGGCTGCGGTGGTGCCGATTGATCTGGCCCATGAGCTGATTGGCTTTATCGTCGCCGCACGCGCCCTGGACGAGGCACTGGCGACCGAACTCAGGCGGGCCAGCGGCGCCGAGGTGGCTTTCCTGGCTTTCGACGATGGTCGGCAGGCCACGGTGGTCGGCTCCACGCTGGCCGGAGCCACGGCGGGTCGGCTGGCGGCAACGATCAATGCCCAGGCCGGCTTTGTCCAGCGGCTGGCCGAAGGGCAATCCATTCCCAGGCTGGATATGGATACTGACGCCGGCCGCCTGATCGTGCACCTGACGCCTTTGATTGATGCCGGCGGTGAGTTGATCGGCGCTGTCGCCACCCTGGCCTCGCTGGATGCCAAGCTGGCCGGGTTCCGGCAGCTGCAGACCACGCTGATCCTGCTGGGCCTGAGCGTACTGCTGGCCGGCGTGCTGATGTCGCTGTGGCTGGCGCGCCGGGTCACGCGTCCGCTGACTGGTCTGGCCGAGGCGGCCGACAACGCCTTGCAGGGCGAGTACCGGCAGGAATTTCCGGCTGGCGGGGGCATTGAGATTCAGCGACTGGCCGGCGCATTTCGTCGCCTGCTGTCGGATCTGCGTGAGCAGCGCGAGATGCAGAGCTATGTGGCCGATCTCAGTCGTCACCTCCCCGAGCAGGCCGAGTCGACTACCGAGCAGAATCGTCTTGATGATCCACCGGACGGCCGGGTGGACAACGGGATCCTTATGGCGGTCGATGCGCGGGTTGACCTGCGTCGGGATGGGGAGCGGACCCTGGCGGCGGGTCGACGGCTGGCCGAGCTGGCCGAGCGTCTGAGTTCCGGTTACAAGGCGCGCCTGATACCAGGTCCCGGTGCCCGGGTGACACTGGCATTCGGAGGTGAGGATGCAGCGGTCCGGGCGGTCAAGGCCGCCGGGCAGGTGCTCAAGCTGCTGGGCAGTGATTCCGAGCCGCTGGTTGCCGCAATGAGCTGTGGCGATTTCGCCCTGGATCGTCGGGCCGGTGGTGGACAGAACGTCAGCGCGGTCAGCGGCAAGCCAGCGCTGCAGCTTGATGTGCTGCTTAGCGAGGCCGGTGCACGCCGGGTATTGCTGTCGCCAGCAGCCTATCAGCGGATCAAGGCCGAGACGACCGGCCAGCCGGTGTTGTTCGACTCGGTAGCCGGACGCAGCGGACGGCGTGAATTCATGAGCCTGATTGCCGACCCGAAGGCCGAAATGGCCACCGAAACCGGGACGACGACCGCGGCGGGTACCGCGCCCTCGCTGGTGCCGGGCCAGGTGCTGTCGGGCCGCTACGAGGTACTGGCCAGGGTCGGCTCCGGCGGCATGGGGACGGTGTTTCGAGCCCATGATCGCAAGCTTGACGACGTCGTTGCGCTGAAAATCCTGCACGGCGATGTGACCCGCGATGCAATGCATTTGCAGCGGCTGCAGAGCGAGATACGGCTGGCGCGTCGCATTTCCCATCCCAATGTGCTGCGCACTCACGACTTCGGCGAGGCCGACGGTTTGGTGTTCATCTCGATGGAATACGTGCGCGGCCTGACTCTGCGCTATCTGCTCGGCCAGTCGGGTCGTCTCAGCATGACTGCCGGCCTGCGCCTGGTGCGCCAGGTCTGTCTGGGGCTGCAGGCGGCGCACGAGGTCGGCATTCTGCATCGCGACATCAAGCCGGAAAACCTGATCCTCGACCCGGCCGGCAACGCCAAGCTGATGGATTTCGGCATCGCCCGGCAGTTTGTCGGCCAGTCGCCGGAGTTGACCCAGGAAGGATCATTTGTCGGCACGCCCAATTACCTCGCCCCGGAGGTCATCCTCGGCAAAACGCCCGATCCACGTACCGATCTGTATTCACTCGGGGTGGTCATGACCGAAGTATTCACCGGCCAGCGGCCGTTTCATTGCGAGACCAAGATGGAAGCGCTGATGGCGCACGTCAGGGAGGAGCCGGCCAGGCCTTCGGAGCTGTGGCCGGAAATCCCGGCTGAGCTGGAACAGATCATCCTGAAGCTGCTGGCCAAGGACCCGGATGACCGTTTCCGGGATACCCGGGCCTTGCTGGCGGCGCTGCGCAGTCTCTAGAAATACCGGCGCAGGGCGATGGTGATCAGATCACCGCCCAGATCGCCATCGGCGCCGGATTGAGTCACCGCTACCCGGTGCCCGCTGACTCGCAGATACTCGACCGCCAGCCGCCAATCCTCGCGCATATCCAGGTTCCAGGCCAGCGTCCAGGCGTGACCGGACTCGTCGTTGATTTCAGCCAGTGGGTGATTGTCGCGCTCATCGGTGCGAAAGCGATCATGGCGAACCGCCCACCAGCCACGGCCGTGGTTCAGTGCGGCCAGCAGGTACCAGGCGCGAAAGTCGGCCTCGACCCAAGGCATGCCCGGAAAGGCCATTGCAGTGGTCCCTTCCAGCCATTCGAACGCCAGCACGGTCGCGGGAGTGGGCTGCCACTTGGCGCCGGCCAACCCGAAGCGGGTACGCCAGGCATATTCATTGCCATGGCGCTCGCGGTCGCCGCGGTTGTCGCTGTAGCTGAAACGCAAATCCAGCTGTCCCGTTCGCTGCCAGCCCAGCTGGCCGATCCAGCCGGGTCGACCGTCCAGGTCACGACCAAACGGCCGGGTGCCGTCGGCACGCTGCTTGCCGCCGAACAGGGCCGGATCCTCGAGAGAAAACAGCGGTGGCAGGGCCACGACCTCGCCGAATACGCTCAGTCGGTTATGCAGCGCGAAACCGCGCCAGGCCAGCAGGGTTCCGGCGGTATCGTTGCCGCCGAACACCGTCACGGTAGCACTGAGACGATCACCGCCGGGCAGAAAACGCTGCCAGCCCAGCTCGACGCCGATGGGTCTGAACTCCTCGCCCATCCAGCTGTTGATCGCCGAGTTGGTCAGGGTATACGGGGAGGCCCACAGATCGTCGACGTTTTCCATCGAACTCAAGTGGAAGAACTGGCCGATGCGAACGCTGATCTGGGTCGGGGACTCCAGCGCCCGGACGTAATCCAGGTAGGCCTCGGTGACGCCGACCGCGCGGCCGCGGTCGGCGCTGTGCGCGCGGCCAACCAGGTGGGCCACTCCACGCAACCCTGGTCGCGGTTCGTAGATCATGCCCAGCTGCAGCTCGCCGCGGGCAAAGGCATCGCGATCCCCGGGCCCGTCACCGCCGTGGGTCAGCCGCCCGAAACCGCCCTCTATCCACGACGATTCGCCTTCGGCGCTGCCCGCTGAGACTTCGGCGAAACCGAACAGGTCAACGGTTTCGGAAGATACGTTGCTCGTGGCGGCCAGCAACAGACTCGCAAGCAGTACCCTCATGACTCCCTCCTGACCGGTCAGACCGGATCAACTGGCGTCTATGTACTCGAAAACCGTCACCACACGCTCGACGCCGGCAATGGTGCGGACGTGGTCCAGGACCGCCTCGGCTTCCTGTTCGGTCACCAGCCCCATCAGGTAGACGGTGCTGCGTGCCGTGGTCACCTTGACCCGGGTGGCATCGAAGCCGGGCAGGCCGCGAATGCGGGTCATGCGACCATTGACCCGGCTCGACAGCCAGCGGTCGCGCGAGCCCTGGCCGACCGATACCCGTGGATGCGGCGCCAGTTCGTTGATTACCCGGCGAACGCCGTCGACTCCCTCGGCAATCTCGCCGGCGCGTTTGACCCGCGCCTCGTCTCGCGCTTCGCCTGCCAGTAGTACCCAGCCGTTGTGGGCGTTGATCTTGACCCGGTCGGCGCTATCGAACTCGGCCTCGCCGAAAATGGCGTCGCGTACGCGGATCTCGAGTACGTTGTCGTCCACCACGGTACCAAAACTGCGGCGGTCATGCACTGCCATGCCGGTGGCCGCAGCGCCGCCGACCAGTACGGCGGCGCAACCGGAAAGCAGGGTGCTCAACAGCAGGAGCAGGACAACAGTGGCGACTCGCTTCATATCAGGCAACCTCGAAAGCATTGGGTATCCAGTTCAGGGTGTCGGTTTCGGAATCGATGGCAACCACGTCGAAGCGGCAGGGGTGGTCCTGCCAGCGCGGAAAGCTCATCAGGAAATGCCGTGCGGCGTGTATCAGCCGGCGCTGCTTCATCGGACCGATGCTTTCCAGGCCGCTGACCGGTCCTGGCCCGCGCAGCCGCACTTCGACAAAGGCGAGCACCTCGGCATCCTGCGGGTTTGGGTCCAGCATGACCAGGTCGATTTCGCCGCCTCGGCAATGATAGTTTCGATGCACCACTGTCAGACCGCGGCGGCACAAAAAGGATTCCGCTGCCCGCTCGCCACGCTGGCCGAGTGCGCGGCGGTCGATCCGCTCAGAATTCGACGAGGCGGCCATTGACGAAACGGGCAAAGGGCAGGTCGCGCTCGATGACTCGGCCATCGGCGATCCTAAGCCGGCCGCTCAAGCCCGGGTAATACAGCGCCGGGTCGGCCAGCATCAGCTCCAGCCAGGCCGACATCGCCAGGGCGTCGCGCCCCAGCGCATGCAGCATGGAAAGCGTGAAGTTGTCCAGTCCGGAAAAGCCGGCCTCGGCTGCCGCGCGCTGGGTCGCGGCGCTGCTGTCGGGCAACAGCCACGGCGCGACCGGCACGATTACCCCGTCCAGATCGCGGTCGCGGCGGCGATCCTCGTTGGTCAGTACCACGTGCGAGGTGGCATAGACCGGCACATCGTCGGCATCGAAAAACCTAAGCTGTGGCTTGATCTGCCGGGCATCGGCAGCACGACCGGCTAGGAATACCAGGTCCAGGTCGGTACGTCTCCGCGGCTCGGATTCGAGCTCCCCTATCAGCCGGGTCAGCCGGGCTATGCGCTGCTCCGAACGGTCCAGGTCGAGCAGGGTGGTGATGCGCGGGCTGTGGTCGACTTCCTGGGCCGGGTACTCGGCCTGGCCGACGATTTCACCACCGCCAAGGCGAAAGGCCTCAATGAACGCATCGGCCACCCGGCGACCCCAGCCGGTGTTCTGGATCATCACCACGGCGCGGCGGTGGCCGGAAACCAGCGCATGGATCGCCGCCAGCTCGGCCTCGTCCTCGGGCAGCAGCCCAATCGCTGCGATCTGCCCCGGCGCGCGAAACAGCGCCTCGCGCTCGGTCGGCAGATTCAAAAGCAGCATTGGCAGCCCGGCTTCGGGCAGGGTCAGCAGGGCATCGACCTGGGGGCGGTCGATCGGTCCGATCATCAGCTCCGACCCCTGTTCGCGGGCGGTGAACCAGGCGCTGATGGCAGCGTCTGCATCTTCTGAAAGGTAGTCGAAGTGCAGCACCGGCCGGCGGTCTGTCGGCAGCGCCAGCCAGGCCGACAACAGTCCGTCGCGCAGCGCCTGGGCGGGGCGCGCCAGGGCCTGGGTGCCGGGCAGCAGGATGCTGACCCGCTGCGGCCGGGCCACGGTCTGGCGCCACAGGATCAGCCACTCCAGTGCCTCGACCGCCGAATAACCGACGCCGGGATGACGCAGTGACCAGTCGACGATGCTCTGGGCCAGGCGCTCGTCATCCAGCAGGTGGATGCGGCTGGCGGCCATCAGATCCAGCCAGGGAGCGGTTGCCGGATCATCACCGTGCTGCTCGTAGAGCGCAACCAGCGAGCGGGTTGGCAGGCCGACCAGCCGCGCCAGCGCCAGTTCCGGCTCGAAGTCCGGCTCGCGCACCGCCCGCGCCAGCGCCCGGTAGGCCTCGGCGGCTGGATCGGCCAGGCGCCGGTCCAGCTCCGAGCTCAACTGGTCGAACCAGGCCTTCAGCGCCGGGTCCAGGTCCTCACGATCACGGGTAAGCAGGCGGCCGGCGCGTGTCAGCTCGCCGGCGTCCAGGGCCAGTTCGGCCTCGACCAGGTCCAGGCGCTGTCGATCGGCCGGCGCCAGCGCGGTTACCGTCAGCGCCTGGCTCAAGGCAGCGGCGCGATCGGTCTCGCCGGCGCGCAGCCAGGCCTCGGCCGCCTGTGCCAGCAGCGCGGGAGACTGCTCGGGATCGGCTTCGGCGCGCGCTTCCCAGGCCTCGGCCGCATCACGGTACTGTCCGGCATCGAAGGCGGCCTGGGCCGGGTCGACAGGAACCGGGTCGGGACGCATGACCGGCGCCGGCGGTGCGCAGGCCACCAGCGTGGCCAGCAGCAGTATCGTCAATGCGGTTCTTGACGGCATGGATGACATAATACACAGAGC
>SKQS01000229.1 GCA_007118895.1 Wenzhouxiangella sp.
CGGGACGGGCCTCTGCGGGGCCTCCAGCTCGTTTGGGCTCGCTCATTTGGAATGACCAAACCACGCTCGCCCAAGCCGAGCCGGAGACTCCCGCAGAGACCCGTCGCGCCCGTGCATAATTGTTCAGAGGTTCCTTAGCGCCTATCGCCTCAGCTCTCTGCCGGCGGCACGTCCGGCGCGAAATCAAAGGAGTCGTAGAACAGCCGGTCCTCGGGAACGCCGGCGGACAGGAACGCCGTGCGCGCCGTCTTGACCATCGCCGGAGGCCCCGACATGTAGACGTCATGCCCTGACAGATCGGGATAATCGGCCAGCACAGCCTCGTGCACCCATCCGAGTCGACCTGACCACTGGTCGTCGGGTTCGGACAGTACCGGGTGGTAGGTCAGCGCTGGATGCCGGTCCTGCCATGACTGAATCAGTGCGTCGGCGTAAAGTTCGACCGGGGCACGCACGCCCCAGTACAGATCGATCGGACGCTGGTCACCGGCATCCAGGAGTTCCTCGATCATGGATTTCAGCGGAGCCAGCCCGGTGCCGCCGCCAACCATCAGCATCGGTCGTTGCGAGGAGCGCCGAATGAAGAAGGTGCCCAGCGGGCCCTCCAGGCGCAGAATTTCTTTGTGCTGCATGCCGGAGAAGACATGGCCGGTAAATCCTCCACCGGAGACATGCTTGACGTGCAATTCCAGGTAATCGCGCTCGGCTGGTGCCGAGGCAATCGAAAATGCCCGGCGCTTGCCGCCGGGAAGAATGATGTCCACGTATTGACCGGCCAGGAACTGCAGGCGCCGGCCGCCTGCGGGCTTTAGCCTCAGACGCATGACCTGCGGACTGAGTCGGTCCAGGTGCTCGACACGGGCCGGCAGACGTCGCACGGGGATATCGGCAAGCTGGGTCAGCTCGCGGGCATCGATGACCAGGTCGCTGGCGGGGTGAGCCTGGCAGGCAAGGCCGCTGCCACTGGCCATGTCATCAAAATCCAGGGCGCACGGTGGATTGTCAGGGTAGTGAACCTGGCCGCGGACAATACGACACTTGCAGCTGGCACAGGTGCCGGTCTTGCAGCTGTATGGCAGTACGATTCCGTGGCGCAGGGCGGCCTGGAGCACCGTCTCGTCGCTGCGTGCCATAAATTGCCGGCCGCTACCTGTCAGGCTGATCTGGAACTTGGTTGCTGATGAGGCTGACAAGGCTGAACTGGGCATTTCGCGGTTTTAAGGATTGAAGTCTAACGCCACTGCCTGATGGTGGTGTGAGAACATGGCGCCTGGGCTGATCGAGCCACCTGCCGAAATGAAATGGGTCAAACTGCGCACTGCCGACAATCCAGTTGAGGCCGGCTTTGTCCGTGGCTTGCTCGAGGCCGCCGGGATTCCGGTGCAGGTGCGCAGCATGGAGCTGTGGACCGCGGCAGTGGAAATCTACTTTGCCGAAGGTGCCAGGCCATCGGTCTGGGTGCCAGAAGCGCATCTTGAGCGCGCCGAGCAGGTGCTCGACGAACAGGCCTCGGTCAGGCACTGGCCGGACTGGTCCTGCCGGCGATGCGGCACCCGCATGGAGGGCCAGTTTACGGCCTGCTGGCGTTGCGGGGCCGGCCGAGACGATCCTGACGATTATCCGCATAACAATCTTGACATGCAGTGATGTCCGCCCGATTTCCCGAGACTCCCGGCCGGTTGCTGAGCCATCGCACCGTGCTGCGTCTGCCTTTGGTGTTGCTACACGTGGCGCTTGGACTGCCGCTGACACTGATCTGTTTTCTGCCGGGGCTGCGGCTGATCCCTGCCGGCCACGGCATGCGCCTCAACCAGCGCGCGCAGCGAAGCTGGATGCGCGTTTTTCTGTGGGCCTGCGGCGCCAGGCTGGCGGTTCGTGGCCATCTGCCCCCAGGCCCCGGCCTGATCGTGGCCAACCACATCAGCTGGCTGGACATCGTGGTGTTGCACGCCGTCTGGCCAATGCACCTGGTCGGCAAGGCCGAGATACGCCGCTGGCCCCTGGTGGGTGGCCTGGCCGCTCTGGCCGGCACCATCTTCATCGAACGCGGCCGCACCGAGTCGCGACGCCGGGTCAATCGTCGCCTGACAGCGCTGATGCGGCGCGGTGACCGGGTCGGTATCTTTCCCGAGGCCGGTATCCAGGCCGAGCGTGGCGTGGGACGGTTCCATCCGCGCCTGTTTGCCTCCGCGATCAGGGCCCCGGCGCCGGTGGTTCCGGTGGCGATCCGCTATCATGATGGCCGTGATCTGCATGATGAAATCGTGTTCGCGCCGGGCCAGAATCTGCTGGTCAACTTTGCCCGCCTGCTGGCTCGGCGGTCTTACCGGGTCGAGGTCATGATCGGGCCGGGGTTGATACACCAGGGCGTCAGCCGCGATCAGCTGGCGGCCGAAGCCAGACAGATTGTCAAGGATTACTATGAGTCGTGAAGTAGATAACCGGCACTCGTTTCGACCGCGCGGCCTGCTGGCCGGTGGGCATGTTCAGTCGATCCTGACATCCGGACCGTGGCGGCGCTGGAAAGTGCGCCGGCAGGCGTCTGACTACCTGGCGCGAAGCCAACGCGAGGTCGTGACGACCGAACAAGGCGTGCAGTTGCTCGGCTTTCGCAACCATAGCGTTCATCAGCCGGCCTCGGGACTGGTCATCCTGCTGCACGGCTGGGAAGGCAGCAGCGAGTCGAACTACCTGCTGTCGGCGGCCAGCGCACTTGATCAGGCCGGATTCGATACCGTCCGCCTGAATTTTCGCGACCATGGCGAGTCCCACCACCTCAATCTCGACCTGTTTCATTCCTGCCGACTGCAGGAGGTGCTGGATGCCGTTGCCGAGCTGGCCGGCAATTACCGCCACGGCCCGGTGTTCCTGGTCGGTTTTTCGCTGGGTGGCAACTTTGCCCTGCGCGTGGCCCGTCATATCACCGACCGCGATGTTGCGCTGGATCGGGTGGTCGCGGTCAGCCCGGTGGTCAGGCCACACCATGTGCTCGATGCGCTGGAGGGTGGTCTGTCGCTGTATCAGACCTACTTCGAGCGCAAGTGGGGGCGCTCGCTGAAGATCAAGCAGCACCTGTACCCGGAGCACTATCGCTTCGACGACTGGTTCCGGCTCAAGGGCTTGCGAGCGCGAACCGAGTGGCTGGTTGAACATTGCACCGACTTCCCCCATCTCGATGCCTACCTGGAAGGTTATGCCATCGATGGCGATTTTCTTGACGACCTCGAGACATCGAGCCTGATTGTCACTGCCGCCGACGATCCGATCATTCCGGCCTCGGATTTTCGGCGTCTGGCCCGGCCCCGGGCGCTGGAGGTTGAAATACACCAGCGCGGTGGGCACTGCGGTTTCATCGAGAACTGGCGGCTCGACAGCTGGATCGAACGGCGCCTGGTGAAGGAGCTGGCGCCCTGGCAAAAACGCAATGTCGAGCGGGCATCCTGACTGGCTCGGAGAGTTGCCGCCAGGCTGAAAATGATCATCTCCAGCGGCGACCGATTGACCATCCGGCGCCGTTGGAGACATCCATTGATATCGAATATTGACTGACGGAATCTGCCATGTCCAATGACCAGGCCCTGATCGAGCGGGCATCCCGACTGTTCTCCGCCGGCCGTTACGCCGAGGCCGAGGGGCTTTATCAGCAGATGCTCGAAGCCGAGCCCGGCAATCACCAGGTACTGATGCTGCTGGGGCTTTGCCGTCGTGGCCAGGGTGATCTGCCCGGTGCGATGGAGTGGCTTGACCGGGCTGCCTCGCACGGAGACGACAACCCCGAGTGTCACTTCTACCGGGGTCGGGTGCTGATGGAATCGGGCAAGCCCGAGGCGTCCCGCGAGGCCTTGTCCAGCTGCCTGGCGCTGAACCCGAACCATGCCCCGGCCCGCACGCTGGACGGTTATATCGCTTTTGTGAGCGGACAGGCCGAGCAGGCTGTCGAAATTCTGCGTACGGCACTGCGAGCCGGTCCGAAGTATGCGCCGGCCATGAGCACCCTGGCGCTGGCCCTGCTCGCGCTGGGCCGGGTGGATGAGGCGCATGATGCGGCCGGGCGGGCAGTCAAAATTGCGCCTGATGATGCCGGTGCACAAAGCGCGCTGGGGCGGGTATTCATGGCTCAGGGCCATCATGCTTTTGCCGAGCAGGCGTTGGCTAATGCGCTGAAAAAGCACCCGCAGAACCCCGAGTTGAAGGCCGGGCTGGCTGCCGCCCGGGCTGCCCTGGGCCGCCACGCCGAAGCCATCACGCTGTATCGCGAGGCGCTGTCGGCCGGTTATGGAGGTGCCGCGCTGGCGCGCGATCTGGCCACCAGTCTGGCTGCTACCGGTCAGAATGAGGCGGCCAGGCAGCTGCTTGGCCAGGTGATGGCACGCCAGCCCGACGATCACCAGAGCGCCCTGCAGCTGGCCGAGTATCACCTGCTGGCCGGCGATGTGGTCAGCGCGGCCGGCCTGCTGGACAAGCTGCCCGAAGACGATGTGTCGGCCCGACTGCTGCGGGCCCGGGTGGCAGAGGCCGACTATCGCACCGAGGAGGTCATGCAGCTGATTCGCGGTCTGGATGGTCACGATGACCCGGCGGTACGCCGCCAGGCCCGGATTCTGGCCGGGCGAGTTGCCCTGGTTGATCGTGACCTGCCGGCCGCGCGCGAGGCGCTGGAGCCGCTGATCCAGGACGACCCGCCCGATCCCGCGGCGGCCATGCAGCTCTACCAGGTCGCCGAGGCCTGCGGCGAAACGGCTGCCGGTTGCCAGGTGCTGGAAGATCTGCTCTCGCGAGGCCAGCTCAGCCAGGACCAGAAAGGCCGGGTGCACGAGCTGCTGGCCGGCCTTTTTGATCGCCGGGAGAACCATGCCCAGGCTGCCGGTCACCTGCAGGGTGGCGGCTGGCGACCGGCGCCAGTGCTTGAGCAGGCCGCCTCGGATGCCGCTGATCGGGCCCGGGCGCCGTGGCTGACCACTGAGGAACTGGAGTGGCCGGATGAAGATATCGAAGATGCCCAACCCGACCCGGTGATCGTGCTGGGCTGGCCGGGCAGCGGGCGCGAGCTGCTGCTGCCGGCGCTGGCCGCTCATGATTTGCTGCCGATGCTTGACCCGAATCGGGTGGCCGCCCGGGTCGAGGCGCTGGGTCTGCCGCTGAGCCCGGAGGAGGCGGCGCAAAGCGGCAGCCCGCGGCTGCGTGCCGGCCGCCGGCGCTTCATGCGCGGACTGGGTGCCGAGCACATCGGCCTGGTGCTGGAGCCGGGCTGGTGGGACAGCCTGGCCGTGGCCGGCCTTGCCCGGTTTTTCCCCGGTGCGCGGGTGATCGTGATGTCCGCGGCTCCGGCCGATCTCGAGCTGCACTGGCGGTTTTCAGGCCTGCGCAATGTTGCAACCCTGCTTGAGGCTTGGGAAAAGGAGCGCGCCTTGTTCAACCATCTGCGCGAGCGTCTGCCGCTGGAGTTTAATTTTGTCTCCCGCAAGCAGCTCCTGGCCGAGCCCGATCAGGCCATCGAATCGCTCTGCGACTGGCTGGGGCTGACGCCGATTCCGGCGATGCGCCAGGCGTTCGATCTGGAACGCGAGCGCCAGGCCTTGCGCCCTGACGGCCACTGGAAGCATTACCGCGAGCTGCTGGCCTGTGTCCGTGAATCCTCAGGGAATGATCAATGACTGCTCGAAGCCGTCGCTGAATACCGTTTCCGGCCCCACTGACGGACCGCTGGCGACCAGCGCGAATCGCTGGGCGCCGACGAACGGAGTGAGAATGCCTGTGACCTGCAAGGTGTGCACGCCGGCCTCCAGATCGGTGCCGCTTAGCACGATATGGTGGACGTTGTTGCGCTGGTCGTAGTCGCCGCTGGCGGTGCTGGCGAACGGAACAGGATCGGTCGCGCCGCCGCCGGGCAGCTTCTGGGTCCAGGTGTCGCCGGCCGGGGTGATGACTTCCAGCCTGAGCTGGTTGACCAGGGTCGGATTGGCGCCTACGGTGGCCGGCGAGTCGTGCCAGACCAGGGTGGCGCGGAACTCGTCGTTGGCCTCGGTGTAGATGTCGTAGGCGTGGCTCTGTGCTGCGGCCACCGGCATGTCCTCGATGAACCAGAGGCGGTTGGCGTCTCCCAGGAAATACAGCACCCGATCGAGATTGACCCGGCCCCAGCCCTGATCCCGGCTGGGCGCACCGGCGCCGCTGCCGCTGCCATCGATGGAACTTGCACCGTTGATCAGAATCGCCCGGACCAGTGCTCCGGTTGGCTGCAAAATCGCATGGTCAGGCCGGGCGCTGCCGCCGGGATGGTAGCCCTGGCCCAGGTAGTCGCGAATCAGGGCGGCCAGTCCTGCGGCGGTAGGTGCGGCCATCGAGGTGCCGCTCTTGGGACAGGTGTTACAGGTAGGCGAGGATGGATCGCCGTCGGAGGCTGCCGACTGGATGGCCTGGCCCTGGGCTACCACATCGGGCTTGAGTCGACGGTCCTGGGTCGGGCCGCGCGAGGAAAAATCAGCCATGTGGTTGCCGCTTGTGCCGCGCTGATTGGCGCCCACCGTCAGCACGTTCTTGGCATTGGCCGGCTGGCCGATGTTGTTGCCGGAATCCAGACCGCACAGATTGCCGATATTGCCGGATCCGGCGACGATCAACATGTGCGAAAAATCCAGCCCGGCCTGGTCGGCACGCTGGCTGCGCAGCGTGTAGTTTGCGGTGCAGGACAGGTCGCAGGAAGCCGGCCCATCCTGGCAGCCGCTGCCCCAGGAGTTGTTGTGGACTCGGGCGGCACTGGCATGGGCGATTTCAACCGCATGGTAGATATGCCCGCCGGCGTTGATGTACTGAAATGTCTCGCCCATTTCCTGCATGACCAGCCGTGCGCCGGGCGCGGTGCCATCGCGATTGGACTGGCCGCCGGGCACGCCGGGTACGGCGCAGTCTAGCAAGCCGGCGGGGTCATGACCGACTGCCGAGCCGGCCACGTGGGTGCCATGACCGAACGATGGCGGGGTGGTGCAGGTCTGATCGCCCAGCGGGCTGCCGGCACCTGACCACTTGTAGTAGTGCCTGATCTTGCGATTGCCGAAAAACAGGTGCGGGGCGGTGCAGGCCGCGCCCTGGTCGCAGTCACTGATCGTCGGGTTGCCCATCACATCATCGCGAAAACTGCAGTGGCCGAAGTCCAGGCCGGAGTCGAGCACGGCGACCACCTGGCCGCAACCGTACAGGCCGCGATCGAATAGCGGCGTCTGACCCTGGTTCCCGGACTGGTGCAGCCAGCCGGCTTCGGCATTGTGATAGTTCATCGGCAGGCGGTATTCCAGCCAGCGCACCCGGTCATCGCCGGCCAGGGCGATGACCGCTGCTGCCAGCCAGTCACCAGGCAGGCTCAGGCCCAGCTCGAAGAAATCGCTGCTTTCGCTGCTGTAGTCAAGCTGCCAGCCCGATGCCGACAGGTGCTGCTCCAGCACCGCCAGCGGGTCCTGGTCGCGAAAGACCAGCACCGACAGCGGAACCATGCGGCCGGCGTCAACTGCTGACATCCGCGCCAGCACATTGGGATCGACCTTCCAGACCGGCAGGAATGGTCCAACCCACTGCACGCCGGCCAGTGCAGCCAGCTCGGCTGAGCGGGCCGGGTGATCGACTCGCACCAGGTAGGCATGAAACGGCAGGTAGTCGAGAATCTCGCCGATCGCGGCTACCGCATCGTGGCGAGATGGATCCAGAGAGTCGGGATACTTGATTACCTGCAGTCGACTGTTGGCCGGGGCGGGGCTGGCCAGCTCGACCGGGATCGGGCCTGTCGCATCCAGTCTTGACTGGCAGATGTCGAAAACTGCGCTGGCCATGCTGATCTGGCAGCGAGCGTCGTAGCCGGCCAGCACCGGGCCACTAAACGCTGGGCCGGCAAGCAGGCAGGTCAGCAGGAAAACAAAAGGCGTCGATCCGAGCGCGGTACGGAACGTGGCGGCCATGGCACACCTCCGAAAGACAAATAGCCCCTTGCAGGAACGCGAGTGCCACTCGCGATCGAGCCGGTGCGCTCAGGCGGGTTCGGAAGCATTGACCCACTGATTGGGCGGCCACCGCCTCAATCAGACCTGATCATGCGCCTGCGTTTCACAAATGTCAATGCGCGTGACCGCTGCGGGGCGGTCTACTCGAAGCCATCGGCAAAGATCAGATCCGGCAGTTCCAGGCTGATCGCGCCGGTGGCGACCAGGGCATAGGGCTGATCATCGCCCATCGCCACGCTGACCCCGCGCACCCGCACCTGGTAAACCCCGAGCTCAGGGTTCGAGGTGCTGTACTGGTGGACCGTGTTGCGGTCATCCAGGTCGGTGGTCTCACTGTTCCAGAACGGATTCGGCAGGCCGGATGGCGGCAGTTTCTGGGTCAGCACGTCACCCGATGGGGTTTCGACTTCCAGCCTCAGCAGGTTGACGATGCTGGGGTTGGAATTGTTGGCGCCGGGATAGTCGTGCCAGACCAGGGTGATCTTCAGTGGCTGGTCGGCGTCCTCGACTGTCAGCAGGTACTCATCCACCTGGTCGGTGACCACGCTGGCCTCATCGTGCAGCCACAGGCGCCTTTCGTCGCCGTCGAAATACAGCGCATCGTCCAGGGTGACCCGGCCCCAGCCCTGGTTCATGTTCGGGGCACTGCCAGCGGAGTTGCTGCCGCTGATTGAGCGCGCCGAGTTGATGACGATGGCGCGGACCAGCGCTGCCGAGGGATTGTTGATGGCATTGGCCGGGTCGGGCAGGCCGTCGGGATAGAAGCCCTGGGCCAGGTAGTCGCGGACCAGCGCAGCCAGGCCGGCCGCGGTCGGGCTGGCCATGGAGGTGCCGCCGAGCGTGCACTCGTCGCAGGAGTTGGTCGACGGATTGCTGGTGGCCCCGGCCGAGACGATGTTATTGCCCTGGGCGACGACGTCGGGCTTTATGCGGCGATCGCGGGTCGGCCCGCGCGAGGAAAATGCGGCCATGTTGTTGGCGCTGGTCCCGCGGTTGGTCGCGCCAACGCTCAGGCTGTTCTTGGCCAGCGCCGGATTGCCGATGCTCTCGTTGCCGCAGCAGCTGCCGTCATTGCCGGCAGCAATGACCACCAGCAGCTCGGGGAACTCCCAGCCGGCCTGGTCGGCCAGCCGGGCATTGCCGTCATAGGGCAGGGCCTGAGAACACAGACAGATCAGGCCGATGAAGGGGTCGCAGCAGCCCGAACCCCAGGAATTGTTGTGGATGCGTGCGCCACCTTGGTAGGCAATGGTGGCGGCATGATAGATATTGCCAGCGGGGCTGTTGTTGAGGTATTCCAGACTACCGCCAGCCTTCTGGGCGATCAGCCGGGCGCCCGGCGCGGTGCCGTCCAGGTTGCTCAGGCTGCCGACGCTGCTCAAGTTGTCGCAATCGACCGGGCTGTCGACCTGGTTACCGGCAATCGAGCCGGCAACATGGGTGCCGTGACCGAAGGCGGGGAGCGAGCCGCAGGCCGAATCGCCGGGAGCGCCTCCGCCCCAGTTGTAGTAGATGGCAAACTTGCGCTGGTCGGGATCGGGGCTGACTGCCGGGCAGTTCGCACCGCTGGTGCAGGTTTCGAAATCCGGCGCACCATGGTCATCGTCGCGAAACGCGCAGCTGCCGAAATCGTAACCCGAATC
>SKQS01000199.1 GCA_007118895.1 Wenzhouxiangella sp.
GCGGGAACGAAAGGGCGGTTTTGCGCAGCAAAGGAGCCCTGTAGTGGAGCCGTCAGCGCGTGCCTTGCCACGAACGCCCACAGACAAGCTGAATGAGGCTTTGAATATGAATGTCTTAGTATTCAGGCCCGCTGATGATGAAGCGGTCCCTGCCCGCCGCTTTGGCCTGATAAAGTGCGGCATCGGCGCGTTGGCGCAAGCCAACCAGATCATCTTCAGGTTGCATGAGTGCCACCCCGAAACTCAGTGTGGGGGTGGGATCGTCGGCCCGCGATGACCCGGGACCTGCGCGGGTGAACTGGTTGATTGCCTCGATGACCTTTGTTTCGTCCTGGCCGCTGACCAGAACGGCGAACTCGTCGCCGCCTATTCGGCCAATCAGCGCTTCTTCCCCGAAGGCTTCTCGCAATCGGCGTGAGATCTGCCCCAGGACCTGGTCACCGAGTACGTGGCCATGGCTATCGTTGATCTGCTTGAAATTGTCGATGTCGGCCATGACCAGAAAGGCCGATTCATGAAATCTGCGGGCCTCCTGAATCATGGCGTCTGCGCGCTCGAAGAACCAGCCGTGGTTGGCCAGGCCGCTGAGCCGGTCGCGACGTGACAGCTCGCGAAAGTGTTGTCGCGCCTGAAATGTGCGGACCAGCAGCGCGACCAGCAGTGCCAACAGCCCGACGGACAGGAACAGGATGATGGTTCGAGCACGTCGTTGCTGCCGGGTCGTTTCGACTTCCAGTTCGGCCAATCGTGCGATCTCGCGCAGCAAGTCGATCTGCTGCTCCTTGGTCCGCAGGTCGAATTCCACCTGCAGGTAGGCCATGAGCATCGCGCGGTCCCGGCTAAGGAATCGCTCACGTGCGTCGAGAAAGCGCATCAGGTGACGATTGGCCAGCTCGTGCTCGCCGTTGTCGCCTGCAATTCTGGCCCTGAGTTCCTCGGTCTGGGCAAGCTGGTCGAATAGTTCGCGGGTCGTGAAGTATTCCGATAACGCCTCCAGCTCCGCATCAATGTTCTCCGGCAGTACCCCAAGCCGATGCTGGATCTGCGCCCGGTGCAGGCGCGCCTCGTGCTCCCCGATCGGCCATTCGGCACTTTTCAGCGTTGCAATCGCGGTGTTGACCAGCCGATAGGCTTCTTCGGGCCGCTCCAGTTGATTGAGCAAGTCGGCAAAGCCGTACTGGACTACGCCGACAAACAGCCTGTTGCCGGCATCCTGGCATGCGGCTATGGCCTTGCGATACTCGGCCCTGGCATCCTCAGTCCGACTGGCCCACTTGAACACCGGCGCCAGTCTCTGTCGCGTGATGCACTCGTCGTTGGCCTTGCCGGTGCTGACCGCGCGCTCGACAGCCAGCTCGCCGTAAGTCATGGCGCGCTCATGCTCGCCGACCCGACCGAACATGTAGGCTGCCATGTTGTAGGTGGCAATGGTTGCAGCGGTGTCCTCCACCTCCGGTTCAATCTGCAAGGCATTCAGCAGATGATCGAAGGCGAGCTCGTAGTTGCGAAGCAGCACCGCCGTATTGGCGGCAAACTGCAGGGTGCGAAGTTTTGGCTCGGGTGCCAGCTCGTGCTCGAGCAGCATCGATGCGCGATCGAGCCCCTCGGACAACTGGTCGGCCAGCACCAGGTGGCGGGCCTTCAGCAGATGAAATTCGGCAAACGCTCCGGGGTCCGATGGATCAATTTGGTCGGAGATCTTGTCGAGCATGATCTGGGCCTCGCGCCAGTGCCGCGTGTAGCTGATGTCTCGCGCCTGGGCAAGGTAGCTGGCGAGATCGTCTACCGGGTCATCTTCGCCTGCAGCCGGGCTTGGGTTCGCAGGCAAGGTGGCCGAACAGATCAGGCACGCCATGCCAGCGGCCAGACATCTGATCGTTGTCGTCTTGTAGCAATTGCCTGTTGTTGCCTGCCTGGCCATCTTGGTTCACCATTCGCAGAGAGGGCTGATCACTTTCAGTGAAAGTCCAATGCCAGAAGCTGCTCAGTCATCCCGTCAAGAATTACTAGTACCTGCATAAGTATTGCCTCACTCAGAGCTTCGGACTTGCCTCTCGGCGTCCGTGGACAGCGCAGGCAACGGAAGCTTGCCGGTTTGCCGCAGGCAAGAAGGCAAGCTGGAGTGCCGTCAAGCGCGTGTTGTCGGCGCTCGATGTAGGCCAAGCTACAGACTTCGCGCCGACGCCTTGCCACGAACGCCGAGAGACAAGCTGAGCGTGGCAATACTTATGAAGGTACCAGTAAAGTATATGCTGTTTTAAAGAAAACTCCATGCATGAGCCATGCCAATTCAGGCGGCAACCGCGGTTGCGCCACATTACGCCTCAATCTTGCTTGCCCCCGGCGCCGGTTCGCTCTACCCTGAGCAGACTTTGCACTGACATGCTACTGACGGAAAATGACCACCCAGCAAAACACGGACCCTGTTGATCAGGACCTGACTTTTCCGGAGATTTCACGTGCCCAGCTGGTGTGGGTTCTCGGCTCGCTGCTGGTCGCCGGATGGTTGATGTGGCTGCTGGGCCCGGTACTCACCCCCTTTCTGATCAGTGCACTGCTGGCATACATGGCCGCTCCGGTGCTGGCTGCCATGGAGCGCCGGGGTATCCGTCGTGACGTCGCGGTATCGATCCTGTTTCTGATCCTCGCCCTGGTGCTGGTGGGTACCTTGCTGCTGCTGATCCCGGTCCTGGTGCGTGAGACCGTTGATCTGTTCAATCGTCTCCCGGTTTACATCGAACAGCTTCAGAGCCGCGCTGCGCCTCTGCTTGAAGAGCATCTCGGAATCAGCCCGGAACTGGAAGCCCTGGACGCGGTACGAATCCGTCAGCTGCTGGAGGACAATCTCGAAAGTATTGCATCGGCATCGCGGACCGCCTGGTCCTACTTGAGCGAGTCCGGCGGTCGATTCATCGTCTGGATCACCGGGATTTTTCTCATTCCCCTGGTGACTTTCTATCTGATGCGGGACTGGCACCGCGCCCTGGAAGCAGTCCGTGACGTACTGCCGCGCAGGATCGAGCCGGTCGTGGTGCGCCTGGTCAGGGATTGCGACCTGGCGCTGGGCGGTTTTCTGCGCGGCCAGCTGCTGGTGATGCTGGGCCAGGGGCTGCTTTATGCCATCGGGCTGTGGTTGATCGGGTTGAACAACGGGCTGGCCATCGGCATGATCGCCGGGCTGGTCAGTTTCGTGCCCTATCTTGGCGCCATTACCGGGGTGGCGCTGGCGCTGATTACTGCCATACTGCAGGACAGCGTTACCTTCGGCCTGGGTGTTGAAAGCCGCCTGGTGTTCTTGATCCTGGTTGGGGTGGTGTTCACCGTCGGGCAGCTGGTCGAGAGTTTCGTGCTGACGCCGAACCTGATCGGCGACCGCATCGGCATGCATCCGGTGCTGGTGATCTTCACCGTGCTGGCAGGCGCCTACCTGTTCGGCTTTTTCGGCGTGCTGCTGGCCCTGCCGGTGGCCGCGGCCGGCACGGTACTGGTGCGATTTTTCTACCGCAACTACAAGGCCAGCCATCTTTACGACGATAGCGAATCCATCTGACGTCAAAGTATCAGCACATTAGGTGCGGTGGCAGGTTGGTTCAATGCCCCTCGGCGGCGTCGGCTTCGGCCCTGGAATCGTGGCGGGTACCTGCCGGATGCTCCGGCGGCGCATAGACGGTGTAGAGCTTCAACGGGCGAGAGCCGGTGTTGATGAAATTGTGCTCGACGCCGGCATGCACGAACACCAGGTCATTGGTGCCGACTTCACGCACCTGGCCTTCCAGCACAGCCTGTCCGTTGCCCTCGACAAAGACCAGGATCTGGTCATGGTCTTCGTGCACTTCGGCGCCGATTTCCTCGCCTGGCGGTATGCTCATCAGCACTACCTGGCACTCCTTGCCGGTGATCACCTCATCGCGGAAGGCCTTGTTGTTCAGCGCCTGCCTGATAATGGGCACAATGGAACGGTCGACCTTGTTCATGGTTTGATGCTCCTGTTGAATCGTTTGTCGCGAATTCCCCTTGCACCTGACAATAACCGAAATCGGCCTGTTCGTTGTGGTCGTCCAGGAGGTCATGTCCAGATAGTTGTGCAACCATCCTCGACCGGGAAAAGAAAAACCCGGGCCGTGGCCCGGGTTTTCGGAAGTGTTTGGCTAGCCCCGCAGGGCTGGCCCGGTTAGCTGCCGCGCGCGGCCTTGAGCCGGAACCCGGCAAGCGCCAGCAGGCCCAGCATCAGTACCAACATGCCCCAGCGGCCCATGGTCGGTACCGGGAAGATCGGTCCGCCATCACCCTCGCAGATCAGGCCGAAGGTGTTGTCACCTGGGAACTCGGGGTCGTTGGTGGTGCAGCTCAACTCGCCACTGAAGCTGGATGATGCCCCTGCCGGCAGGCCGGGGAGCTGGCAGCTGACCACGAAGCTCTCAGGATCGGCGCCGGGCGCCAGGCTGATCGAAATCGGGTCAGTCGGCAGCAGCGAAAAGACGCCATTGGCGCTGTCGGAAATCGTGCAGTCCAGATCGACATCGACATTGCCGGTGCTTTCGATGGTGACGGTCTGGTCAAGCTGGGCGCCCGAGCCGCCGGCGCCAAAATCAATCGTGCTGCCGAATGGCGGGGTGATGTCCAGTTCAGGTTCTTCCGACGGACCGTCGCCCGCGCAGGCCAGTTCGTAGGTGTTCTGGCCCGGGAAGTCCGGGTCATTGGTGGTGCAGCTCAACTCGCCGGTGAAAGACGCCGATGCCCCCGGCCCCAGCGTCGGCAGGCTGCAGCGCACATCGAAGCTGACGGCGGGATCGCCCGGTTCCAGGGTGACGCTGAATGGATCGCTGGGCAGCAGCGAGAAGATACCGCCGTCGTCGTCGCTGATGGTGCATTCCAGGTCGAGGTTGTCGCTGCCGACGTTCTCTGCGGTAACGGTCTGGTCAAGCTGATCGTCCGATCCGCCGGTGCCAAAGTCGATCACGCTGCCGAAAAGCGGGGTGATATCAAGCTCAGGGGCGAGGGGCAGCACTGCCGGGCAAAGTACGCTCTTGGTCCTGCAACCTCCCGAGCTGGTCGGGCAGCTTGCGTCGGTGTGGGTGTAGAAGCGGACTACACCGGACAGCGTTGCCTGCCAGACTACCGGGGTGGTGCCCCAGGCAAACGCAGTGGTGCCGTCGCTATTGGAAATAGTGATGTAATCGGTGGCGACCGAACTGGCGAACTCATAGATCTCCCCGCTGGTGACCTCCACATTCGAGTACTCGCTGCCGAAACCGCAGGCGGTGATGATCCCGGCGCTGCCGGTGCAAGCCGGTTCGAATGTTGCGGAAGGCCACAGGCCAAAGTTGGCATCCAGGCACTGGGCCGTGGCCTGAGTAGCCAGGGCCAGCGCGAAAAGGCCGACCAAGCTTGTCGACACGAACGTCGAGATGGGTCTGAGCAGTGACATGGAAACTCCCTCTTATGGTGACAAGTCAACAAGAAAACCACGGCCGGGATCATAGCAGCGCAGTCGGCGGCAATCAATTCGGCATGGTCGGAAAAAGTCCGCCGGGATCGTTCCCGTTCCATACGCAACGGTAATGAACCGGGCATCACCCAGTCGGCGGGGCAGTCGGCGGATCGACCGCCAGGTGGCCTGCCATCAGTACTGCCTGGGTGCGGTTGGTGACCCCGAGCTTGCGGAAGATCGCGGTCATGTGGGCCTTGACGGTGGCCTCGGAAATCTCGAGGTCATAGGCGATCTGCTTGTTGAGCATGCCCTCGGCAACCATCATCAGCACGCGAAACTGCTGCGGGGTCAGCTCACTGATGCGCTCGGCAATTTCGAGCTCATCCGGGGCGGCAACCTGGCCCGCATCACCGTCGGCCGGCTGCCACAGATCGCCGGCCAGCACGGTCTGCAGCGCTGCGCGGATTTCATCGATCGGTGCCGATTTGTGGATGAATGCGGCCGCGCCATGGTCCAGCGCGCGGCCGATGACACTCTGACTGTTGTGGGCCGAAATGACGCAGACCGGCAGTTCAGGGTGATGGGCGCGCAGGTAAACCAGCGCCGAAAAACCCTGAACGCCAGGCATGTGCAGGTCCAGAAGCACCAGGTCGGCATCCGGATTGGCGTCGGCTGCGCGCTGCAGCTCACTCATGTCGCCGGCCTCGATGATCCTTGCCGGACCCAGCACCCGGGTCAAAGCCAGGCTCAGCGCCTCCCGAAACAGCGGGTGATCGTCGGCGATGATGACGGTGGTGGCGACGTTGCCTGCGTTCACTGCGTCAACGATTCTTCCGGTTGTCGATCAGATCCTCGACTACTGCCGGTTCGGCCAGCGTCGAGGTGTCACCAAGGTTGCCGTAGTCGTTTTCGGCGATCTTGCGCAGAATGCGTCGCATGATCTTGCCCGAGCGGGTCTTGGGCAGGCCCGGCGCGAACTGCAGATGGTCGGGTTTGGCGATCGGCCCGATGCGTTCACGAACCCAGGCCGACAGCTCGCCGGTCAGACTGTCGTCAGGCTCGTAGCCGGCAGTCAGGGTGACGTAGGCATAAATGCCCTGGCCCTTGATGTCATGCGGGTAGCCGACGACCGCGGCTTCGGAAACCGCCGGGTGGGCGACCAGGGCGCTTTCGACTTCGGCGGTTCCCATCCGATGGCCGGATACGTTGAGCACGTCGTCCATCCGTCCGGTGATCCACCAGTAGTCGTCTTCGTCGCGTCGTGCGCCGTCGCCGGTGAAATAGACGTTTTCATAGGTCGCAAAGTAGGTCTGGTAGAACCTTTCGTGGTCACCATAGACGGTGCGCATCTGGCCCGGCCAGGAGTCGGTGATGACCAGCGAGCCGCTGGTGGCGCCCTCCAGGGTCTTGCCGTCAGCATCGAAAAGCGCCGGCCTGACGCCGAAGAATGGTCGGGTCGCAGAGCCCGGCTTGAGATCGGTAGCGCCGGGCAGTGGGGTGATCAGAATGCCGCCGGTCTCGGTCTGCCACCAGGTGTCGACGATCGGGCAGCGACCGTTACCGATCACGTGGTAGTACCACTCCCAGGCCTGCGGGTTGATCGGCTCGCCGACGCTGCCAAGCACCCGAAGACTCTCGCGCGAGGTCTTTTTGACCGGCTCGTCGCCTTCTCGCATCAACGCCCGGATGGCGGTTGGCGCGGTATAGAAGATGTTGACCTTGTGCTTGTCGACCACCTGCCAGAAACGAGAGATGTCCGGGTAGCTGGGCACTCCTTCGAACATCAGGGTAGTGGCGCAGTTGGCCAGCGGCCCGTAGACGATGTAGCTGTGGCCGGTGACCCAGCCGACATCGGCGGTACACCAGTAGATGTCGCCCGGCTTGTAGTCGAACACGATCTCGTGGGTCATGGCGGCATACAGCAGGTAGCCGCCGGTGGTGTGTAGCACGCCCTTGGGCTTGCCGGTAGAGCCTGAGGTGTAGAGGATGAACAATGGATCTTCGGCATTCATCGCTTCGGCCGGGCAATCGGCAGATGCCGCATCGACCAGTTCTTCGTACCACTGGTCACGACCGTCCTGCCAGGCGATCTCGCCGCCGGTGCGACGGACCACGATGACTTTTTCGACGGTATCGACGTCGGGCTGATTAAGCGCCTTGTCGACATTGGCCTTCAGCGGTACCCGTTTGCCGCCGCGCACGCTCTCGTCGGCGGTGATGATCACCGAAGACTGGCAGTCGACGACTCGGTTGGCCAGTGCTTCCGGCGAAAAGCCGCCAAAGACCACCGAGTGAATGGCGCCGATGCGGGCACAGGCCAGCATCGCCACCGCTGCTTCGGGAATCATCGGCAGGTACAGCGTGACCCGGTCACCCTTGCTCACGCCCTGATCCTTGAGCGCGTTGGCCAGCCGACAGACCTGTTCATGCAGCTCGCGATAGCTGATGTGGCGCGACTGCTCGGGGTCATCCCCTTCCCAGATGATCGCGGTCTGATCGCCATGGGTTTCCAGATGCCGGTCCAGGCAGTTATAGCTGGCATTCAGCTCACCGTCGTCGAACCAGCGGATATGCAGGTCATCGCGGGCAAAGGAGACATCTTTTACCCGGGAAAAGGGCTTGAACCAGTCCAGCCGCTCGCGTGCCTGCTCGCCCCAGAAGCCTTCCGGGTCCTCGATCGAGGCGGCGTACATCGACTCGTAAAGCTTTTCGTCGACCAGTGGATCCTGATAGTGACGGGAGACGGGATAGATGGTTTCGTTGGCCATGATGGGTAACCTTGCCTTGCGTGCATGAAAAAAACCAATCCTGATGTTAGCAGCTGGCACAGCCTGTGCCCAATGCGACCTTAGTCGCCAATCACCAGTTTGCGGTTCGACTTTGGTCGCATAGACCAATCGCCAATGGCAAGCACATCGTTCATGCGAGACATTGACAGGGTGACTCGAAACCGTAACAGGGAGATAGAAAGGTGATGTTCTTCAACAAGCGCTGGATTGCAAGCATGTTGGCACTGAGCCTGCTGTGGCTCAGCAGCTCCGCCGCCGCTGGTCAGGCCACCGAGCGCGAGCGTGCCCTGGAGGCGCGGGTCGCAGAACTCGAGCGTCTGGTTCAGGAGCTGGTGGCCGGGCAACCGGAGGCGGACGTGCCGGAGATCGAGGCGGTGCAGGCCGAGCTGGCCCGCCTGGATGAAGCCAAGGCCGACCGTCCATCAGGACCCGGAACCGAGTTCCGCTTCACCGGGTTTATCAAGCACGACATGATGATGAGTCGCTATAGCGGCGGCTCGGTACCGGCCAACTCGATCCTGCGCGATTTCCATGTTCCGGCGGCTATTCCGGTCGGCGGCGACAGATCAACCACGGATTTCGACACCCATATCCGTGAAACTCGCTTCATCTTCGATGTGCGTCGCCCCGAGGACAATCTGCAGGCGCTCCTGGAATTCGATTTCTCGGCCAGCACCGGTGGAGATGAACGTCTGACCAATGCGACCAGTCCCAGCATCCGGCATGCTTTCGTGCGCTGGAATAATCTGCTGGCCGGGCAGACCTGGACCACGCTGTTCAACGTCGGGGCACTTCCGGAGAACCTTGACTTCGTCGGTCCGGCCGAGGGTACGATCTTCGTTCGCCAGGCCCAGCTGCGCTACACCAACGGGCCCTGGCAGTTTGCCGTCGAGAACCCGGAGACCACGGTCACACCGTTCGGCGGCGGGCCACGCATCGTTACCGACACCTCCAACGTGCCGGACTTCATCCTGCGCTACAACCATGCCGGTCAGCGCAGCCAGTTCACCGCCGCCGGCATGCTGCGTCAGTTGGGTATTGACGGGCCGGCCGGCACCGACCGGGAGCTGGCCTGGGCATTGAGCCTGTCCGGAAAGTTTGACCTGGGCAGCAATGACCTGCGCTGGATGCTGTCGGGCGGTTCGGGCATCGGCCGCTACCTGGGCCTGAATACCGCCAACGAGGCCGTGCTGGATGCCGACGGCAATCTCAACACCATCGATGCCTTGGGCGGGTTCGTTTCCTATCGCCACCTGTGGAATGACCAGTGGCGCTCCAACTTCACCCTGTCGGCATTCCGCGCCGACAATGACACCGACCTGACCGGCATGGCGGTCACCAAGTCAGCCGAAAGCGCCCATGTCAACCTGATCTACCAGGCCACCGC
>SKQS01000183.1 GCA_007118895.1 Wenzhouxiangella sp.
AAGCCACAGTGCGGTTTGCTAAGCAAGAAGCGCTGTGGCGCAGGGCGTAGCGCGTGTTACGCTTGCTTGACGTAGCTCACTATGCCTGCGCCAGCCTGCCTTGCAGGCGAACGTGTCAGCGGTTCTGAATGTGGCTTTGAATATGAATGTCTTAGTAAGGCCATTCCAACCGAAAAGGGAGATTCAGCCCATGAGTCTATCCGACAAGCATGTCGCCATTCTGGCCGAGGACAACTATCAGGAACTGGAGCTGCACTATCCTCGCCTCAGGTTGATCGAGGCCGGAGCGAGAGTCACCGTGCTCGGAGCAGGGAAGAATTTGTATCACAGCAGCAAGGGCTATGCTGTCAGCGTCGATACGGATATCGAGTCTGTAAAGGCCGATGATTTCGATGCCGTGATCATTCCCGGCGGCATGGCGCCCGACCGGATGCGTCGCCACCATCACATGGTGGATTTCGTGCGAGCCCTGAGCGAGGCCGAAAAGCCGGTGGCCTGGATCTGCCACGCCGGCTGGATGGCGGTGTCGGCCGATATCATCCGGGGCAGGCGCGTGACGTCTTTTGCATCGATTCGCGACGACATGGTCAACGCCGGCGGCGACTGGGTGGATGAGGAAGTGGTGGTCGACGGCCACCTGATTTCCAGTCGCGTGCCCGACGATTTGCCGGCTTTCTGTCGCGCCATCATCAAGGCCTTGTCATGATTAGAAGCCTCGTCGCCGGCCTGCTGGCGATCTCGGTGGCGGGCACCGTGGCAACGCCTGCCATCGCCGATGACGAGCCACCGCCGAAAACCATTGGCCTGGCGCTGGGATCGGGCGGGGCGGCCGGGCTGGCGCATATCCGCATGATCGAGGTATTCGAGGACCTCGAAGTCCGGCCGACGGCCATTGCCGGCACCAGTATTGGCGCCATTATCGGCGCGTTGTATGCCGCCGGCATGGATGCTGAGGGCATGCGCAAACTGTTCAAGCAGTTCGGCGGTTCGGCCCTGGATCCGTTTTCCAACGACGATGATCTGGACTTCGGCCTCACCGATCTGCTCAAGATCGACTTCGCCGACGGCAGCGTGCTTGACCCCGACGGCTTCTTTGAATTGGTCGGCGAGCATATCGACGCGCGTGATTTCGACGACCTCGTCATCCCGCTCAAGGTCGTCGCCACCAATTACTGGGATGGCGAAACCGTTGTCCTGGACGAAGGTGATCTGTTCGAGGCGCTCAAGGCCAGCATGGCGGTGCCCGGGCTGTTCGCACCGGTCAAGCGCGACGGCAAGCTGCTGATCGATGGCGGCACCTCCAACCCGCTGCCCTGGGACCAGGTCGACGACCACGACATCGTCGTGGCCATCGACGTGACCGGCTCGCGCAACCCCGACGAGGACCAGTCGCCGGACCTGGCCGACCTGTTGTTCAAGACCTTCGAGATCATGCAGCAGTCGCTGATCGCCCAGGCGAAGCGCGCCAATCCGCCCGATATCTACATCAAGCCGGAACTGTCGGGCATACGCCTGCTCTACTTCAATCGCGTCGATGAAATTCTCGACCAGGCCGAATCGGGCGCCGGGGATTTACGTGACAGCTTGAAGCGAGCGATGGAGCATCAGGCAAGAGAGCAGTAGGCAAGGAATGACCGCGACCGAACAGGCCGCAAACGGCCGTTCCCGCTCCCGCTGGCGTACCGCCGCACTGGGCGTGCTGGCCTTGGCCTGGATCGCCTCAGGCATCTGGCACAGTGTCAAGCCGCTGCCCGAGGGGCTCTCACTGACTGGCGGGCAGCATCCTGCACCGCTGATCGAGTACCTGGCCGACGACACCTGGGTGGGCGAAAACGGGCAGCGCCAGACCGACCAGGTCATCTTCGACCGCAAGCTGGAACTGATTGGCCAGGCCGAGCGCCTGGTCGTGGCCGACATGTTCCTGTTCAATGAGTTTGCCGGCAACTCCGACGATGACGACATGCGAGCGCTGTCGGCGGAACTGGCCGAGGTGCTGATCGAGAGGCGTCAAGCCGTGCCGGATCTTCAGGTGGTGTTCGTCACCGATCCGATAAACACAGTCTACGACGGCATCGAGTCGCCGCATCTACAGGCTATGCGCGAGGCCGGCATCGAGGTGGTCGTGACCGATCTCGACCGCCTGCGCGATTCCAATCCGGCCTGGTCGGGGTTGTGGCGATTGTGCTGCCGATGGCTGGGCAACAACAGCAATGGGGGCTGGCTGCCCAACCCGGTCGGGGACGAGCCGATCACGCTGAGAAGCTGGCTGCGCCTGGCCAACTTCAAGGCCAATCATCGCAAGACCCTGATCGTCGATCATGGCGATGACTGGAAGGGGCTGGTGACCTCGGCCAATCCGCACGATGCCTCCAGCGCGCATTCCAACCAGGCGGTGGTGGTGTCCGGCCCGGCCGTGTTCGATCTGCTGGCCTCCGAGCGGGCCATCGTGGCTTTCTCCAAAGTTGATGCGCTGCGGGACCGACCACCAAAGCCGAATCCGCGACCCGCGCGTATCCACAACGAAACCGTTCAGGTGCTTACCGAAAGCGCGATTCGCGATGCGGTGATCGAGTTGCTGGATGCCGCCGGAGAAGGCGACGAAATCGAACTATCAATGTTCTACCTGTCCCATCGCGGCATCATAAAAGCCATTAAGGGCGCAGTCGAGCGCGGGGCGAGCGCACGCGCGCTGCTCGATCCCAATGAACACGCCTTCGGCCGCCGCAAGAACGGCGTGCCGAACCGGCCGGTGGCCGCCGAACTGACCCGTGCCGGCGTCGAGGTGCGCTGGTGCCACACCACTGGCGAGCAGTGTCACGACAAACAATTGCTGGCGCGCTTCGCTGACGGCCGAGCCGAGCTGATCGCCGGCACGGCCAACTACACCCGGCGCAACCTTGACGATCTCAATCCCGAAACGGCGCTACACCTGCGCGGTGCCAATGCGATGCCCGCACTATCCGAAGCCGGCGAACGCTTCGACCGGCGCTGGCACAACCGTGGCGATCGCTCATACAGCCTGGACTACGGCGAATACGCCGACCACAGCCGACTGCGCTACTTGCAATACCGGATCATGGAAGCCACCGGCCTGTCGACATTCTGACCGCCCGTGACTTCAGCCAGTCAGGGGCAGCCCAAGGGTCGTGACAATATCACTGCAGTCGAGGGCTTCGGGAGCCAGGCTAAGCATTGGCTCTATCCCCAACGCGGTGTTTTCAATCGGTACTTTCATCTCTGCCGTGCAGTTGATCCGCCTGGCGAGCGAGTTCCCGAGTTGCAAATTGAAAGCGGCTTCTGGCCCGAGATTCTGCAGCGCTTGACGGATTCAAGGTTATCCTATGGCTGCTTAAATCGGAGCATGCGTCATGAACAGGCTGTCCCTGCTGCGGGCCGGCATCGTGCTGGTCCTGCTGGTGCTCGTTTGGCTGATTCTCGATGGTCTGGACAGCCTGTTGACCGGGCTGGTCGCTGCTGTCATCGGCGCCAGTCTGTTCGTTTTGCTGCATGTGCCGCGTCCGTACCACCTGCGGATCTGGCGATTACCGCGTTTTGTATTGTTCTTTCTGGTCGAGTCGGTGCGTGGAGCCGTCGATGTGGCGTGGCGCGCCTTTCATCCCGCGCTGCCGATTGTTCCGGCAATGATCGATCATGGCGTGGAGTTGCCGGCAGGCCAGCCGCGCATGCTGCTGGTCAGCGTGATCAGCCTGCTGCCGGGCACCTTGAGCGCCGACCTGGACAGTGACGGAAAAATGCTCAAGGTGCACGCCATCAGTGAGGATCCGGATATTGCGGTCAGGACGCTGCAAGCGCAGATCGCCTACCTCTACGGTCTGATCGGAACTCCGCGGCCATGAACTGGTTGCTGCCGGGGCTTATCCTGTTTCTGCTGGTCAATCTCCTTGCTGGCCTGTGGCGTGTCTGGCGCGGTCCGAGCAGCGCCGACCGGATGATGTCGGCACTGCTGTTCGGTTCGACCTCGGTGGCGGTACTGATCCTGATGGCTGAATGGCAGGGCATCCGGGCCCTGCGCCACGTTGCCCTGCTGGTGGTCATGCTGGCCGCCATCATTGCTATTACCTATGTCGGGATCAGCGGTGCGCGGGATAAGGGGTCCGAGACGAACCCCGACAGGAAAGCGCCATGAGCCTGCTACTGGATGCCTTCGCCGCGCTGTTACTGCTGATTGGCGCTTTTTTCTACCTGGCCGGCACGGTGGGGTTGATCAGATTCCCCGATGCGCTGAGCCGTCTGCATGCGCTGACCAAGGCAGACAATATCGGTCTGCTGTCGATTTGCGCCGGTTCGGCGTTGATGGCGGGCGAGTTGCGTGTGGCCCTTCTGCTACTGCTGATCTGGCTGATGGCGCTGTTCGCGGCCACCGTCTCGGCCCATCTGATTGCCCGCCGCAGTTTGCGCGACGCTGAAGACAGTGGGGCTGACGCCGGGAAGTCGCCATCGTGACGCCGACGATGGTCATTGATGTATTCCTGGCCCTGGGGCTGGTGGTGCTGGCCTGGCAGGCCCTGATCGGCGGCTCGCTGTTTCGCGGCATCGTGATGTTCATTGTTTTCGGCATGGTGCTGACCCTGGCCTGGGCCTGGCTGGGCTCGCCGGATCTGGCCATGGCCGAAGCCGCCATCGGCGCCGGGGTCACCGGCGCATTGATCATGATTGCCTACTGGCGGCTCAGGCGGATCAACGCGGTCGAGCCGCGTGACCCGTCGCCGGCGCGGTCTCGCCTGGCATTGGTCATCGCAGTGCTTGCCACGGGGCTGGTCGGTGCCATTGGCCTGGCCGCCGTTTCCGCCTTGACCGGCGATGCAACCGCTGCTCGAGTGATGAACGAAACCTTGCCGGACACCGGCCTGGGTAACCCGATCACCGGTGTGTTGATCGTCTTCCGCAATCTCGATACCTTGCTGGAGGTGGCCGTGGTGCTGGCAGCCTATATCGCCGCCCGCGCGGCACTGGGCCGCGAGTCCGCTGACTTGCCGTTGCCGCCGGCTCCCGACACGCCGCTGTTGACGCCGCTGGTGGTTACCCTGGCGCCGTTGACCATGGTGGTGGCCATCTACCTGCTCAAGGCCGGCAGTCAGTACCCCGGCGGCGCCTTCCAGGCCAGCGCACTGCTGGCCGCACTCGGCGTGTTGCTGGTGCTGACCGGGCGCGTAGGGCCGGCGGCTGCGGCAAACTGGCTGACCCGGGCGGGACTGGTCATCGGCACTCTGGTGTTCTGTCTGGTTGGTCTGGGCATGCTGGTCATCGGCGCGCCGCTGCTGGCCATTCCCGGCATTTGGGCGGTCTACCTGATCGAGGCGGCGATGATGATCTCCATCGGCCTGACCCTGGTGTTGTTGTTTGCCGGTGCACCCGGGTTGTCGGGGAAGCGTTCATGAATCACCCGGAGATCTGGATGCTGGCTGCCGCCGGCCTGTTTGGGCTGGGACTTTACAGCCTGATCATCGCCCGTCATCTGTTGCGCCAGCTGATAGCAATCAAGATCATGGGGTCGGCGGTGTTCCTTGTCCTGGTGGTTACCGCCGGGCTGGTCGACGGTTCACTGGACGGGATCGCCCAGGCGCTGGTCCTGACCGGTATCGTGATCGCGGTTGCGGCGATCGCCTTCGCGCTGGCCCTGGTGGTCAGCCTGGCCGAGACCACTGGCTCGATTTCGCTGAACCCGGACGATGATGATGGTCGCTGAGGCCCTGGCCTGTCTGGTGCTGGTCCCGGTGGTGGCCGCCTGCCTTGCCCTTGTGCTGCCGGGGCGCTGGCGTTGGCTGGCGGTTGCAGCCGGTTTGCTGCCGCTGCCCCTGGCGATGGCCTGGTTGACCGGCGAGCTCGGGCGCGAGGGCCTGATCACCGTGGCGGTGGCGGGCTTCGAGGCGCCACTGGGCATCGTCTGGCGGCTCGACGGGCTGAGCGCCGTCTTGGTCTGGCTCAATATCATCATTGCGCTGCTGGTCGGTCTCCATGCCGCTGCTCATTATCCGGCCGACAAGCTGAACGGATTTCGATTCTGGCCTTTGTGGCTGCTGCTGAGTGGCGCGATGAATGCGCTGTTGCTGTCGGCCGATTTGTTCAACTTGTTTGTCACCCTGGAGCTGGTCACCCTGGCCGCGATCGGTCTGCTGGTGGTCGACCGCAAGCCGCAGGCGATGCGCGCCGCGGTGCGCTACCTGCTGCTGGCGCTGCTGGGTTCGCTGTTCTACCTGCTTGGCGTGGCGCTGGTCTACGGCCAGACAGGCACGCTGGATCTGTACCAGGCAGCAGGGGTCTTGCAGCCTGACCTGCTGGGCCATACCGCGCTGGTGCTGATGACCGTCGGGCTGCTGGTCAAGGCCGCCATCTTCCCCTTGCATGGCTGGCTGCCGGCCGCACACGGCAACGCGCCGGGTCCGGTCAGCGCGGTCCTTTCGGCGATGGTGGTCAAGGTCGCGGTCTACCTGGTCTGGCGGCTGTGGCTGTGGCTGGCCGGCGACTGGGCGATCCCGGCAGGTTTGACCATGCTCGGTCTGCTCGGCGCCCTGGCGATTGTCTACGGTTCGCTGCAAGCGCTGGTACAGCAACGGGTGAAGATGATTGTTGCCTATTCGACAGTGGCCCAGCTCGGGTACCTGATGCTGCTGTTCCCGCTGCTCGGCCTGGTGGCTTTCCAGGCCACCAGCTACCACCTGCTAAGCCACGGCCTGGCCAAGGCGGCAATGTTTCTGGCCGCGGCCAACTTGCTGACACGTTTGGGTACCGACCAGCTCGGCGACCTGCGCGGCGCCGACCGACGCATGCCGCTGGACGTGTTCACCCTGGCGCTGGCCGGCGTCAGCATCCTCGGGCTGCCGCCCAGCGGTGGCTTCATTGCCAAGTGGTTGATGCTGCAGACGGCGCTGGCTCAAGGCGGCTGGCTGTGGGTGGGCGTCATCCTGGTAGGCGGGCTCTTGGCGGCCGCCTACCTTTTCCGGGTGCTGGCGGTACTGTGCGCCCGTCCGGTGGCCTGTCCCGAACTACCAGTTTCCGGCAAGGCCGATCAGCTGACCAGCCTGGTCGCACTGGGGCTGGCCCTGGCCGCCCTGGCTGCCGGTTTCGTGCCGGCGCCGGTCCTTAAGCTGCTGGCCACCGCCTGGCCGTTGGGGGGTGCGCCATGACCGAGTGGCTGTTGTTCTGGTTGCCGCTGGCGGTGGTGCTGGTCTCGGCGCTGGCAGGTCTTGGGATCTTCATCGCTGGCGAGCATCGTCCGATACTGCGGGTCAGCCTGAACCTGGCCGCGGCGCTGGCCAAGGTGGTGCTGGTCGGCATCATGGGCCTGTTGGTCATGGCCGGGCAGGTGCCGGAATTCAACTTCGCTCTGCTGCCGGGGCTGGATTTCAAGCTGCGTGCCGACTCGCTGAGCATGCTGTTTGCCGTGCTGTCGGCGGTGCTGTGGCTGGTGACCACGATCTATGCCGTGGCCTATCTGGAGCGCGCCCGGGACCGGGCGCGGTTCTTCGGTTTCTTCAGCCTGTGCGTGACCGCGACCATGGGCATCGCCATGGCCGGCAACCTGTTGACGTTTTTCATCTTCTACGAGCTGCTTACCCTGACCACCTGGCCGCTGGTGGTTCACAACGGCAATCGCGAGTCCTTTGCCGGCGCCCGCAGCTACCTGGTTCACACCCTGGGCGCCAGCGTGTTCCTGCTGGTCGGCATCATCTGGCTTTATCAGCTTACCGGTGGGCAGGATTTCATTGCCGGGGGTTACCTGGGTGAACTCGGGCTGGATCAGTATCACAGTCTGCGCATCGTGTTCTGGCTGCTGGTGATCGGTTTCGGTGTCAAGGCAGCACTGTTTCCGCTGCATGCCTGGCTGCCCAGGGCCATGGTTGCACCGGCCCCGGTCAGCGCGTTGCTGCACGCGGTGGCCGTTGTAAAGGCGGGCGCCTTCGGCCTGGTGCGGCTGGTCGAGGATATCTACGGCTTCGAGCTGGTACAGACCCTGGGCCTGGACCTGCCGCTGCTGCTCTTGGCCTCGTTCACCATCGTCTACGGATCGGTTCTGGCGCTGTTCCAGACCGATATCAAGAAACGCCTGGCCTATTCCACGGTCAGCCAGGTGTCCTACATCACCCTGGGAGTGGCCATCGGCGGGCCGATTGCCGCGATCGGCGGTATGGTGCATCTGGTTCACCAGGGTCTGATGAAGATCACCTTGTTCTTCTGCGCCGGTATTTTCGCCAACCTGCTGGGAGTGAAGAAGATAGACCAGCTCGACGGTATCGGCCGGCGCCTGCCATGGACCAGCCTGTGCTTTACCATTGGCGCGCTGGGCATGATCGGCCTGCCGCCGGTGGCCGGCTTTGTCAGCAAATGGTATCTGGGCGCCGGCGCGGTGGCGGTGGGGCGCGAGTGGGTGATCCTGGTGTTGCTTGCAAGCACCCTGCTGAATGCCGCTTACTTCCTGCCACTGATCAAGCGCATCTGGCTCAATGAGCCCGCCCGGGCCTGGCCGGCCGAAATCGATGCCAGCCGACTGGAGGTGTTCGGACTGGTCGGCGCGACCTTGGCAACGACCGGTGTGGCGGTGGGCGTGGGACTCTTTGCCGGTCACCCGCTTAGCCCCTTGAGCTGGGTGACCGGCATAGTGACGGACTATTTCCCGTGAGCGGCCTGCTTGCCGTCATCTTGCCGCTGGCCCTGGTGGTGCTCATGGCGATACCCGGGAGGGCTCGCAATGCCGTCTGTCTGATCGCACCGCTGGCGCCGCTGGCCCTGTTGCCTGCGCTACTGGCTCCCGGCCATCTCGAGCTGGGCCTGCAGCTGGTTGGACTGATGCTCACTCCCGATTCGGCATCGATGCCCCTGATGTGGCTGACACTGCTGGCCTGGGGCCTTGCCGGCTGGCTGGCGGCCTCGCATATCGACCGTCGTCGGACCTCGTTCTGGTGCGGCTGGCTGCTGGCGCTTACCGGCATGAATCTCCTGCTGCTGGCCGGCAACCTGGTCACCTTTTACCTGGGCTATGCGCTGATGAGCTTGTCGGCCTACCTGCTGGTAGTGCATTCGGCAACCGATGAGGCGTGGCGAGCCGGGCGCATCTACCTGATCCTGGCGCTGATCGGTGAGGCAGCGATCCTTGCCGGCATACTTCTCGTGGCAGGGCAGCTTGGCAATGTCGCTTTCGTCGACCTGTCGGCCGACCCGCTGGCTGTGGCCACCGGACCTGCGCGATGGGTGCTGCTGGCCGGTTTCGCGGTCAAACTCGGCATCGTCCCCCTGCACATGTGGCTGCCGCTGGCTCATCCGGTCGCACCGGTGGCCGCCAGTGCGATTCTGTCCGGCATCATGGTCAAGGCGGGCCTGATGGGCTGGATTCGAATGGTCCCGGTGTTGGCAGCCGATCCGCCGGTCATTGGCCAGATGCTGCTGACGTTGGGCCTGATCACGGCATTTGCCGGAGTTATGCTGGGCCTGACCCAGAAGCGTATCAAGACCGTGCTGGCCTATTCGACGATCAGC
>SKQS01000185.1 GCA_007118895.1 Wenzhouxiangella sp.
AAAAGCCGCAGATCGTGCACGCGCTTGACGGCACTCCAGCGTGCCTTCTTGCCTGCGGCAAACCGGCACGCTTGCGTTGCCTGCGCTGCGACCCGAGTGACAGTAGCCATAGCTACGGCCGTCAGGGCGCAGCGCCCGAGCGTAAGGATGGCGGTTTCGCGAAGCGAAGAAGCCATCCTGGAGCGAGGATTGGCGCGTGTGCGAGATGCGGCTTTTGAGGCGAAACCCTTACGGGACGGGCCTTTGCGAGGGCAGGCGAGAAGCCCGGTGCGGTTTGCGCGCAGCGCATGAAGCGCCGGGCTGAAGCCGTCGCCCGTCTCCCGCTGCGTTTCGGCTCGCTCATTTGGAATGACCAAACCACGCTCGCCGAAGCCGCACCGGGCGATCCCGCAAAGACTCCGTCGCGCCCGCGCAGAGTTATTCAGAGGCTCCCTAGACCTTGATATCGCGCCAGCTGCCTGAGCGCCAGGCCAGGGCGAACCAGCCGGCCTGGCCGATGCGATAGGCGGCCTGAAGCAGCCACACCCCCAACAGCCCCAGACCCAGCATTGGGCCAACCAGCACCGCCAGCGGCAGGAAGATCAGCCACTGGGCGGTGATCGAGATGCGCATCACCCGGCCGGTATCACCAGCGCCCAGAAGTGCGTGCATCAGCGCCAGGCCGGCGGTATCGAAGCCGATGATCAGGCCGGAAATCACCAGTGGCCACCAGGCCAGCGCCAGGGTTTCCGGATCGGTCAGGAAGATGCTCAAGACAGGGCGCCCGAAGATGACGATTACCAGACCCATCAGGCCGCACAGGGTGCCGGTGAACAGCGCCGCATTCCAGCCCCAGCGCTCGGCATCGGCAACATCGCCGCGGCCCAGGGCATTGCCGACCAGGGTGGCGGTGGCCAGCCCGAGGCCGATTGCCGGCAGGATGATCATCAGCCCCAGCGTCATCAGCACGTTGGCTGCGGCCAGCTCGCGGGTGCCGATCAGCCCGATGATGGTGACCAGCGCCAGCATGCCGCCGGCAAAGAAAAGCTGTTGAATGCTGGCCGGCAGTGAAAGCCTGAGCTGGCGCCACAGCATCTGCGCAGACGGCATGCGATGCAGAAATCCGGCAGCCCAGGCATGACGGAAGCCGAAGAAGAAATAGATCATGGTGCCGATATGGATCGACAGCGTGGTCGCCAGCCCGGCGCCGAACACCCCCAGCCTGGGTGCGCCGAGATTGCCGAAGATCAGCACCCAGTTGAGGAAGATGTTGATCGAGTGCATGATCAGCAGGGTGACCAGGTACAGCCGGGTGCGGTGCACAGCCGACCAGTAGCCGCGAAAGGAGAAGTTCATCCCTACCGCTACCAGGGCGAACAGCCGCACCTGCAGATAGGGGCCGGCCTCGGCAACCACCGACTCATCCCGATTGAGCAGCGCCATGATTTCCGGCGCCAGCAGGATCAGGGCCAGCGCCAGCGGAGTGCCCAGTACCAGCGAAAGCAGCAGGCCGCCATTGAGCGGCACCGCCACGTTCGACTCATCGCCCTCGCCCAGCCTCCGCGAGGCAATGGCCTGCACCCCGGTGGCCAGCCCGAGAATGAAAGCCAGCGACAGGAAATTGGCGAAGCTGCCCAGCCCCGTGGCAGCCAGCGCCACGTCTCCCAGCCGCCCGACCATGCCGATATCGACCAGGTTGAGAATGTTCTGAGAGGCCATTGCCCCGATGATGGGCAGGCCAATGGCCAGCAGATGGCGCCTGCGCGTGCGGTCCGGAAAGTGCCGGCGCATCACCAGCGCCGGGCTCATGAACACCGCTGCCAGGGCAACTGCACGGGAGAATCAGGCATCGGGCTATTGTCCCGAAACCACCGTAAGGCGCAAGTGCCCGGCTGGCAAGGCGCGGCTTGCCAGTCAGGGTGCTGGTGACTGGGCCGGCGTCTGGTCGTGCCGGTGCCGGCTGCCGGGAATCTCCAGCATTCGCTGGATGGGCAGTCGGGCGCGGTCGGCAACGGCCTCGGGCACCTTGACCTCGAAGCGCTGGTGGACCAGGGCCTCGCGCAGGTTTTCCAGGGTGATCCTTTTCATGTAGTCGCAGACCGAGTTCTCGTCGGCCGGGAAGAAGCGCTTGGTCGGGTTCTCTTTCTTCATTCGGTGCAGGATACCGACTTCGGTAGCGACCACGAATTCGCTGGCAGGTGACTGGCGGGCACGTTTGAGCATGCCTTCGGTGGAGTAGACATGGCTGTCGGCACAGTCGAAATACAGGGTCGACTTGAGCATGCAGGCAGTCGAGCAACCGCATTCCGGGTGAATGAGGAGCTCGGCATCGGGGTGCTCACGCTGCTTCTCGGCCAGGCTGATCTCGCCGATCTTTTCATGAACATGGCAGGCGCCGGGCCAGATAACGAGTTTTCGGCCGGTGATCATTTCGACGTAGGCACCGAGGAAACGGTCGGGAAGAAACAGGATCGGTCGCTCGGCGGGAATCGCCTGAACCACCTCGACGGCATTTGACGAGGTGCAGCAGTAGTCGGACTCGGCCTTGACTGCGGCAGAGGTGTTGACATAGGACACGACCACGGCATCGGGATATTCGGCCTTCCACGCGCGAAGCTGGTCAGCGGTAATGGTTGCGGCGAGTGAGCAGCCGGCCTCGAGGTCGGGAATGAGCACGGCCTTGTCCGGGCACAGGATCGAGGCTGTCTCGGCCATGAAGTGAACGCCGCAGAACACGATCACGTCGGCATCGGTGCTTGCCGCCTGCTGAGACAGGCCGAGGGAATCACCAACGAAGTCAGCCAGGTCCTGAATGGCCGGAATCTGGTAATTGTGCGCCAGGATGGTGGCATTGCGGTCGCGCGCCAGGGCGCGGATTTCATCGATCAGGCTGTCCTGGCAGGTCATCGGATTGGTGTTGCTCATATCGGCTCTTGAAAGCCGGCAAGATAACAGATCAGGTGGGCATCATGGCCAGCCAGCCGCTGTTTCGCTACCGGTCGCGCAGCCTGTATGGCTTGCCTGGGTGCAGGGAGGCATCCATATCCCGGATTATTCATGACCCAATCTACTGCGACGACTTCAGGCCCCGCATCTGCGACGTTTCGCTCGGTCGCGAATCCTCACCGTAGGGGCGGCTACGCTTCCGGTTCGCTCGGTCGCGAAACCCCGCATCTGCGGGACCTGAAGCCGCCTCGCTACGTTCGGGTCATGAATAATCCGGGATATTGCACAGCGATATAATCGAAATCGATCGAAGCGAGAGATGTGATGAGAACGGTGTCTTTTTTTGCACTCAGCATTGCCGTGACCAGCTTGGCTTGCGGGTTCGCCAAGGCCGAGCCGGATCAGTCCGGGGTCCAGCCCATGGAGATTTTCGGCTGGGTCGAGCGGGTCGAGATTCTCGACGGCAAGTTCAGCATGAAGGCCAAGATGGATACCGGAGCGGCCACCTCGTCGCTGGATGCCACCGACATTCAGCGCTTTCGCCGGGGCGGGGAGCGATTCGTGCGCTTCACCGTGACCGATGACGACTCGGGGCAATCGGCGGTGCTGGAGAAACCCCTGGTCAGAAACGTGCGCATCGTCCGTCACAGCGGTCAGCACCAGCGCCGACCCGTGATCGAGTTGCCGGTCTGCTTTGGGCCCTTCTACCGTATCGTTGAGTTCACCCTGATCGACCGCAGCAACTTCATCTATCCGGTGCTGATTGGCCGCAGCACGCTGGAAGGTGCGGCGCTGATCGATTCCGGTCAGACCTTCCTCAACTACCCGGATTGCGAGCTGCGCGAGAACGATTCATGATCCGCATCCGTCACTGGCTGGTTCTGGCGCTGGCGCTGATCCTGCTCGGCTCGGGGCTGGCCTGGTGGAAGGTCCAGCAGTACGGCTTTCCGCTCAAGCCGGACATGACCGATGTTTCGTGGACGGTGCAGGCGCGGATTCAGCTCCGACCGGGTGAGGGCCCGGTCAAGGCCACCCTGCAACTGCCGTCCCAGACCCCCAATCTCGGACGCCTGCGGGAGGACTTCATCTCCCGCGGCTTTGGCCTGGATGTCCAGGAATCGCGCTACCAGCGCCAGGCGACCTGGTCGGTACGCCGCACCGGCGGCCGACCGATGCTGTACTACCGCGCCCAGTTCTACACCGACTCGGCGCGCCAGGACTTTGCGCCCCGGCCGCAGTTTCCGGATATTCCGGCGCTCGAAGAGCCGTTCGCCACCGCCATGGTCTCGATTACCGACGATGTGCGACGTCATTCGGCGGATATCGAGACCTTTACCACCGAAATGCTGTCGCGGGTCAATGCGGCCTCGCCGCGCGAGGAAATTGCCCTGTTTCTCAACGCGCCGGAATTTCGCGGTAACCGTCTGGAGATCGTGCGTACCCTGCTGGCCGGAGCGCGAATTCCGACCGAGCAGATCAACGGTCTGTTGCTGGTCGACAGCGATCGCCGAGCCGTACCGACTCGCTGGCTGGCCGTCCACAACGGTCAGCGCTGGCTGTTCTTTGATCCTTCGTCCGGTCGTCAGCACCTGCCAGAGAACCTGCTGGTGTGGTGGCGTGGCGCGCAGGCGCCGGTGCGAATCGAGGGCGCCGAGCTGATCGACCTGCACTGGTCAGTCAGGCGTAACGAGGTGGGCAGTCTGAGCCTGGCCGAGCAGCGCGCCCGCGAACATGACTTTCTGCTGGCCAACTTCTCGTTGATGAATCTGCCGGTCCAGACCCAGTCGGTCTATGCGATCCTGCTGATGGTGCCGATTGGCGCCTTTGTGCTGGTGCTGATGCGCAACCTGGTCGGGGTCCGGGCATTCGGGACCTTCATGCCGGTGCTTATTGCCCTGGCATTCCGAGAGACCGGGCTGGCGGCCGGACTGGTCATGTTCTCGGTCATCGTGGCGCTGGGCCTGCTGTTTCGCTTCTACCTGGAGCGGCTGCGCCTGCTGCTGGTGCCCCGGCTGGCCTCGGTGCTGACCGTTGTCGTCATCCTGATGCTGTTGATGAGTCTCTTGAGCCAGCGCATCGGCTGGGAGGTGGGCCTGTCGATCGGCCTGTTCCCCATGGTCATCCTGGCCATGGTTATCGAGCGCATGTCCATCGTCTGGGAAGAGCGCGGAGCCAGAGATGCGATGATCGAAAGCGCCGGTTCCGTGGTGATCGCGGTGCTGGCTTTCCTGCTGATGACCCAGCCGCTGATCCAGCACCTGGTATTCGTCTTTCCCGAATTGCTGCTCGTCGTGCTGGGCTTCACAATCATGATGGGTCGCTACTCCGGCTACCGGCTCAGTGAGCTGATCCGGTTCCGCGAGCTGGCCGGCAGGCGCGGATGAAGCTGCCCGTGATCGGTCGCTATCTTGCACTCAAGCGCCGCGGTGTGCTCGGCCTCAACGCCCGCAACGGGCGCTACATCATGCCGTACAACCAGCGCAGGTTCTATCCGCTGGTCGATGACAAGATCCGCTGCAAGCAGGTGCTGGAAAATCACGGCATCGCCGTACCGCCGATGCTTGATTCCATCCGTACCCAGTTTGATGCCGGGCACCTGGAAAAGCGCCTGGCGCGCCTCGAGCGCTTCGTGATCAAGCCGGCCAGCGGCAGCGGCGGCGACGGCATCGTCGTGATCACCAGCAAGCGTCGTGACTACTGGCTGACCGCCGGCGGCAATCTGCTGCGCCTGGATGATATCCAGTTTCATGTCTCGAGCATACTCAACGGCATGTATTCGCTGGGGGGGCACCCGGATGCGGCGCTGTTCGAGGGCCTGGTCGAGACCGACCCCATCCTGCGCCGGCTGGCGCCGGAAGGGGTGCCGGACATCCGCGTCATCGTGTTCCGGGGCGTGCCGGTGATGGCCATGATGCGCTTGCCCACCCGCCGCTCAGGTGGCCGGGCCAACATCCATCAGGGCGCCATCGGCGTTGGCATCAACCTGGCCACCGGCACCACCCTGCAGGCGGTGATGGATCAGCGCGTGATCGATCGCCACCCCGACTCCGACGAACCCATCGAGGGTTTTGAAGTTCCCGACTGGGACGGCCTGATGGAGCTGTCGGCGCGCTGCCAGGCGGCGGTCGGCCTGGGCTACCTGGGTGTTGATATCGTGCTGGATGCCAATCGCGGCCCGCTGGTGCTGGAACTCAATGCACGGCCGGGTCTGGCGATCCAGATCGCCAACCAAACCGGGTTAGGCAATCGTCTTGCCATGGTCGAGCGCAAGCACTCGCCCGAGCAGGCCGACATTTCCACCCGCCTGGACTGGGCGCGCGAACTGGCCGACCTGTAGCGCCCTGAAGCCGGTAAGCCCGGCACGATGGCACGAGTTGCCCCGACTGCCGGGCGGTGTTTGACATGGCGTGTTTTTTTTGTAGGATCAATGTGCGAGCGTTGGCGCTCGCGTTGGCAAATCAATCAGGAGTTCAAACATGACAAAGTCCATGTCAGCGGCAATCGCTGTGGTGTTCTTGTTGTTGTTCTCATCGGTGGCCTTGGCCAGAGACCTTGCGCCGACCGCCGAGTGTGGTGCACCCTGGTGCCTTGATGCCATCGAGTCTCGGGATGGCACCTGGATTGTGCGCGTCTCCGATGAGCGGGGTGTGTTTCAGGTTTTCGAGACCAACATTGCGGTGGAGATCGAAATGCCCGAGCTGGGTATTGGTCACGATCCGAGATTCGGCCGCAGCGTCGATTTTCCCAGTCCGCCGCCAGGTGGCACCGGTCCGGTGTCTGAATCTGCTTCTTCGTTCGGCTATCAAAACGACGAATTCGGCATTTACACCTTTACGGTCACCGCAACCTACGTCGACTACCAGTTGGTAGACTTCCAAATCACTGATTCTTTCGCTCCTCTGCCCGGTGAGGACGATCCCGGCGACGACGAGGAGAACTGACCAGACTGCCGCCGGCTCTATCCTGAGCCGGCGGCAATGCCCTGCATGATCGCGGGCCGTGTTGATAGTCGCGCCCAGCGGGACGGTGAATGAGGCGAAACCGGTCAGACCGGCACAATGCCACGCGTTTTCCCGGCTGCTGAGCGGTGTTTGACATGGCGTGTTTGTTTTTTGTAGGGTGGAAGGGTGAGCGTTGGCACTCGCGCTGGCAAATCAATCAGGAGTTCAAACATGACATGGTCCATGTCAGCGGCAATCGCCGTGGCGTTCTTGCTGGTGTTCTCGCTCGACTCGATGGCCCGGGAGCTGACGCCCATGCCACAGTGTGGTCAACACCTGTGTCTTGATGCCATTGAGTCTCGCGATGGCGCCTGGATTGTGCGCGTTCTGGATGGGCGGAGGGTGATCCGGGGTTTCGAGACCCACATGCCCATGCCGGTTGAGGTAGAAATCCCTGCGCTGGGCATCAGCCGGCATTCGAAAGATGACGTCGGCCTCTCCATTCCCGGCGCACCACCCGGTGGCACGGGCTGGGTGGCGGTTGCTGATCGGGCGGTCGGCTACCAGCACGACGAGTACGGCGTCCATATCTTGGTGCTTGCCGCAGCCTACGTCGACGACCAGCTTGTGGACGTGCATGTCATCGACGATTTCATCACGTTGGCCTGGCTGGGCGACGACGAGGAGAACTGATCAGGCCGCGGCCCGCTCGATCGTTAGGGCGCGCGAAAATTGGAAGTCATTTTTTTGCGAGCGCTCAAAGCTTGTCGCTCCCCTGCTTGATCCGCTTGCGGGGCGGGCTGAAATTCCGATGACAGCGCACCGTCTCGGTTGCAACAACACTCAATTCGACTGAAATACCTCGTGATCCAGCTCGCCTTCGCTGTCTGCCACCACCACGGTGACCATGGCGTCCCCGGTCACGTTGACCGCGGTGCGGGTCATGTCGAGCAGGCGGTCGACGCCGAGGATCAGGGCGATGCCCTCGGCCGGCAGGCCGACGCTGGCCAGCACGCCGGCCAGCAGCACCAGGCCCACACCGGGCACGCCGGCGGCACCGATCGAGGCCATGATCACCATCAGCACGATCATCAGGTACTGGGTGATCGACAAGTCGACGGCGAAATATTGGGCAATGAAGCCGGCGGCAATGCCCTGCATGATCGCGGTGCCGTCCATGTTGATGGTCGCACCCAGCGGGACGGTAAACGAGGCCACCCGGTTGTTGGCGCCCAGGTTCTGCTGCACGGTCTTGAGGGTGACCGGAATGGTCGCGCCGCTGGAGGCGGTGGAAAAGGCAAATGCCAGCACAGCCCGCATCTTGGAGTAGAACAACCGCGGGCTGAGTCCGGTAAAAAGTCTCAGCAGGATCGAGTAGGTGACCACGGCGTGCAGGATCAGCATCGACAGCACCAGGATCACGTACTTGAGTACACCCCAGAAGGTGCTGATGCCAGTGGTCGCGCCCAGCACGGCGATAAGCGCGAACACCCCATAGGGGGCCAGCAGCATGACAAAGCCGACCAGGCGCATGACCACCACGTTGAAGTCGCTGAAAAAACCGCCGACCCGCTCGCCGGGCTTGCCGGCCAGGGCGATCGACAGGCCGATCAGGATGGCAAAGATGATGATTGGCAGCATGTCGCCGTCGGCCATTGCCGCCACCGGATTGCGCGGCACCATGTCGACCAATACCTCGGCAAACGAGGGCTGAACGGCGATCTCGCGCTCCACGGTCTCGGCCGGGTTGGCGCCCACGCCCGGCTTGACGATGATCGCCGCCAGCAGCGCCAGGCTGATCGCGATCCCGGTGGTCATCAGGTACAGCCCGATCGCCTTGCCGCCGACCCGACCGAGCTTCTTCGGATCGCTGAGCGAGCTGACGCCTGCAATCAGCGAGACGAACACCAGCGGCACGATCAGCATGCTCAAGAAACGGATGAAGATCTCGCCGACCACGCCGAGCACGCCATCGATCAGAAAGGCCTGGGCCCATTCCTGGTCGGCCACAGTCAGGTTGAGCGCTATCCCGAACGCCAGGCCCAGGCCCATGGCGATCAGGATACGGTTGGACAGTCGCCGGTGATCGAAGCTCTCGTCGGTCATTGAATTCTCGCCGCTTGCATCAGGCCCGAGAGAGTAGCGCATGCCGGCGGGGGTTGGGAAGTGTGAAACGGAAAACGTGAGACGGGAAACGGTGCGTCGGTGCGTCGGTGCGTCAGGGCCGCGTGTACGGTGATCCGGAAACCGGAAACCGGAAACCGGAAACCGGAAACCGTACCTTCGTCTTCCGACTTCCGTCTACCGTCTCACCGTCTCACCGTCTCCCATCTCCCATCTCCCGTCTCCCGTCTCCCGTCTCCCGTCTCCCGTCTCCCGTCTCCCGTCCCACCAACCCTCACCGCCGACCCGTCGCCTGCCTCCGAGCGGCCAAAATCAGCGTAACCAACCCAACACCTGCCACCACCATGATCAGCAGCGCCAGGCTGGTCCGACCCATGGTCGGCACGTTGTGGACCGGTGGCGGCTGGCCGTGGAGCACGATGACCCGGCCGGCATTGAAGCGAAAGCCCGGATGCATGCCAGGCCCGCCGAGTGCCAGGTCCAGCGCGCCGTTG
>SKQS01000221.1 GCA_007118895.1 Wenzhouxiangella sp.
GAGGAAGGGAAAACAGCTCGGCCACCAGCTCGTCCAGCTCGGCTTCAAGCGCCGCCAGCGCCTCTTCCTCGGCGGCTGACAACGCGCGCAGGGCCGTGCTCCGGGCGCCCCGCCATTCGCGAGCATCCAGCTGGTAGGTCACCTCCCCTATCGCCACCAGTTCGCGCTGCGGTTCGGGCTGCTGCCAGGGGTCGGTGGCCAGCACCACCCAGAGCAACACGCCGAACACCGCCACTGCGGCCGCGCCCCAGGCAAGGGTAGCCAAGCGTAAGGGTTGCTTTGCTTTCATTTCAGCAGACCGGCTTCGCGCAATCGATCGTCAATTCTGCCATCGAGCATATCCTGCGCGGCCTGGAACAGCAGCAACAGCGGCCAGGCGAACAGCCACTCTCGCATCAGCACCAGCGACCAGGCCAGCAGCGACAACAGCCTGCTCGGCAAGCCTTCACCCAGGTTCTGCAGCAGCCAGTGTGGCAGGGCGCGCAGCCCTTCGCTTGCCACCAGCCCCCAGTCCAGCGCCTGACTGCGGGCCGGATATCCCATGGTGAAACGCAGCATGGCCTCATCCAGTGATGCGCTGCGCACATCCGGCACTGGCGCGAAAAAAGCCAGCACCACCAGCACCACGAGCAGTACGGCAAACCACAATGCCATGTGCATGCGCGTGGCCAGCAAGCGGTGAAAGCGAGGATTGGCCTGAAGTGCAACGAACTTCAGGCATAACGCGTAGCTGATCGGCCACAGCAGGGCAACAGACAGCAGTACGGCCCAGAATGCGCGCGACTCGACGCGAGCCAGGCCAATGATCAGCAACAGCGCCAGAGCGAGAGCAATGATCAGACGGTTGGCCAGCATCACGACGCCACCTCGAATCCAGCGATGCCAGGTCCCTTCCGGCGTCAGGTAAAAGTCGCGAAAGGCCTGGCGCCGCACGCGAGCTCGCCAGAATGTTATCCAGGTAATGGGAAATGCAAGCAACGCGGCAAGCGCGCCGATGCCCCGGTCTGGCAACTCGACAAGACATTGGCTGCCGAAGTACAGGCCGCCGACCAGGAGCAGCAGCCCGATACTTACACGAATACCGGCACCCGGGCCGCGCCCGACCCTGCCGCTCTGCAAGTCTTGCGAGATAGCCATGCTGTCGAAGTGTAATGGTTTCAAAGGTTCATCGGCCCACGAATCCGAGCCGTGAACTGGGACAGACCTGTGTTACACCACTCTACCTACTGCGACACCTCCAGACACTGCGCCTGGAGCACAGGCCGATCCCCAACCGCAAGGCCTCATAGTGGACGTTTGAGCGCTGGTGACTACCTCTTGTATATCGGGGATTCGAAACCATCTTCGAATATGATGTCGCCCACGCTATAGATCAGAACCCGGCCGCGCGGGCCCTGGTCGAGCTCTACGTAGCCCGGCACGCCGACTGCAAGGAGCTCGCCATTGGTCCCCAGTGCGCGGCCAACGGTATAACTCCCCGGCAGAAACGGCTGGGCGAACGGTTCGTCGACCATCAACTGCCAGTTGCCGCCGCCTGAATCCACCCGGTGATGAACCCGGCCGTTGCTGGCCGCCACCGGATACATGGGTTCCCCGGCCAGGATCCGTCGACCAGGCAGACCCTCCGCTACAAGAACCGAGTGGCCCAGTGCATTCTGTTGAGTGCTTGAAGGCACAAGCCACTGACCGACAAACTCGCTGAGCACAAACCAACTGCAGAATTGGTGCGGACAGAGCCGCCCGGCGACGGTCCAGGCGCCCACCGGCACCTGCACGATGCCGCCGCCCGGGGCCGGCGCCGGCACCCTCCTCATCGGTGCGCCAACGACCAGTGTGTCTTCCAGAATGTCCAGACTCTCACCAAAACGCCCGCTGGCCGTTCCGCTCAGCGTCGACTCCACTGTCCAGGTGTTGGCGTTGCCACCCTGGCGATAGACAAGCACCTGCCCATCGCCATTGCTTGCACCGGGAGCACCCGCGGCCAGCAGGACATCGTCACCAGAGCGGGTGAACTTCAGCGCCTGTCCCAGCCGGGCATCGGTCGCCGAAATCCCGGAGATGCTGGCCACCTGTCCCCAGCCCAGGCCGAAGATATGCACATAAATGTCGATGCCGCCATACACCGGAAATCCCGGGTCGAAGGACACCCGGCCCGGGCAGCCAACCGCAACCAGCACTTCAAGGGGGGTAAACGGATCCTGGTCCTGCAGAATCGCCACGCTGGTGCCGCAGCGCGCGTCCGGACTGTCGGCGGCATCGGAAATGATCAGTGCGGGTACAGAGCCGAATTCCGTATCGGTCGCGTTCCGGTGATGGATGGTGACCCTTCCCCGCCGCTGCCCTCCGCCCTGATCGGCACCGATTGACTGGTCAGGGCAGCCAATGCCCAGGTAATTGGAGCTAACCGCCACCGAGCTGCCGCAACGTGAGGACGACACGCCGGCTCCAACATTGAGTCGATTGATCTGGTTCCACTCGATACCATCGCGCCGATAAACAAACACCACTCCACGATTGTTGAAGGTAGTGCCGAAACCGGTGCGCGTCCCAGGCGCGCCAACTACAAGGATATCGTCCCACATGGCAATCGCTTCGCCAAATTGTGGATCGATCTGATCTTCGTCGCCCAGATTGCTGTAGTTGGGTATGACCTCGGTCAGCAGGTAGTAGGGTTCCAGTCCTCCGGTTGCCTGTACCGGCAAAGATGCAGCAGCCATGGTCCAGACCAGCAGGGCCGCAATGGCGGCACGCTGGCGAGCGACAAGCGATTGTATGGTCAGCGATGGCATCGGCGATCAAACTCCTCGTGGTTTCGATCTCCCCCTGCCAGAGAATACGAAGCGGTCGATCAAACCCGCCAACACCGGCAAGGAAATCGCCATTGCCAAGGCGGTACAATATTGAACTGGTATTCTCAATCGGAAATCTTCCTAATGGACTTGAGCAAAATCCAGGTCAAGGTCAGACAGGCCGTGGTCGAGGCAGGCGCGGAGATTCTTGCCATTTACTCCAAGCCCCATCGCTTTGAAATACGGGAAAAAGAGGACAGCAGCCCACTGACCGAGGCGGATCTGGCGGCCAATCGCCTGCTGGTACGCCATTTGCGCGAAATGACACCGGGCATTCCGATTCTGTCAGAGGAGTCGGCCCAGGCGCCTTGGTCAGAGCGCAAACACTGGAGCGAGTGCTGGGTAGTCGATCCGCTGGACGGCACCAAGGAATTCCTCAAGCGCAACGACGAGTTCACCGTCAACGTCGCCCTGGTCCGCGACCATCGTCCGGTGCTGGGCGTGGTTTATGCCCCTGCCCTGCAGCGCTGGTACTACGCCACTCGTCATGAAGGCGCGTGGCGCCAGGACGGCGGGAAGACGCCGGCGCGCATCCAGGTCAACGCACCGCCAACGGATCGACCCTGGCATGTGGTCGGCAGCCGCTCTCACAACACCCCCGAGGTCGATGCTTTCGTCGAGCGCCTGGGAGATGCCGAGATCGTGGCCATGGGCAGCTCGCTGAAGCTGTGCCTGGTCGCCGACGGCACGGCGGACATTTATCCCAGGCTGGGTCCGACCAGCGAGTGGGATACCTGCGCCGCCCAGGCGGTGGTCGAGGAGGCCGGCGGCCAGGTGCTCAATGCCGAGACCGGCGAGCCTTTGACCTACAACGCCCGCGAGTCCATTCTCAACCCGCACTTCATTGTCTGCGGCAAGCCCGATCCGGCCTGGTTCGGTTGACCAGCAACTGCAGCTAGAGGCTTGCAAGCTCCTGTCAGGCGTGGTAAGAGAGGTGTACTGAGAGCCTTTTCAGAGAGGTAGCGATGCACCCCGACACGCTCGTTAGAGCGAGGGGGCAATGCCTGAAGACGGATTCGGGCGGGCTTCGCTTGTGCCTGAATCTCTTGCTGGCTTGTTGGCTGCTGGCTTTGTTCACGTTATCTGCTGGCGCCCAGACGCCTTCGATTGCCTGGCAGTCCGCCTCGCCGGGCGCAACCGGCAACCCAAACAGCGCGGCCGCTTCCCGCACGCCTATCGCCGTTGATGGTGCCGGAAATCTGTTCATCGCCGGCAACTATAACGCCGGGCTTGCCAGCCGTATCCAGGTCTACAAGCTGGCGCCCGACGGATCGTTGATATGGTCGGCAAGCTACTTGCCGCCGAGCGGCTCGTTCAGCCAGGCCACTGCCGTGGCTGTTGACAGCAGCGGAGAGGTCGTGGTGCTTGGCAGGCAGGATGATGCCATGCTGACGATTCGCTATCGCGGCTCGGACGGCGTTGAGCTTTGGAGTCGCACCTACACCGGGCCGGGTAATGGTGACGAAGCTGCGGAAGCGGCCGTGTTCGACAGCAGTGGCGATGTGATTGTCACCGGTCGGTCGCGCGCAGCGGGCAATGCTTTCGATTTCGCCACGATCAAGTATGACGGCGATACAGGCGCCGAAGTCTGGGTGGTTCGCTACGATGGCCCGGCCCATAGCCATGATCGGCCGGTGGCCATCGTTGTCGACAGCAATGACGATGTCATTGTTACCGGCAGCTCGATCGGTGTGGGTACCCAATCCGACTACCTGACGATAAAGTACCGAGGCAGCGATGGCCTGGAGTTATGGGAGGCTCGCTACGACGGCCCGGGCCAGGGCGTCGATGAACCGGTGGCGCTGGCAGTGGATGCCAGCGACGATGTACTGGTTACCGGGCGATCCACCGATGCCATGGGCACTTTTTTCGAATTCGCAACTGTCAAGTATGCCGGCAATAGCGGTACCCAGGCGTGGGAGGCGCGTTTCTTCGACCCCGCCAGCGGCACCAACTCGGCCCGCGCACTGGCACTGGATGGCAGTGGCAATGCCTATGTAGTCGGTACTGCCTTGTTGCCGGGCCCGAGCAACGGTATTGCCGTTACCCGCTACGCTGCCGGGACCGGCGCTGAGGAGTGGCGATTGATCACCGATACCATCCACAACCCGGTCGGCCTGACGGTTGACAGTAGCGGGGCGATACTGACAGCAGGCCGGCACGGACCTGGCTCGACAGCCTATGGCACGCTCAAGATAGACGGCGGGACCGGTACCGAGCTGTGGGATGAAGCCTACACCTGGCCGAACAGTTTGTCCCAATCTGCCGAAGGCATGGTGCTGAGCGGCAATGACCCGGTGGTCACTGGGCGAGCGAACCTTGGCTCGCTTGGTGACCTGGTCACGGTCCGTCATCACAATTCCGACGGCTCCATGATCTGGGCTGTTGGCGAACCGCACCAGGGTGACCTGCGTGAACGACTGTCATGCAATGATGATGTGACCGCCAAACGCGCCCTGGCCATCGACCCTCAGGGATACGCCGTGGTGACCGGTTGCGGCCGCGGTCCGGAGCGCGATGAGATGGTCACCGCCCGATTCGACCCCGATGGCGTCCTGCAATGGGTGGCGCGCTACAACGGTCCCGGCGGCGGCAACGACCGCGGCCGTGCGGTCACAGTTGATTCCGTTGGCGATGTCTATGTGACCGGAGAGTCGGCCGGCATAGCCACCGGACTGGACTATGTCACCATCCGCTATGATCGCGATACCGGCGCCGAGGTCTGGGTGAGCCGATACGATGGCCCTGCCAGTGGTGATGACCTCGCCACGGCAATCTCCATCGATGCTACCGGCGATGTCGTTGTGACCGGCCGCTCGCAAGGCAGCGGCGCTGAGTTCGACTATGCAACGCTGCGTTTACGGGGTAGCGATGGTCATCAGCTGTGGGAAAGCCGCTACACTGGCACCGGCAACGGCGACGATCGGCCTTGGGCTCTCGTGATTGATCCAGGGGGCGACGTGATCGTCACCGGCCAGTCGGCCAACGCCACTCAGTCGCTGGACTATGCAACTGTGCGACTGGCCGGCAGCGATGGCCAGTTGCTCTGGGAGCATCGCTACACCCATCCGTTCAACGGCGACGATCATGCCTTTGCCGTCGGCCTTGACAGCACGGGCAATGTGCTGGTCAGCGGTTTTTCATCACATCCGGTCAGCCTGCACGAAATCGCCACGGTCAAGATTGACGGAATCTCTGGCACCCAGCTCTGGGACCAGCGCTATAACGGACCGGATGACTGGAGCGACTGGGCCTATGACCTGGTGGTCGACTCGACCGATGATGTCATCGTCACCGGCCTGTCCTTTGCATCACCCGACTTCGACATGTTCTCGGCCAAATACGACGGCTTCAGCGCCTCGGAGTCATGGACCGAGCGCACCAGCGGCCCCGCCGGATCGGATTTAGCCTACGCCATCGCGCTGCTGGCCGGTGACGATGTGGTGATAACCGGCAGATCTCAGGGAGTGGATGGTCGAGACGAAATCATGACCGCAAGACTGGCCGGCGGCAGTGGCGCCGAAATCTGGCGCCTGCGCAAGTCTTTTGCCGCGTTCGGCTCCAACCGCGGTTACGCGGTTGGCGTGGCACCCGACGGCTCGCTGAGAGTTGCCGGCACCGTATTCACCCCGGCGGGTGAGCGCATGGGCGTGATTCGCATCGATCAATTCGAATCTTCGACTACGGCACTGGTACAGGCCCTGCCCAATCCTGCGGTGGTCGGGCAGCCGGTGAGCTTTACCGTGCAGGTCGAGGGCGTCGCTACCGCGCCATCGACTGGTCAGGTTGAGGTCATGGCCAGTACCGGGGAATCCTGCACCAGCCCTGCTCCGCAATCAGTTGCCGGACTGATCGCCACCTTCAACTGCCCGATCGTTTTTGACACCACGGGCAATCGCAGCGTCAATGCAAGCTTCAGCAATTCTGCTACCCATGGCGACAGTGCAACGCTCTCACCGCTGCTACAGCAAATCGATCCCGCAGCAACGACTCTGAGCATTACGGATGTCGACCCCGAACCCGCGCTTAACGGCCAGACCAGCGTGGTGACCGTCGAGCTGCTGGTCAGCCCGCCCGGCGCCGGCTCGCCGACCGGGATCGTGCTGATTACGGACAATTTGCAGATCCATGGCTGCGCCGTGTCCCTTCCGGATCTCACCTGCACCATCGACTGGCAATCCACCGGAAATCTGCAACTCGGTGCCCTGTATGCCGGTGACGGCAATTTCCAGCCTTCGGTCAGCAATCCTTACGACGTCTCGGTTGATCCGGCCGCCGATCTTTGGATAGAGAAGACCAACCACAGCGACTTTGTCGAGGGCGGACAGCCGGTCACCTACCAGGTCACGGTCGGCAATTTCGGCCCCGACCCGGCCTCAGGAGCCGTGGTCGAGGATATTCTGGACCCGACTGATTTCAGCAATCCATCCTGGACCTGCCAGTCACAGGCCGGGGGAGCAATCTGCCCGGCTGCCGGTGATGTCGGAGACCTGCAGCAAACCATTGATCTGCCGCCAGGAGGCGAATTGCTGTTCGAGGTGACCGGTCTGCTCGCTGCGTTGCCGGAAGACCCGGTCAGCAATACCGCCACCATCACCCCACCGCCCGGACTGGCTGACCCCGATCTCGCCAACAACTCTTCAACCGACGGGCCTGATCACCGCGGTCTGTTCGCCGACGGTTTCGAAGGCTGACCGGACCGGGTTACAATCCCGGCGTGGATGCCCGCTGGCTTTTCAAGCTTGTTCTGATCGCACTGGCTGGCGCGCTGCTGGCCGGCTGCGCGTCACGCCCGCCGGAGCGCCAGGAAAACCTGTGCGAAATCTTCCGCCAGCACCCGCGCTGGTATGACCATGCCCATGATTCCCAGGAGAAGTGGGGCACGCCGATTCCCATCCTGATGGCTTTCATGCAGCAGGAATCGTCGTTCCAGCGCCGTGCCCGGCCGCCCCGGGAACGCTTTCTGGGCGTAATTCCCAGGCGCCGCACCTCCAGCGCCTTCGGCTATGCCCAGGCTCAGGACCCGGCCTGGGAAGACTATGTCAGGGCCACCGGCAATCGCAGCGCCCGACGCACCAACATCTCCGATGCGCTGGATTTCATCGGTTGGTACAACTCGGTCAGCCATCGCCGCCTCGGCCTGGCCCACACCGATGCCCGCAACCTGTACCTGGCCTATCACCAGGGCCATACCGGCTTCCAGCGCGGCGGCTGGCGCAACAACCCTCAGCTGATTGCCATCGCCGATCGAGTCAACGCCCGCTCTCAGGCCTACGCAACCCAGCTGGCCAGCTGCGAGGCCGAGTTCCGCTGCCGCCGCTGGTACCAGTTCCGGCCGTTTTGCCGCTGACCGCGGCTCAGCTAATCCAGCCCAAGCGTTTCGATCCGATTGCGGCCATTGCTCTTGGCCAGGTACAGGGCATCGTCTGCCCGCTTGAAGGCAGCCCGAAATGTCTCGGCTCCCAGCTCGAAACGACTCACCAGACCGATCGATACCGTACAGTCAGGCAACTCCGGATCGGGCTCGGCCATGGCACGACGAATCACCTCTGCCTGGTCTCTCGGGCGCTCGGAAAAACTCACGAGCAAGAATTCCTCACCTCCGATTCTGGCAGGCAGGTCTCCCGGGCCGGACAGCCGTTTCATGATTTCAGCCAGTCGCTTCAGCACTTCGTCGCCGGCATCGTGGCCGTGCCGATCATTGACCTGCTTGAAGTGGTCAAGATCGAGCATCATCAGCGCACACTGCGTCCTGTTACGTTCAGTTCCTGCCAGACGCCGATCGAGACGCTCACGCAGACCCACCCTGTTGAGCAGGCCGGTGAGCGGATCCTGACTGGCCTGAAGTCGCAAACGGCCAATCAGGTTATGGACCAGAGACATGACAGTCAGCATCACGAATACAGCCAGGCCCAGCAGCTGCGCGAGATAGGGCAAGGCATGTGGCCAGCTGGCATCCAGCAGGTTGACCTCGGGGCGACCATCGGCAATCACGGAGACGATGCGCACCAGGCTCGCCAATGCCATCCACAAGGTCGCAATGGAAAGCAATCTGAACAGTACGACACTTTCCTGCCCAGGGGCATTGCGCCACAGAAAAAAACTCAAGCCCAGCAATGGCACAAGCAGCAGGGAGTTCAAAATGACGATCCGAGCCCCAATGTCAGGACTTACCAGGGTGAACCAGTAGGCACATGGCAGCATGAGCAACGGCGGCAACCAGGCCAGCCATGGAAGTGACTTGCCAGTAGTCCACTGCAGAAAGCCCTGCCAGAACAGAACCATTGACAACACGACCAGGGCATTGGCCAGCACGTAGGTCAGGACGGGCCAGCCAAGCACCTGAAAGATCAGCAGCAGCACGCTGGCGGCCGCGGCAATACACCCGCCCTGCAAGGCCCAGAATCCGCGCTCACGGTCAACTCGCTGCAGTATTACGAACAACAGCACGAGCATCAGGCTCATGCTGAGTATCAGACCCAGGCTGAAAGATCGCATATCCATCATTTATTCAGTATATGGCAATGTATTGATACAAAATTAGCGCCGGACCATCGCTGTCGTCACTCCCGGCGGATAGAATGAAGGGATGACGCGCTGCAGCGAACCCAGGATTGCCGTGATCGGCGC
>SKQS01000101.1 GCA_007118895.1 Wenzhouxiangella sp.
GCAGCGCAGGCAACGCAAGCGTGCCGGTTTGCCGCAGGCAAGAAGGCACGCTGGAGTGCCGTCAAGCGCGTGCACGATCTGCGGCTTTTGAGACTGAAACGCGCTCCGCGCAGAGTTATTCAGAGGCTCCCTAGTCTCTCCGCCATCTGTCGCCAGTGCTCCAGCTTAGAAAACAGGACATGGTCGTCGGGGTTTTCGTCGACAAGCACCTGAAAGTAACGCTTGTATTCCAGTGCCACCGAGCGCCGTGCCTGATCATTGTCGGAGCGCTCGGCAACCTGCCAGGCCTGCTCAAGCAGCAATGACGCTTCTTCCATGCGCCCCACCTCACGCAGCGCTCGGACATGATTCGACATGATTCTGGCGGTGGTCGGGTGGCTCTCGCCCATCCCCACCCGGGCGCGATCGGCGGCCGAGGCAAAATACTCCAGCGCAGTCTCCAGCCGTCCAAGGTCACGGTTGACCCCACCCAGATTGTTCAGCAGGCTGATGGTATAGCCGTGGTTCGGCCCCAGGGCCAGCGCCATGCCCTCATAGACCTGCCGGATCAGGGGCTCGGCGAGTTCGGGTTGCTGCCGGGCCATTTGCACCATGGCCAGGTTGTTAAGGCTGACCAGGGTCCGGGGGTGAGCATCGCCGAGGCGCTGGCGGCGCGACTCCCAGGTCTCGGTGTACATTGCCTCAGCCTCATCCAGCCGGCCAAGCTGCCTGAGCACGAAAGCGAGATTGTTGGCAACGGTTTCGTTGATGTCAGGATCTGGATGGGGTGCCAGCTGCAACCGCTCCCAGGCCCGGTGGGCCAGCACTTCGGCGTCGGCAAATCGACCCTGTCCCATCAGGGCCGTGGCCAGGTTGCCCATGGCGGCGTTGGTCTCACGATGGTCTGGGCCAAGCAGCGCTTCAAGTCGGTCAAGCACCTGCTCCAGCACCCGCTCACCGGCATCGTGGTCGCCTGATTCGCTTAGCATGACACCGTAAACACCACGCTGGACCCAAGTGCGGTAGTGGTCGGCGCCGCGATAACGCTCGTTGAATGCAACTAACCGGGCAGCCAGTTCCAGGGCGTCGTCATGGCCGGCCTGGCGGGCCATGCGTACCAGTTCCTGCATCGCGTCAAGGTGCAATTCATCGCCCTCGCCGAGATGCTTCCGACGCAGGGCCACGGCGGTTTCCTGGATCGCCCGTGCCGGGTGTGGCTGGCCGAGGGTGCGGTGGGCAGAAGCGATATTGTGTAGCAACTCGGCCAGCACCAGGGGCTGGTCATCGAATCGCGTACTGGCCGTTTGCACCGCCGGGGCGAGGATGGCGCGATCGATCAAGCCCACCGCCAGGTTGGTGAAGTTGACCCCGGCCACGGCTTCAGCCGCTTCAATGGCCTCCAGATCGCGCACCTCGACCAGGGTATCGATCAGCTGCTGACGCAGGCCGCTGCCCAGCTGCTCGGCATCCAGCCGCTGCAGTGCCTCGGACTGGAATGCCGCAACCGCTTCCAGCTCGGCGGCACGCTGGGCCAGCTGCCACTGCGCCTGGACCACCAGTACCAGGGCAACAACGATGGCCGCCAATGCCAGGCCGGCCATGGACGAGGCCCACGGGTTGCGCCGCACCAGGCGGGCCAGACGGGAGGCCAGCGGGGTGCGGCGGGCGCTGACCGGACGGTAGTCCAGCCACGCCTTGAGATCGTCAGCCAGGGCCCGGGCATTGCTGTAGCGCTCGGCCGGATCGGCAGCCAGGCAGCGGGCCAGGATGTTGTCAAGATCTCCCTTGAGATGCCGGGCAGCAATCTCCGATTGCGAGATCGCCTCGACCGCTGCCGAGCGCTCGGCCGATGCCAGCTCGCCGGCCAGCACCTTCGAGGCCCGCGGCGGCTCGCCCCCGCCCGGCCGGCCAGGCAACACCCCGGTCAACAGCCGAAAAGCCAGCACCCCCAGCGAGTACACGTCGGTGGCGGTGGTCGCCACGTCACCAGCCAGCTGCTCGGGCGCAGCGTAGTCGGGGGTGTAGACCCGGGTCGGCGGCGCCTCGTTTTCGCTCGGTGCGGTCTGGTCGGGCACCGGCTTGGCAATACCGAAATCCAGCAGCTTGACCTGACCGTCATCACTGACCAGCACATTGGCCGGCTTGATGTCGCGGTGAATGATCAGCCGGGTCTGGGCATGGGCAATCGCCTCGGCCAGTTCAACCAGCAGGCCAACCCGCCGGCGCAGACCGCTACGATGGCGGGCACACCAGGCATCGATGGGCTCACCCTCGACCAGCTCGGCAACCAGGTAGGGCACGCCCTCATCACTCAAGCCGGCATCGATCAAAGCGGCAATGGCCGTATGTCTGAGCCGCGACAGCAGCCGGGCCTCGCGCTGAAAACGCTGGCGCCAGTCGGTGGCCAGCAGCGCCTGGTTGAGCATCTTGACCGCCACCGGCGCATCGAAGGCGCCGTCAACCCGGATGGCACGGTAGACCACCGACATCCCGCCGCTGCCGATCACCGCCTCGAGCCGGTAGTTGCCAACCGTACGGCCAACGCCGGCTTCCGGGTCGCCCAACGCCTCCTGCCCGGCCAGGACGAAAGGATCGCTGTCCAGTGGACCGTCGGCATCCATGGCCGCAAGCAGTTGCTCGACCCGCTCACGCAGCGCCGCCTCCGGCGCCAGCCGGTCAAGCTCGGTCAGGCGTTTATCCGCCGGCAGGTCGAGCAGCTGCTCGAGTATCGCGTCGGCCTGGCGCCATAGCTCGGGTCGGTCCATGCTTTTCTACAAGTCCTGGGATGCAGATATGGTCCAATCGACATTCTACCTATCGGATCAGGACTCAACCAGCGGCCCGGCCTGCGTCTTCAGGCTTTGCCTGATGCCCATGGCCACGCATGAACTGGCGATACAGCAGCGGGATGATGAACAGCGTCAGAAGCGAAGACACCGCCAGCCCCCAGACCAGGGTGACCGCTACCGGCCCCCACAGCAGCGAACGCCCGCCCAGCCCCAGGGCCAGCGACAGTAGACCGGCGATGGTCGTGGTGGTGGTCATCAGGATGGGAATAACCCGCCGGCGCGCGGCATAGATGGTGGCATGCAGCGGCCGCATCCCGGCGGCCAGGCGCTGGTTGGCAGCATCAATCAGCACGATCGCGGCATTGACCGCAATCCCGGCCAGCGCGATCACCCCGTAGAGGGTGTAAAGGCTTAAAGGGTTGTTGGAGATCAGCAGGCCGAACACCACCCCGGTGAAAGCCATCGGCACGGTGATCAGGATCAGGAAGGGCTGAAAGTAGCTGCGGAACTGGGTGGCCAGGATCAGATAGATCAGACCGATGCCGAGCAGGAAAAGAATCAGCATCGCCTCCAGCGATTCGTAGATGTCGTCCAGCTCGCCGGTGAAGTCCAGATCGGTGCCGGGGAAACGGTGGCGAATTCTCTCCCACTCCTGCTTGATGGCGCGATTGACCTCCACCGTATTGGTGATGTCGCGGTCGATATCACCCTCGATGGTGATTGCCCGTCGCAGGTTGTAATGGCGGATCACCCCGGGAGCAACTCCGGTACGGAAATCGGCCAGGGCACCCAGCCGGCTGATCTGGCCGTCCGGCAGCACGATGGGATCATCGAGCACTTCCAGCGGGTCGCTGGGGGTATGCTCGCGAAGCGCCTTGACCCTTAACTCATAGCGGTCGCCTGCCTCCCGGGTGAACCCCACCACCTCGCCGTCGACATGAAGGCGCAGCAGTCGGCCTATCAGTTCTGCCGGCAGGCCAAGCCGGGCCAGCAGCTCGCGGTCAAACTCCAGTACCAGTTCCGAGCGTCCGGGCACGCGGTCGTCGGTGATGTCGCGAGTGCCGGGCAGCGACTCGATGATCTCGCGCACCGCCGCAGTCGCCCTGGCCAGCTCGTCGAAATCATCGGCGCGTACCTTGACGTTGATCGGCTGCTGGGTCGGCGGTCCGCCGGACAGTCTCAGAAAAGCGATCTCGCCGTCGATCGGCGTGGCGCCGACATGGTCGCGCATGCCGTCGATGATCTCGTCCAGGGTGCGCCCTCCGTCATGCGGCATCAATGGCACAACCACCTGACCATACTGGTCGCCGAACAGCGGCTCGACATCGGTGAACTGCACGCCAGCCAGGCTGATCACGCTGCGTGCCTCGCCGGGGCGCAGCATCTCCCGCACCCGATACTCCACCTGGCGGACCTGGTCCAGGGTGTCTTCCAGCGAGCTGTCGGCGGGCATCACCACCTGGATGTAGAACAGCCGGATCGGGTCGAAGGCGAAAAACTCCAGTCGCACCCGCTCAGTCAGCACCGCGGTCAGCGCGGCGGCGAAGGCCAGCACGGCGATGGCGAGAAAACGCCTGGGCCGGCGCAGTACGTAGCTGAGCGCCTTGACGTAGCGAACGCGGACTGAGTGATTGAAGCGGCTGCGGGGGTCGTCGCGGCTGGCCACCGGGCGGTAGCGGCTGTAAACGATCTGGGTTGGCAGGATCCAGAACGCCTGGATCAGCGAGATCAGCAGGCCAACGGTGACCACCAGCGGCACCAGCAGCATGAAGTTGCCGACAATGCCAGGCAGAAGCATCAACGGCAGGAAAGCGGCGATGGTGGTCATGACCGAGGCGGTCAGCGGCAGGCCGACTTCTTTCAGGCCGCGGATCGCGGCAGTCATTGGCCGGACCCCGCGATGGAGCCGATAGTAGATAGCCTCGACCATGACCACCGAGACATCGACCAGCATACCGAGCACGATTACCAGACCGAGCAGTACGGTGATGTTGAGGGTAAAGCCGATTGCTGCGAGCACTGCCAGGGTACCGGCAATGCACAGGATCAACCCTGCGCCGACCAGCAGCGCCAGCCGGGTGGCAAGAAAGGCCCAGCAAACCAGCAGCACCAGCAGCAGCCCGACCACGGCATTGTTGCGCATCACCCCGATCGCCTCACGGGTGGCCACGGTCTGGTCATCAGCCAGCACCAGCGTCAGCCCCTGCTCGGCCAGCACCGGGTTGTTGCGCTCGATATAGTCGTTGAGCTCGGCAATCATCACCAGGGTATTGGAATTGGCCCGCTTGTTGACCGACAGCAGAATGGCCGGGCGATCTTCGAAGCTGGCGTACTGTTCCGGTATCGCAGCGCCGAGCCGGATGCGGCCGATCTCGTCGAAGCGGATCACCTCGCCACTGCCCGGCGCGGTTATCGAGAAGTCAACCAGTCTTTCGGGGTCGATCGCGCGGCCCTCGGCGCGCACCAGCCACTGCCCGGCATCGGTGCGCACCCGGCCGGCGAACACGTCACGGTACCAGCCGGCAGCGGCGCGAGCCACATCCAGACCGGTCAGCCCGCGAGAAGCCACTGCGGACGGATCGAACAGCACCTCCAGTTCGGGATCGCGCAAGCCTTGGGCCAGAACCCGGTCAATGCCCGGAAAACGCTCCAGGTCCTGCTTGACCCGTCGGGCCGTGCGCCGGAGCTCATCATCATCGGCCTGGCCGACCAACAGCACCAGGGCAGTCGGAAAGCCCGACGAAGTGGTGATTTCCAGAATGCTGGGCTCGCGCGCTTCCGGCGGAAGTTCCTCATTGACCATGGCCTGGACTTCGCGCCTGAGATCGGTGACCCGTCGCTCGAACTCGCGCTCGGGGATCTCCTGGAAGCGGACCAGGATGTTGGAAACGTTCTCGCGGCTGGTCGAGACCACGAAGCGCACATCCTGCAGCCGGGCGATCGCCTCTTCCAGCGGATCGGTGATCAGCCGCTCAACGTCGGCCGCCGATGCGCCAGGCAGCACCGTGACCATGTTGATCCAATTGAAGTTGATTTCCGGGTCGCGCTCGCGTGGCATGGTGATCCAGGAGGCAACGCCCATCACCAGCACTACCGCCATGCACACGTTGGCCAGCGGGTGATTGCCGTAAAGCTTGCGCAGCACGGCAGCGACTCAGTCGATGATGCGGATTTCGGCGCCCGGCTGCAAACGCCTTCGGCCGTCGATGATCAAGCGGGTATCGGCGGGCAGATCGGCGCGGAACGGCCGGCCGGCGTCGGCGCCGGCAAGCTCGATGAACTTGGCGCGGCCGTCGACCGCTGCCAGCACCCCCATCCGGCCATTGCGCTGGAGGATCAGGTCGGCCGGCAGCGCCGGGCGCGGATCGGTCCAAAGGATGCGCCCATCGCTGCCGGGGACAGCCGGCTCGTCGACAAACTCAAATCTCAGCTGGCGGTTGCGGCTGCCGCGCTCGATCAGCGGGAAGACCCGCGCAACCCTGACTGCTCGACGCTCGGTGCCGTCATCGAACACGATAGCCTCGGCCAGTTCAAGCCCGGCAACGAGGTCCGGAGCCACCGAGGCGACCACCTCGATGCGATCCAGGGCGATCAGCTCCAGCAGCGGCGTGCCGGGGGCGGCCAGGGCGCCGGCGCCGATCATCCGCCGGCTGACCACACCGGCAAACGGCGCTGCAACCTCGGTGCGCGCAATCATCAGCTCGGCTTCGGCCAGGCCGGCCTCGGCCATTGCCAGTTCGGCCCGGGCCTGGCGCAGCCGGGTTTCGGCTTCCAGCAAGTCATCTTCGGACAGGAAGCGCTCCGGCGCCAGGCGACGCGCCCGCTCGGCGCGTATCGTCGCCATGTCAAGCCCGGCCCGGGCCACGTCCAGCCGAGCCCGTGCCGAATCCAGCCGCAATTGGTAGCTTGCCGGGTCCAGCCTGACCAGGCGCTGGCCGGCAGCAACCGCTTCGCCGGGGCGGACTTCGAAGGCCAGCACACGGGCGCTGAGCTCGGCCGCCAGCACCGACTCGTTCAGGCTCTCGACCCGGGCCGTGGTCTGGCGATCAATGCGCACCGCCACATCGGCGTAATGAGCGACGGTAACCGGCTCGGCGGCTGGCAAGCCAGCAGCCAGAAAAAACAGGGGGAACAGGACCAGACGCCTCATGATCGATATTGTAGCGGTCGTGTGGTGAGTGCCGAGTCGGAAAAGACATGGGCTGAAGCGGGCCCCGATCGCCCTCGTTCAATATCGCATGGGCGGGTGTTCCGCAGACCTGTTGAGAATCATCCCGACCCGGCGCGGCAGGGCCGCCCGCTTGCTGGCCTCGGAAACCTCACCATCGATCCGGATCACTTCACCCTGGCGCATCACCTCCAGGCTGACCACGCTGCCGGCCTCGCGGCCCCATAGCTGTCGACCCAGATCGACCGGACGCTGGACCTCGATCCCGTCTATGGCGAGAATCACATCGCCTGACGCCAGCCCCAGCGGGTTGTCATCGGCGATACGCAGCACGATCACGCCCCGGTCGGTGCCGAAATAACCGGCCAGTCCCGAGTGATTGGCGGTCAGCTCGCTTTCCGGCGCGATGCCGGCCAGCGGCGGCGCCACGGGAAGCAGGCGACGTATTGCCTGCCGTGCGTCTGGATCAAGCTGCAGAAGCTGGCCACGCAGGTCTTCCAGCTCGGGGCCTACTCTCGCTGTTATCGCGCTCACGTCCCGGATCGCCGAGCCCAGCCTGACGGCAACCTCCAGCTCGGTGTGATCGTCGCGCTGGATCAGCACATCGACCGTGTCACCGACCCGGCGCTCGGCCAGCGCCTCGCGCACGCTGGCACCGGCGTCGGCCTCGGTGTCGATTTCGATACCATCCACCGCCACGATGCGGTCACCCTTGCGGATGCCGGCCGCCTCGGCGCCGCCGCCGGGGGTGACGCCGACCACCAGGTTGTGCTCTTCGCTGCCGGGTTCGCCCAGCAGGATGCCCAGACGCGGCGGGAAGCCCGCAAAATGGCTGCGCCAGGTTGGATCGGTGGCCAGGTCGAATCGGAAATCGAACATCCGGGGTCGATCCTGACCGAGCTCGAGCAGCTGCCGCTCCAGTCGGGCCAGGCGGCCGGCGGCCTCGGCCATGGCCAGGCGCGCCTGGTCGAGCTCTGCCTGGAGGTTTTCCAGCTCGACCTCATCGGCCTGCTCGGTGGCCTGACCGGGCAGGGCAAATACCAGCAACATCAGCAGTGGGCAAATAAACTTCATGGGGATTCTCCTTGGCTAAAGCGTGGTCGCCTGGACTTCGGCGTGCCAGTGGTCTGAGTAGTGATGACGATTGAGCTCGGACAACAGCTCGATGCGCTGCCGCCAGAGATCGAGATCTGAGGGTTGGTCGGCCAGCCGGGCATCCAGCCAGGCCAGTTCGGTTTCGAGCCACAGCAGGCTCTCCAGCGACCGGGCACTGACCGTACCGTGACGGCGCTGCCTGAGTTCGGCCTCCAGCAGGGCCGACAGGGCCCGCGCCTTGACCAGCTCATCGACCTCGCCGGCGGCAACCGGCTGATCAATCCCGGGCAAGCTCGGGTCGGGCTGGCCGAAAAACAGCGGCGCCAACGCCAGCACGATGGCTGCGGCCACCGCCAGCATCAGGATGCGGCTATTGCGCCTGGAGGCCCTTCGCCGGTCCAGTTCGCCACGGATCGCCGACCACAGGGCCGGCGGCGGATCGATCTCGGGCAGTGAATTCAGTTCGTTGCGTTCGTTCATGGCAGGCTTACCGTGGGGGTACTTGCAGCATCGGGAGCCTCCAGCCAGCGCTGGATGCGGGCCCGGGCCCGGCTAAGACGGGTTTTGGACCATGACATGCTGTGTCCGGCCAGTTCGGCGATTTCGCCGTGGGTCAGGCCCTCGACATCGTGCAGCCAAAGCACCGTGCGATCGACCACATCCAGCTGGGCCAGGGCGCGCTCCAGGTCAATCGCTTCTGAAAGGGCAGGCTCCATTGCCTCTGGCTCACCAGCGAGTGAGTCAACCGATTCGAAGCGCTGTCGATTGAGGTCCATGACCTGGTTGACGATGATGCGCCTGAGCCAAGGGCCGAAGCGCTCTGGCTGGCGCAGCTGGCCTGCCCGCTCGAAGGCGCGCAGGAATCCGGCCTGGACTGCATCCCAGGCCTGAGCCTCGCAGCCGCACAGCCGCACAGCCAGGGTCCAGGCCGCTGTTGCATAGCGCCGGTAGATGCGCTCCTGGGTGCCCCGACAGGCGCGTTTGAGCGCCGCCAGGCTCAGCTCGTCAATGCCGTTGGAAAAGCTCATTACCCCTGTAAGACGCCCGGGCGGGCAAAAGGGTCGCAAGCATTTGGCCGATGGCAGTCGGCCTGCCCGGATTCAGCGGGCCCTGAACACCAGAGCCGCTGAGTTGATGCAGTAGCGCTTCCCGGTCGGCGGTGGGCCATCGTCGAAGATGTGGCCCAGGTGAGCGTCGCAGCGCGGGCACAGCAGCTCGATCCGGCGCATGCCGTGGCTGGTATCCAGGCGCTGGGTGATGCCGGCCCCCTCAAGCTCGCCGTGGTAGCTTGGCCAGCCGCAGCCGGAATGGAATTTCGACGCCGAGTCAAACAGTGCATGGTCGCAACACACGCAGTGATAGACACCGTCCTCGTCGTGCTCGTTGTACTGACCGGTAAATGGCGCCTCAGTGCCGGCCTGGCGAGTGACCCGGTACTGTTCGGGGGTCAGTTGCCGACGCCATTCGGCATCAGTCTTCGAAATCCTGTCCATAAGCAGATTTTTCTCCATTGCCCGACTCTTCGGGTGGCCGTTCGGCGATAACGATCAGGCGCTCGGCGTCCAGATCGTAAGGCTCCCCATCATAGCCACCGTGGATGGCCACCAGGTCAAGGCCGGCCTGGTTGAGCAACAGCGATATCTCGCCGGCCGACCAGACCCGGTGCGAAAAATCGGTCCGGTGGACAGTGTTGCCATCGACCAGGATCCACTCGTTTTCCAGCCGGGTCAGATCGTCGGTGAGCAGCGGCCGCTCGATCAGCAGGCGACCTTCCTCGTCTTCGGTCAGATGCACCGGCTGCAGGTTGCGGCACAGGTATTCCAGCCCGACCAGATCGAGCACCAGGCGACCGCCGGGCCGGAGACTGGAGAAAATACGATCGAGTACCCGCCGATGGTCGGACTCGGCCTCGAAGTAGCCAAAGCTGGTCCACATTACCAGCACCAGGTCGAAGGCCCGCTCGCGATGAAACTCGCGCATGTCGGCGACCAGGGCCTCGATCTCGAGATTGCCGGCCCGGCGCATCAGCTCGGAAAGCAGCTGATGACTGGTATCCACGGCAGTGACCGTATAACCTTGGGCGGCCAGCGGCACGGCATGGCGGCCGGGACCGGCGCCCAGATCCAGCACCTGTCCACCATCGATGCCGACCAGCCGGGTCAGGGACTCGACCTGTCGCTTACCTTCGGCAAAAGACGCCTCGTTGAACATGAAACGTCCGAAAGTCCGCCAGAAGTCTTCTTCCAGGTACCAGTTATCACTCAAGCTGCTGCTCCTCGTCGGGCTATCGTTGGGCCTGTTGGTCGGGCTTTCAGGCTGCGCCACCGTCGGCTGGTACGGCCAGGCCGTGCGCGGCCAGATGGAGATTCTTACCCAGCGCGAGGATATCGAGCAACTGCTTGCCGATCCGGATACTCCCAAGGACAAGCGGCGAGCGCTGGCGCTGGCGCTGGAGATTCGCCAGTTTGCCAGCGATACACTCGCGCTGCCGGACAATCGCAGCTACACCCAGTACGTCGACCTGGGCCGCGAGGCCGTGGTCTGGAACGTGGTTGCCGTTCCAGCCTTCGACCTGCAACCGAAACGCTGGTGTTACCCCATCGTCGGCTGCTTGAGCTATCGCGGCTACTTCCGCCAGGACCGGGCACAGGCTCTGGCCGAATCACTGGCAGCGCAGGGCTACGATACGGCAGTGTTTCCGGTGCCGGCCTACTCCACCCTGGGACGGTTTGCCGATCCGGTACTCAACACCATGCTGGGCTGGGATGATGCCCGCCTGGCCGGGCTGATCTTCCACGAGCTGGCCCACCAGCGGCTGTTTGTGCGCGGCGATACGGATTTCAACGAGTCCTACGCCACCTTCGTCGAAATCGCGGGGATCGAGCGCTGGCTGGACCAACGCAGCGATCAGGAGGCGCTTCGGCAATGGCGGCAATCGCAGGTGATCGCACAGGCGTTCACCGAGCTGTTGCTTGCCACCCGTCAGGACTTGATCGAAACGTACCGGCTGGAGCTGGAACAGGCGGCCATGGAGAGTCGAAAGGCCGAGACATTTGCCGCTCTTCAGAAACGGTATCATCGATTCCGCCAAGCGCACGGGGATCAGCGTTATGATGCGTGGATGAATCGGGATCTCAACAACGCCCACCTGGCCATGGTTGCCACTTATCAGGCCGGAGTCGATGCCTTTGCCGCACTGTTCGAGAAAACGGACCGGGATTTCGCCACCTTCCACCGCATTGCCGACTGCATCGGTCGGCAGCCGGAATCGACCCGTGATGGATTTCTGGCCAGCGCCCGGATACCCGATGAATGCGGACTCGGGGGACTGACGCCTTGAGATTGCCAGAGTCTTTCATCGGCGCAGGCTTGGCTCTGCTGATCTGCTCTCCCATCCTGGCCCAGATGGAGAGTCCCCGCCCGGCCTCGATCGACAGCGTGGCGCCGCCGGAAAGCTGCATTGCGCCGGGCACCGTTCCGCGCCGTGGCGAACTGGCTCGTGAAGGGCCTGTCGTGCTTGATATCAGCGCCCGGTCACTGTCGGCCCCCCCGGATCAGCCGGTCACTTTCAGCGGCGATGTCCGAGTACGCTTTGGCGACCAGCAGCTCGACACCGACGAGCTGTTCTACGATCGTCAGTCCAATGTCATCGACCTTCCCGGCCGGCTTCTCTATCGCGATGCCTTCATCAGCCTGGAGGCCGCCAACGCCCGCTACGACATGGGTGCATCGACCGGTGAGTTCGCCGAGGCCCGATATCACATCGCAGGTGCAGAAGGCGCCGGGCATGCCACCTCGGTGGTCATGCTGGGCCCCGATCAGGCAAGGCTGGATGACTTCGATTTCACTACCTGCGGCCTGGTCAATCCGGACTGGCAACTGAAGGCGCGCCAGGTTGATCTTGACCTGGACCGCGGACAGGGCACGGCCCGGCATGCCCGGCTGGAGCTGCGCGGCGTGCCCTTGCTGTATACCCCGTGGATGAGTTTCCCGCTTGATGATCGGCGCAAGAGCGGATTTCTTTATCCGCGTATCGGCTTGAGCAGCGATGACGGACTGGATCTGACCATCCCCTGGTACTGGAACATCGCGCCAAACCAGGACGCCACCTTCAGCCCGCGCTTCATCTATAACCGCGGAACCATGCTCGGTACCGAGTATCGCTTCCTGACCCGGCGCCAGGCCGGCCGGATCAATGTCGAGGTACTGCCCGACGATGACCGCTACGGCGACGATCGCTATTTTGCCCGCCTCGAGTACAACGCCCGCCTGGCGCGCAACTGGCGAGCCCGGGCAGACCTGCGCCGGGCCAGTGACGAGGACTATTTCCTCGACCTGGGCAACAACCTGGCCGACAGTACCGTCCAGTTCCTGCGCTCGCTGGCCATGGTAAGCGGCATAGGTCAACTGTGGTCGGTGTCGATTCTGGCCGACCTGATCCAGGTGCTCGACGACTCGGTACCGCCGCGTCGCGAGCCCTACCGTCGCCTGCCGCGAATCGAGTTCGTCGGCGAACTGCCGCTGACCTGGAATTTCCGCGGCCAGCTGGACAGCGAACTGGTCCACTTCGAGCGCGATGTCGGGATCACCGGCACCCGGCTCGACCTGTATCCGCGACTGGTCTTCGATCTGCTGCGACCGGGCTGGTTCGTGCGTCCGTCGGTCGGTGTCCGCTCGACGACCTACAATCTCAACGGCGCCGAGGAAAGCACGCAGTCGCGCACCCTGCCGATCGCCAGCCTGGATGCCGGTCTGGTATTCGAGCGCGAAACGGCAGGCCGCCGGATCCAGACGCTGGAGCCGAGACTGTTCTACCTCTACGTACCGTTCGAGGAACAGGATGAGCTGCCGGTTTTCGACACCCGCGAGCTGACCTTCGGCTTCAGCCAGCTGTTCCACCACAACCGCTTCACCGGCCCGGACCGCCAGTCCGACGCCAATCAGCTGACGGTGGCGCTGACCTCACGGCTGCTCGACGGAGCAGACGGCCGCAGCGTGTTCGATCTGAGCGTCGGCCAGATCTTTTATGGCCGCGACCTCAAGGTCCAGCTACCAAACGTTCCGGAAGACGATCGTCCGGTCTCTGCAACCGTGGCCGAGGCCCAGTGGCGACCGGCGCGCAATATCGCCGTTTCTGCCGGCCTGCAGTACGACACAGAGAAGGATGACATCGACGTCGGCGCCTTCGGCCTGCAGTATCGAGACCGTCATGGCCGCCAGGCCGCGCTGGGTTACCGCTTCCGGCGCGACCGCGTCGACCAGGCCGACGTTCGGCTGCGCTATCCGGTCACGGGGAACCTCAACCTGATCGGACGGGTCAACTACTCGTTCAGGGAAGATGAAGCCCTGGAGCTGCTCGGCGGGATAGAATATGAAAGCTGTTGCTGGGCGCTCAGGCTGGTCGGGCGGGAATTCATTCGCGACCGCCAGGCCGAAAAGCGCAGCGCCATCTACCTGGAGTTGCACCTGAAGGGTCTGGGCAGCCTGGGCCGTCGGCCCTACGACCTGTTCCGCGATCAATCCAGCTATCTTGATTAAAACATACCATGCCTAAAATCCATTCCTACGCCATCGCTCTAGCCGCCAGCCTGCTGCTGGTCCTGACCGCATCCGATCAGGCCATGGGCCAGGCGCGCCAGCCGGTCGACGAGATCGTGGCCCTGGTCGAAGACGACATCATCCTGCGCAGCGAGCTTGATCAGTCCATCGCCGGCATCGTTCAGCAGATCCGCGCTCGCGGACAGTCCCTGCCGCCACGCGATGTGCTGGAACAACAGGTGCTCGAGCGCCTGATTCTGACCCGCCTGGAGATTCAGCGCGCCCAGGCAACCGGCATTCGCGCCGCCGATTCCGATATCGACCAGACCATGCGCCAGGTCGCGGCGCAGAACAACATGAACCTGAGCCAGCTTCGCACGGCTCTGGAGGCCGAAGGCTTTGATTTCGAAGAGTTCCGCGCCGATATCCGCAACGAAATACTGACCGAGCGCCTGTATCGACGGGTCGTTGACAGTATGGAGAGCATTTCCTCGGCCGAAATCGACATGCTGCTGGCATCGGATGCATTCGGTGGTGATGAAGTATTCCTGCATCAGATTCTGATCAGCGTGGCCGAAGGGGCGGCGCCCGGCCAGGTACAGCAAGCTCGCCAACAGGCCGAAAGCATTCGACAGCAAATCGCCGACGGACTGGATTTCGTTTCGGCGGCCATCACCTACTCTCAGGCTCCGGACGCCCTGGACGGCGGGCAACTTGGCTGGCGCCATCTCAACTCGCTGCCGCAGCTGCTGATCGACGAGATCGACCCGCTGCCGGTCGGCCAGGTCAGTCAGCCGGTCCGCTTTCCTGGCGGCTTCTTGCTGATCAAGGTCAGTGATCGCCGCGAACGCAGCGAAGTTCTGGTCCGCGAATTTCGCGCCCGCCACCTGATGGTCGAGGAAAGCGAGCTGGTCAGTCCGCAGCAAGCCCGGGAACGCATCGAACGGTTCCACGACATGTTGCGCGACGGTGCCGACTTTGCCGAACTGGCGCGCGAGCATTCCGACGATGAGTCATCGGCCAACATCGGTGGCTTGCTCAACTGGTTTCCCGAGGGCAACTACGGGCCGCAAATCCAGGCGGTGCTGGACTCGCTCGACGCCGGAGAGATGAGCCTGCCATTCCAGACAGCCGGCGCCTGGCACATCCTCAAGCTCGAGGACACTCGACAGGCAGATCGCACCGAGGAGGTATTGCGCGAGGAAGCCCGGGAAATCCTGCGGTCGCAAAAGGCCGACGAGGAAATCGCCCGCTTCCGGCGCCAGCTGCGTGGCGAGTCATTCGTCGAAGTTCGCCTCTAGCCCTGAGGTGACAGGCTCGCCGCCACTGCTGCTCACCCCTGGCGAGCCGGCCGGCATCGGCCCGGAAATCGCCCTCAAAGCCGCACTGGAATCACCCGGGCTCGTACTGCTGGCCAACGCCGAACTGCTTGGCGCCACGTCGGCACGATTCGGCCAGAAGGTCGAGCTCCGCCTGATCAGCGAGCCAGGCCAGGCGCGCTGCAAGGCCGGTGCGGTCAACCTGATCGACTTCGAACTGGCCACACCGGTGGTTCCCGGCCAGCTTGACCCCATCAACGCCCGCTACGTGCTGGAAACCCTGGATGCAGCCTGCGGCTGGTGCCTTTCAGGCAAAGCTGCCGGCCTGGTAACCGGGCCGGTGCACAAGGCGGTGATCAACGAGGCGGGCATCCCGTTCAGCGGCCACACAGAGCACCTGGCCAGGGCGGCCGGTGACGTGCCGGTGGTGATGATGCTGGTTGCCGACAAGCTGCGCGTGGCCCTGGCCACGACCCATTTGCCGCTGGCCGCGGTTCCGGCCGCCATCAATGCCGAGCGGCTGGAGCAGACCCTGACAATCATCGATGCTGATCTCAAGCATCGATTCTGCATTGCCCGGCCCCGGATCATGGTGCTGGGGCTCAACCCGCATGCCGGTGAGGGCGGGCACCTGGGCCGGGAAGAAATCGAGATCATTTCCCCGGTGATCGAACGCCTGCGCGCCCGTGGCATGAACCTCCAGGGACCGGTGCCGGCAGACACCGGCTTTGTGCCGCAGCGCCTGGCCGAGTGTGACGCGGTGCTGGCGATGTATCACGACCAGGGATTGCCGGTACTCAAGCACGCAGGCTTTGGTGAGGCTGTCAACGTCACGCTGGGCCTGCCGTTCATCCGCACCTCGGTCGATCACGGCACTGCGCTGGATCTGGCCGGCACCGGCCAGGCCGAGGCCTCCAGCCTGCTGGCCGCAATCCGGCTGGCGGAAATCCTGAGATGAAGCCCCACCGTCCGCGCAAGCGCTTTGGCCAGCACTTTCTTCAAGACTTGCAGGTACTGGATCGCATCGTCGCTGTGATTGCACCTCGTCCGGACCAGGACCTGGTGGAGATCGGCCCAGGCGAAGGCGCGCTAACCGCCCGACTGATCGAGCGCTGCGACCGGCTGGAGGTCATTGAACTCGATCGTGACCTGGCAGCCAGCCTGGACGCACGGCTGGGCGAGCCGCCGGGTCTGACCATCCACCAGGCTGATGCGCTTGCGGTGGATTTCACCGCGCTGGCCCGCGGTCGAACCCTGCGCGTGGTCGGCAACCTGCCCTACAACATCTCCACCCCGTTGCTGTTTCACCTGTTTGAACACAGTGCTGTCATAGGCGACATGCACTTTCTGCTGCAAAAGGAAGTGGTCGACCGCCTGGTCGCCGCTCCCGGCAGCAAACAATATGGCCGACTATCGGTGATGACCGGTCTGCGGGCCTCGGCCAGTCTGCTGTTCGAGGTTCCGCCCGGCGCGTTTCGACCACCGCCCAAGGTCGACTCGGCAGTGGTCAGGCTGGTGCCCTTACCGGCCGGAGAAAAACTGCTCGATGCCCTGCCGATGATCGACCAGGTAGTGCGCCAGGCCTTCAGCCAGCGACGCAAGACCCTGCGCAACAGCCTGCGCCAGTGGTTCGATGAACCGGGACTCAAAAAACTGGAAATCGACCCCGGGCTGCGCCCGGAGTCGCTGACGCCGGATGCCTTCGTTCGCCTGGGGCAGGAACTAGGCAGGCGAGCGGCATGAGAAGGATTTTCATCGGTGATGTGCAGGGCTGCTGCAACCAGCTCGAGCGACTGCTGGACAAGCTGGCATTCGATCCGGCCGGCGACTACCTGCACCTGGTAGGCGATCTGGTCAATCGCGGTGGACAGTCGCTGGAGACCCTGCGGCTGCTCCACAAGCTGGGAGATAGCGCTGTCTGCGTTCTCGGCAACCACGACCTGCACCTGCTGGCCTATGCCAGCGCTCACCCCAGGGTGCGCAAGAAGAAGCCGGAGTTCGAAGCCATCATCAACGCTCCTGACGGGCAGACGCTGTTGACCTGGCTGCGCCACCGCCCGCTGATGTGGGCCAGTCGCGATGAGCGCCTGGCCATGGTCCATGCCGGGGTCGATCCACGCTGGGGGCCCAAGCAGGCCCGGGCACGGGCGAGCGAACTGGAGCTGACTCTGACCGGCGGTGACCATGCCGCATTCTTCCGCCACATGTACGGCGATACCCCGCGTCGCTGGAAACCGCGTCAGCCTCACTGGAAGCGCATGCGCGCTATCACCAACGTGTTTACCCGCATGCGCTTCTGCGACGCCAAAGGCCGGCTGGAGTTCGAATCCAAGGGTGCCCCGGGCACCGCGCCCAAGGGCTTCAAGCCCTGGTTTGAATTCCTGCACCAGGGCTGGCGCGACTGGACCCTTGTCTTCGGTCACTGGTCAATGCTCGGACTGTACCGCGGCGATAACGTGGTGGCTATCGATACCGGCTGTGTCTGGGGCCGCAAGCTCACCGCGTTCGTGGTCGACGGTCAGCACCGGGAGTTTGTTCAGATCAAATGCAAGAAGAAGTAGCCGCGACTCACTGGGCCGGGCCTCGATCAGCCTTTCAGGCTGCGCACAACTCTCGCAGCGGGGAGCAGGTCGCGAGCGCTTACTAGTACCTGCATAAGTATTGCCACGCTCAGCCATCAACGCGAATCAACGAGCAGAAACTCATGGCGCAGGGGTTGGCATCATCGGCCGGGCGTACGGTGTGGCTGGTCAGCTGCCAGTGCTTCCGGGTCCAGCGCGGGAAAAAGGCGTCGCCTTCGAATTCGGCATCGATCAGGGTCAGCTCCATGGCGTGAGCGCGCGGCAGAGCCTGGGCATAGATCTCGCCGCCGCCAACCACCATCACGGTCTGACCGGCCAGGCCCGCCAGCGCTTCGTCCCAACCATGTGCCTGCTGCACACCCTCAGGCAACTCAGGCGCGCTCCTGCTCAACACGACCGTGGTGCGGCCAGGCAGCGGCCGGCCGATGGCCTCGAAGGTCTTGCGCCCCATGATCATGACATGGCCCATGGTCAGACGCTTGAAGTGGGCCAGGTCGGCCGGCAGGTGCCAAGGCATGCGACCGCCATGGCCGATCACTCGGTTACGCCCCATGGCCGCAACCAGCACCAGCCGGGTTTGGTCCTGACGCCCTTTCTCGGCCACCAGCAGGCTCAAACGGCGATCGGGGCGCGGATCGGCGGATGCGCCTGGTAGCCGACCAGCTCGAAATCCTCGAAACGGAAATCCTCCAGCCGTCGTCGCTCGGGGTTCAGGCGCATGGTCGGCGGTGGCAGCGGCCGACGGCCAAGCTGCTCGTCGACCTGGTCCAGATGGTTCAGGTAGATGTGGGCGTCACCGAAGCTGTGAACGAACTCTCCGGGCTTGAGACCCGTGACCTGGGCGACCATCAGGGTCAACAGGGAATAGCTGGCAATGTTGAACGGCACGCCCAAAAAACAGTCGGCCGAGCGCTGGTAGAGCTGGCAGCTCAAGCGATCGTCTGCGACGTGAAACTGGAACAGGCAGTGGCATGGCGCCAGCGCCATGCGGCCGGCACGGGCGTTGGCATCCGGAGCGACCGACTCATCCGGCAGGTCGGCCGGATTCCAGGCCGAAACGATATGCCGACGCGAGTCCGGCCGCTGGCGAATCTGCTCAACCACCTGGGCCAGCTGGTCGATGGTGCGCCCGTCCGGGGTCGGCCAGGAGCGCCACTGCACCCCGTAGACCGGCCCCAGGCTGCCGCTGTCGTCGGCCCACTCATCCCAGATCTTGACCCCGTGCTCGTTGAGATAAGCGATATTGGTATCGCCGCGGATGAACCACAGCAGCTCATGGATGATGGACTTCAGGTGCAGCTTCTTGGTGGTGACCAACGGGAAGTGGGTGCCCAGATCAAAGCGCATCTGGTATCCGAAGATACCCAGGGTGCCAACCCCGGTACGGTCGCTGCGACGCGCGCCATGATGGCGAACCTGGCGGAGCAGTTCGAGATAGGCCTTCATGCCCTGCGCCTGGCCCAGATGAAGATGGCGATGCCGGCGACCAGCATCGGCAGCGACAGCAGCTGTCCCATGGTCAGGCCGGCGGCAATGAAGCCGAGGTGGGCATCGGGCTCGCGGAAAAACTCGGCGGCAAAACGGAACACGGAGTAGCCGATCAGGAACAGGCCCGAGACCGTGCCGACCGGTCGCGGTCGGGATGAATACCACCACAATATGACAAACAGAGCCAGGCCCTCACCGGCAGCCTGGTAGAGCTGCGAGGGGTGGCGGGCGAACTCATCCAGGGCGCCGGCGAGGTACTGTTGGTAAAGCTCAGCGGAGTATCGTCCGCCAGGCTGTATCGACTCGGGGAAGATCACCGCCCACGACACATCGGTCTTGCGGCCCCAGAGTTCGCCGCCGATGAAATTGCCCAGGCGCCCGAAAGCCAGTCCCAGCGCGGCCAGCGGGGCAACGAAATCGGCCAGGCGGAAGAAGCCGCAGCCAAGGTGGCGTCCATACAGCAGCATGGTCACGATGACACCGACCAGACCGCCGTGGAAAGACATGCCGCCTTCCCAGATGCGTAGCGGAAACAGCCAGTCGCCGGCCCACTGATCCAGCCCATAGAACAGCACGTAACCCAGTCGGCCACCCAGGATCACCCCGAGGATGCCCCAGAACAGCAGGTCGGCAACCTGGTCCTGGTTCAGCGGCGCAAGCTGGCGCCGAGCACGAATCCGGCCCAACAGCCAGAAGGCGCCAAAGGCGGCCAGGTAAGTCAGCGCATACCAGTGGATCTGGAACGGCCCCAGGGACAGGGCTACCGGGTCAATGGCATGGTAATAGTAGTTCGATTCCATTGGCATCTCTTGCTGGCCAGCCGGCGTCTTCTGTCCGGTTGACAGATTCGCTATGCTGGGAGGCTCACAAGCCCGCTAATTTACCATGACCGATCTGCCTGCCAGCAACCAGTTGACTGACGCCATCAGCCCGTACCTGCGCCAGCATGCCGACAACCCGGTGGCGTGGTGGCCATGGAACGATCAGGCGCTGAATCTGGCCCGGCGCGAAGATCTGCCCATCCTGCTGTCGATCGGCTACAGCGCCTGTCACTGGTGTCACGTGATGGCGCATGAATGCTTCGAGAACGAGGACATCGCGGCGCTGATGAACACCCACTTCGTCAATGTCAAGGTCGATCGCGAGGAGCGGCCGGACCTGGATCGCATCTACCAGGTTGCCCACCAGCTGCTGACCGGACGCGGCGGCGGCTGGCCGCTGACCGTGTTCATCGATCCGCACGATCTGGCCGCCTTCTATGCCGGCACCTATTTCCCGCCCGAACCGCGCCACGGCATGATCGCCTTTCCGCAGCTGCTTGATCGTCTGGCCGAGGTCTGGCGCACACGCCGGTCGGATCTGTCGACCCAGAACGCCCAGCTGCGCCAGGCGCTGGCAACCATCTCCAGGGCACAACCGGGAGAGGTGGCCAGCGACGCCGCCGAGGCCCTGGTAGCCAGGGTGGCGGCCCAGTTCGACCGCGAGCACGGCGGTTTTGGCCGCGCTCCAAAGTTTCCCCAGGCGCCGATGCTCAACGCCCTGATCAATCTCACCGACGATGATGAGCAGGTAGAGCAGATGATGGGAGACACCCTGCGCGCGATGGCACGCAACGGCCTGCAAGACCACCTCGCCGGTGGCTTCTTTCGCTACTGTGTAGACGCGGCCTGGGAAATTCCTCACTTCGAAAAAATGCTGATCGACAACGCCCAGCTGCTGGGTATCTATGCCCGCGCCGCCGCGCGCTGGGACGATGCGGAATTCGCCGCAACCTGCCGGCAACTGGTCAATTGGCTGAGCGAAGAGATGGCGCTGCCCGGCGGCGGCTTTGCGAGCAGCCTGGACGCCGACAGCCCCGATGGCGAGGGTGCAAGCTACCTGTGGCAGCCGGCCGAAATCACCAAGCTGCTGGAGAACGATGCCGACCTTTTGGTCCGGCGTTTCGGACTGGACGGGCCAGCCAACTTCGAAGGCCGGGCCTGGCACCTGGTCATCGCGCGCGGGATTGAGGAACTGGTCGACGATCACGCCGAGGCCGGCAGGATCGAGCAGCGGCTGGAAGCGGCGCGACGACGGCTGCTGGCTGAGCGTCGCCGGCGTCCTGCGCCGGGTCGCGATGACAAGCTGCTGGCAACGGCCAACGCGCTGCTGGCCGAAAGCCTGATCACCGCGGCAAGCGCCCTGAGAAAGCCTGAATGGATCGAGCTGGCGGCGGATTGTCTTGATGCGGTGGCAGTACGCCTGTTTGGCCACGAGCCGCCTCGATCGGTGTGGCGCGATGGCCGGGCTGGGGCCACCGCGCTGCTGGACGATCACGCCGCAACCCTGCTGGCCTGCCTGGCGATGCTGGGCCAGCGCTGGGAGGATCGCTGGTTCAATCTGGCAAGACGTCTGGCCCGGCGCATTCAACAACACTTTGCCGACGTCGAAACCGGTGCGCTGTATCTCACTCCTGGCGACCACGAGCCGCTGCTGTTTCGGCCCTTGAGCCACAGTGACGACGCCAGCCCCTCCGGCGCCGGACTGGCGGTGATCGGACTGGCCCGCCTGTCCCAGCTGACCGGCGAGCCCGAACTGGAAAACTGCGCCCGGCGCGCACTGGCCGCGGCCAGTGGTGACATCCAGCGTGCACCCACCGCCTGTGCGACGCTGATCCGTGCCGCAATAGAGCTCGATCAACCGCCGGCGACAGTGCTGATCGGTGGGCCCACAGACGATGCGGCGAGCCTCCGCAAAGTGCTTGAAGGCTACCCCTGGGTATTGGCCTACCACCTGCCGGCTGCCGGCGAGGACCACCCGGACTGGTGGCATGTCGTGGCCGGCGCCGACCAGGCCACTGCACAGGTTTGCCTGGGCCGGCAGTGTCTTAGGCCGGTGCACAGCGCAGACGAGCTGGCGCGGGCACTGGATGAGACGGTTGGGCACAGCGACTAACTGGTAGAATCGCCGCAGATGACTGCGCTTGCCCTGCCCAATTACCACGCCCTGGCCGTGCTGCTGCTGGTCGGGGTGGCGCTGTTCATGTTCTCGCGCGACCGCATCCCTCTGGAGACCACCAGCCTGGTGGTGCTGGCCGTGTTGACCGTCGGCTTCGAGCTGTTTCCCTACACCGGGCCCGATGGCAGGACCCTGAGCCCGACCGACTTCTATTCCGGCTTCGGCCACCAGGCGCTGATCGCGGTGTGCGCGTTGATGATTCTCGGCCAGGGCCTGATCCGCTCCGGCGCGCTGGAGCCGATCGGGCGATTTCTGGCCGTGTTCTGGCGCCGCATGCCGGCGCTGTCGATGCTGGCCACCTTGCTGATCTGCGCGGCCTTAAGCGCCTTTGTCAACAACACCCCCATCGTGGTAATGCTGCTGCCGATCCTGATCGGCGTGGCCTTGCGCACCGGTCAGTCACCCTCGGGGATTCTGCTGCCGGTCGGGCTGATCAGCATCGTCGGCGGCATGAGTACGACCATCGGCACCTCGACGAATCTGCTGGTGGTCGGGGTGGCCGCCGACATGGGGCTGACCCCGTTCCAGATGTTTGACTTTCTGATTCCGGCCGCAATTGCCGGTACCGTGGCGATCCTGTACCTGTGGCTGATCGCCCCGCGCATCCTGCCCGAGCGCCAGGTGCCGATGCAGTCAGGCGTCAGCCGCCTGTACACCGCCCAGATCAGGATCCAGAAAGGCAGCAGTTCAGTCGGTCGGAAGCTGGCCGAAGTCATAGAGCGCTGTGACGGCCAGCTGAAGGTGGAGAAGATCCAGCGCGGCCCGGGCGTGTTCGTCACCCCGCTGCCCGATGTCTCGCTCAAGGCCGGTGACCGAATCACTACCACCAATACCCAGGACAACCTGCGCGAGTTTGCGCGTCTGCTCGATGGCAAGCTGTACTCCGGCGATGTCGAGGTCGACGAAGCCCATCCGCTGTCGGCCGAAGATCAGCAGCTTGCCGAGGTCGCCATCACCCCGACCTCGAAGCTGCTCGGGGTCCGGGTCGGCGAGGCGCGCCTGCTGTCGCGTTACGGCCTGCGCCTGCTGGCCCTGCATCGCTACAACCGCGACCCCCAGGACCGCAGCCTGGGAGTGGACAATACCGTGCTGCGCTCCGGCGACGTGCTGCTGGTCCAGTCCACGGCCGACAGGCTCGACACCGTCAAGGACGGCGGCGACTTCCTGGTTCTCGATGGCAGCGTGAAGCTGCCCAAGACAACCAAGGCCCCGCTGGCGCTGGGCATCATGGCAACCGTCATCATCATTGCCGCACTGGGCATCATGCCGATTGCCATCAGCGCCGTGTTTGGCGTGCTGACCCTGCTGCTGACCCGCATTCTGACCTGGCGAGAGGCCATGGGCGCGCTGTCGATCCAGGTGGTGATGATCATTGTCGCCAGCCTGGCGCTGGGATCTGCACTGATGCGCACCGGGGGATCGGAATGGATAGCACAGGTCTTCATCGCTTTCAGCATGGGCGTGCCGTCCTACGTCATGCTCGGCGGCTTGATGCTGATCATGGCCTTGCTGACCAACGTGGTCTCGAACAACGCGGCGGCGGTGATCGGCACGCCAATCGCCATCAGCCTGGCCCAGCAGCTGATGCTGCCGGCCGAACCGTTCGTGCTGGCCGTGCTGTTCGGAGCCAACTTGAGTTTCGCCACCCCGATGGCCTACCAGACCAATCTGCTGGTGATGAATGCCGGCGGCTACAAATTCAACGATTTCGTGCGCGTCGGCCTGCCGCTGATGCTGCTGATCTGGCTGGTGCTGACTGCCACGCTGGCCTATGCCTACCATATCTGACCGGGCCGGCTGGCTGGCTGGCCTGATCTTGCTGGCGCTGTCCGGTGCGATTGCGGCTGAATCGGCGCCCCGAGCCGTCAGCCTGGCGCCCAGCCTGACCGAGCTGGCCTTTGCCGCCGGCGCCGGTGATCGCCTGGTCGGCGCGGTCGAGTGGAGTGACTACCCCCCCGAGGCCGCCGAGCTGCCGCTGATCGGTGATGCCTTTCGCTTTGATCTCGAGCGCATCGTTGCGCTGTCACCTGACCTGGCGCTGGCCTGGCAGGGCGGGACGCCTGTACGCGCCGCGGCCCGGATCGAATCGGTAGGAATACGCGTGGTCTGGGTCGCCACCTCCACGCTTGAGGAAATCGCCACGGCGCTCGAGCAGGTCGGCGCCGAGCTTGGCCGTGCCGAGTCGGGGCGGAAGGCGGCCGGCGGGTTTCGCCAGCGCCTGAAGGCGCTCAAGACGGAATACCGCACCGAACAGCGCCCCATTCCCGTGTTCTACCAGGTCGCCTCGCGACCACTCTACACGCTGGGCGGCCGCCATGTGATCAACGAGGTAATGGCCATCTGCGGCATGGAAAATCTGTTTGCCGGCCTGGACACCGAAGCTGCGGTGGTCGACTTCGAGGCCGTGCTTGCCGCCGGCCCACAGATGATCCTGGCCGGAGATGAGCCCGGCAACTCCGACCCGCTCAAGCGCTGGCGAGAGAGCGGCCTGGTGGACGACGGCGTTGCCCTGCATCGGGTCGAGGCTACCTTGCTGGTGCGTCCGACCCCGCGCCTAGCCGACGGCATAGAGGCGTTGTGCTCCTTGCGGGAGGGCGGCTGACGGGATTGCCCTCAGACTCTCAGATCCAGCAATCGGAACCGGTCCCCAACCAGCACAGTGCCAGGGTTTCGGGCTTCGACCGGGTGACGAAATCCCGGACCATGATGAACGAAGGTATGGAACTCGCCGTTTTCCCCGCACCAGTCAACGCCAGGCGGCAGAGCGTCAAGGAACGCCGCATCGTACTCCTCGCCCAGCATTGATTGCGGCAACCGCTCAGTGTCTATGGAGGTGACGGTGATCGACCAACCGGGACCGGCCATCTCGCCCGCCAACGTTTTGATGGACTCGCCCCACAGCGGAAACACGGCCTCGAAACCCAGCCGGGAAAACGATGCCTCGCGCCACTGTCGGATATCGGCCAGATGCAGATCGCCACAGGCTACCTGGCGGCAACCGCGCGTCGCCAGAGGCTGGAGCGCCTGATCAAGGCGAAGCAAATAGGTCGCATTGTCGCACTGGCCCGGCAGCGGCACATCGATCAGCTCCAGGCCCAGTGCGTCGGCCTGGCGCTTCACCAGATCAACATGAATGCCCTGGAGCGGAACCCTGCCGTCGGACTCACGCCAGGTGCACAGCAGGATGATCGGCGTTTTCGCACGGTCCTGGCGCAAGCGATTAACCAGGTAGTTGCTGTCCTTGCCGCCGGAGTACAGCACCACCAGCGGTGGTGCCGTCATCCTCTGCTCGACGCCCGGCTCAAGCCTCGGCCGCTTTTACATGGCCTTCCGGGCGAGGCTCACGCCAGGCCAGCAACAGACGGGCCAGCGCCGGCAGCAGCAGCATCGCGCCAATCATGTTGAAAATGAACATGAAGGCCAGCAGCACGCCCATGTCAGCCTGGAACTGGAGATCCGAGAACAGCCAGGTGCCAACACCGACCGCCAGGGTGAGCGCGGTAAAGAACACCGCCCGACCGGTCAGGCGCAGGGTGCGGAAGTAGGCCTCATCCAGCGTCAGCCCTTCCTGCATGAAACTTCGCATGCGACTGAAGATGTAAATGCCGTAATCGACCCCGATCCCTACCCCAAGAGCCACTACCGGCAAGGTATTGACCTTCAGGCCAATGCCCATGAAAGCCATCAGCGAGTAGGCCATGTAGCTGACCAGCACCAGAGGCAGGACAATGCATAGTGTTCCCAGCAGGCTGCGGAAGGTGAGCAGGCAAAGAACGATGATGGCCGAATAAACGTACAGCAACATCGGGGTCTGCGCCGATTCGACCACTTCATTGGTTGCTGCCATCACACCGACATTGCCGGTCGCCAGACGAAAACGCAGACACTCGTCGCAAGGCTCATCCTCACGGGTGATCAGATCCTGCAACACCTCGCCGGGACCGGTGAAGTCGAGCAGATCCTCGAGGAAGATCTCCTTGCGCAGCTCGCGCACCCGGTTGACCACGCGAATGATGGTCTCGGCCTTGTGGTCTTCGGTGAACATCATGATCGGCATGGCACTGCAGTCGCGATTGAGAAGGCCGGTGTCGGTATCGACATCCTGCAGGTTCTGGCGCATGACGAAATTGTTGCGCGGCAGCACCTTCCAGGCCAGATGGCCCTCGTTCCACCCGGCATTGACCACCTTGGCCACCATCGGCAGCGAAACCACCTGCTGCACGCCTTCGACGTTGGCCATCTGCCAGGAGAAGCGATCAATGGCCTCCATCACCGCAAACGACTCGGTGCAGGCTTCAGGAACCGTTTCGGCAATCACCGAGATCAGGTCGGTACCCAGCGAGAAGCGATCGGCGATCAGCCGGGCATCCTGGTTGTAGCGGGCATCCGGCCGCAATTCGGGCACGCCGGGCTGGGAATCGCCAATCTGCATTTCCTGGGACTTGACCCAGGCCAGGCCAAACAGGGTAATGCCGACAATGACGGCGACCACGGCCACGCCATGGTTGGTGAACTTGCCGATCACGCCCCACACGAGGCTCGGGCGCTGTCCGGCCTCGAACTGCTTGCGCTGGAATTTCTTCTCGTTACGCAGGCGAACATAGGACAGCAGAATCGGCAGCAGCAGCAGGTTGGTGAAGATGATCACCGCGACGCCAATGCTGGCAGTGATGGCCAGTTCCTGAATGATCCGGATGTTGATCAACAGAATGGTCAGGAAGCCGATCGTGTCACTGATAAGGGCAATCGAGCCGGGGGCCAGCAGGCGAGCAAAGGTGCGCTTGGAAGCCTCCAGACTGCTGACTTCGGGCAGATCTTCCAGCGACTGTCCGGAATGCACCATCCC
>SKQS01000089.1 GCA_007118895.1 Wenzhouxiangella sp.
CCAGCATCATGAAACCCATGTGGCCGATGGTGGAATAGGCCAGCATACGCTTGATATTGGTCTGGGCAATGGCGACCACGTTGCCGAGCACCAGCGACAGCGCGGCCAGGACTGCCAGCATGTTCTGCCAGTCATCGTGTAAGCCGATCATGCCGTTGTCAAGCAGGCGGATCGCCAGCGCCAGGCCGGCCAGCTTGGGCACCGAGGCAATGAAAAGGGTGATCGCCAGCGGCGCGCCGTGGTAGACATCCGGCACCCACATGTGGAAGGGTACCGCACCCAGCTTGAAGGCAATGCCGACGACGATGAACACCAGGCCGAAGGTCAACAGCATGCTGTCCCCCAGCCCCCCGGCCAGGGCCTGGCTGATCGCCGCCAGCTCCAGGGTGCCGGTGGCGCCATAGATCAGGCTCATGCCGTAGAGCAGGATGCCCGAGGCCAGCGAGCCGAGGATGAAGTACTTCATGGCAGCTTCCGAGCCCTTGACCGAGTTGCGGTCCAGGGCAACCAGGGCATAGGTCGACAGCGCCAGCAGCTCCAGGCCCAGATACAACGTCAGCATGCTGGCCGCCGAGATCATCACCATGATGCCGAGCAGCGCAAACAGGCTCAAGGTGTAGAACTCGCCCTTGAACAGCCCGAAATGGCGCAGGTAATGCTTGGCGTAGACGAATACCCCGATCAGGATCAGGTAACTGAACACCTTGAGCACGTCACCGAAGCGATCGCGCACGAAGGTGTCGCTGAAGGCATACAGCGTCTCGCCGGTCGGCAGCATCATGCGCAGGGTCAAAATCAGCGCAAACACCAGGGTCAGCACTGCCATGCTGTGGGTCAGACCGCGGCGCTGATCGGAGATGAACAGATCGGCCAGCAGAATCACGCAGGCAGCCGACAGCACGAAGATCTCGGGCAGTGCCAGTTGTAATTCGGAGATTGTCATGGTCTGTTCATTCGTTCAGAACTATTGCCAAGTAACGTCATCGATCTCATCAACTCACAAGGTTTCAGGTTTCAGGTTTCAGCATTCAGGTCAGGAGGGAATCGAAGCCGATCCTGAACCCTGAACCCTGAAACCTGAACCCTTTCCATTCAACTTAGCTTCGACTGCATGATGTGCTCGACCAGGTTCTGGACCGATGCTTCCATCATCTCGATCAGCGGGAATGGCCAGATACCGACGCCGAGCACGAAGGCCGCCAGCACGACCATCAGGAACCATTCACGGCGGGTAAGATCGGACAGCGCCGCCACCGCATCATTGGCGACATTGCCGTAAAACACCCGCTTGACCAGCCACAGGCTGTAGGCGGCACCCAGGATCAAGGTGGTGCCGGCCAGAAAGGCGAACCAGAAATTGGCCTTGAAGGCGGCGATGATCACCATGAACTCGCCGACAAAGCCGCTGGTTCCCGGCAGCCCCGAGTTGGCCATGAAGAACAGCACGGCAAACATGGCAAACCAGGGCATGGTATTGGCAACCCCGCCGTAGTCGCCGATCTGGCGCGAATGGACGCGGTCATACAGCACACCGACGGCCAGGAACATGGCGCCGGAAATGAAGCCATGCGAGATCATCTGCACCATGGCGCCGCTGATGCCCAGTCCCGCCCCGCTCACCTCGCCGGTATTGCGGGCGATGGCAAAGGCCAGGAACAGCCCCAGGGTGACAAAACCCATGTGCGAGATCGAGCTGTAGGCGATCAGCTTCTTCATGTCGCGCTGGGCCAGGGCGACAAAGCCGATGTAGACGATGGCGACCAGCGACAAGCCAATCACCAGCCAGTCCAGGGCTGCGGCCGCATCGGGCAGGATCGGCAGCGAGAAGCGGACCAGCCCGTAGCCGCCGATCTTCAGCATCACCGCTGCCAGCACCACCGATCCGCCGGTCGGCGCCTCGACGTGGGCGTCTGGCAGCCAGGTGTGCACCGGCCACATCGGCACCTTGACGGCAAAGGCAATCAAGAAGGCCAGGAACAGCCAGATCTGCGCGGTCAGGCCGATTGGCAGCTGGTGCAGGTCAGCAATGGCGAAGCTGCCACCGTGCAGGTACAGCCAGATCAGCCCGACCAGCATGAACACCGAGCCGAAGAAGGTGAACAGGAAGAACTTGATGGTGGCGTAGATCCGGTTCGGCCCGCCCCAGATGCCGATGATCAGGAACATCGGCACCAGCATGGCCTCGAAGAACACGTAGAACAGCAGCGCATCGAGCGCGCTGAATACCCCGACCATCAGCCCCTGCAGGATCAGAAACGCCGCCATGTAGTAGGCCGGACGATCGACAATGGTCCAGCCGCCGACCACCACCAGCACGCCGATCAGCGTGGTCAAAAGGATCAGCGGCAGCGACAGGCCGTCAATCCCCAGGTGATAGTGGATATCGAAAGCCTCGATCCACACCATGCGCTCCACGAACTGCATCGCCGCGGTGGTGTTGTCGAACCCGACATACAGGAAAATCGACAGCACCAGTGAGACCACGGTGGCAATCAGGGCCAGCGGGCGCACCAGTGACTCGATCCGGTTACCGATCGCCAGAATCGCCACCGCCGCGGCGATGGGGATCCAGATCAGCAGACTGAGCAAGGGCCATTCAAGCATGAGTACTTCCCGCTAGCGAAGCAGAACGAAACTGGCCACGATGGCCACCAGGCCGATGATCATGGCGAAAGCGTAGTGGAACAACAGCCCGGACTGCAGATTTCGTAGCAGCCCCGACCATAGTGCAATCAGGCGTGCCGAGCCGTTGACGATCCAGCCATCGATTACGGTGGCATCACCACCGCGCGACAGGCCGGAGGCCAGCTTCAGGCCGCCGCCGGCAAAGACATTCTGGTACAGCTCGTCGAATCCGTACTTGCGATCCAGCACCTTCCAGACCAGCAGCAGTCGCGCCTTGACCAGATCGGCAACATGGGGCTGGAACAGGTAGATCCAGGTAGCCAGACCGACCCCCAGCATGGCCAGCCAGAACACCGGGGTGACAAAGCCGTGCAGACCGAACGCGAACGGGCCATTGTCGAACTTGTAGGCCAGGCGGGCCACCACGTCGTTGGCCTCGCGGACGATGATGGCATCGGCCAGCACGCCGCCAAACAGCAGCGGTACGACGGTGAAGTAGCCGATCACTACCGAGGGAATGGCCAGCAGGATCAGCGGGATGGTGACCACCAGCGGTGATTCATGGGCATGGGATCGGGTCTTCTCATCCATCCGGGTCGGACCGTGGAAGGCCAGGTAAAGCATGCGGAAGGAATACAGCGCGGTCACCACCACCCCGGCATAAACCGCGAAGGTGGCGAAGCCCACGCCGGGACGCTCGGCCAACTTTACCGCCTCGATGATCAGGTCCTTGGAGTAGAAGCCGGAGAAAAACGGAAAGCCGATCAGCGCCAGCGAGCCCAGCCAGGCGGTGGCCGTGGTGATTGGCATGTATTTCGCCAGCCCGCCCATTTCGCGCATGTCCTGCTTGTGATGCAGGGCGATGATTACCGAACCGGCGGCCAGGAACAAAAGCGCCTTGAAGAAGGCGTGGGTCATCAGATGAAAGATCGCCACAGAGTAGGCCGATACGCCCAGCGCCACGGTCATGTAACCCAGCTGTGACAGAGTCGAGTAGGCAACCACCCGCTTGATGTCGTTCTGGACAATGCCGATCAGGCCCATGAACAGGGCAGTGATGGCGCCGATGACCAGGATGAAACTGAGCGCGGTCACCGAGGCCTCGAACATCGGAGACAGCCGGGCGACCATGAAGATCCCGGCGGTGACCATGGTCGCGGCATGGATCAGTGCCGAGATCGGGGTCGGGCCCTCCATCGAATCAGGCAGCCAGACATGCAGTGGCACCTGGGCCGACTTGCCCATGGCACCGATAAACAGGCAGATACAGATAAAGGTCATCAGCTGCCATTCAGTGGCACCGAAGATGCTGATGGTCTGCCCCTCAACCTGTTCGACCCTGCCGAATACCTCGTAGTAGTCAAGCGAGCCGAAATACATCACTACCGCGGCAATGCCGAGCAGAAAGCCGAAATCACCGACCCGGTTGACCAGGAAGGCCTTGAGATTGGCGCGTACCGCAGAATCCTTCTTGAACCAGAACCCGATCAGCAGATAGGAGACCACGCCGACCGCCTCCCAGCCGAAGAACAGCTGGAGAAAGTTGTTGGCCATCACCAGCATCAACATGGCGAAGGTAAACAGGTTGATGTAGGCGAAGAAGCGCTGATAGCCGTCGTCATCGGCCATGTAGCCAATGGTGTAGATATGCACCATCAGCGAGACGAAAGTAACGACCACCATCATCAGGGCAGTCAGGCTGTCGATCAGAAAGCCGATCTCGAAGCGCAGCCCATCGGCAATCGCCCAGGTATAGACCGAGTAGTTCAGTACCGGCAGATCATTGAAGAAGACTTCCCAGGCGATGTAGGCCGAGAAGACAAATGACAGCGCCACCGCGACAATGGTCACCCAGTGGGCGCCGGCCCGGCCGATCTGATGCCTGAACAGCCCTGCCACCAGGCAGCCGGCCAGCGGCAGCAACGGAATCAGCAGGATGATTGTTTCAATACTCACTGGCAATCCCCGGGACAGTGTGTTTCCAAATCCGATGCTTGCATGCGCTGTGTTTCCGTCAACCCTTCAGATCGGCAATGTCTTCGACGCTGATCGAGCTGCGATTGCGGAACAGCACGACCAGGATGGCCAGTCCGATCGCGGCTTCAGCGGCCGCCACGGTCAGGATGAAGAACACGAAGACCTGGCCGTCCATGTTGTCGAGAAAACGCGAAAAGGCCACGAAGTTGATGTTGACAGCAAGCAGCATCAACTCGATGCACATCAAAAGGATCAGCACGTTCTTGCGGTTGAGAAAGATCCCGGCCACGCTAATGCAAAACAGCAGCGCGCCAAGAGTCAGGAAATGCGCCAGAGTCAGCATCTTCAGCCCTCCCCGGTCCGTTCCGACGGCATCTTGACCAGCCGCACCCGCTCCTGGCGCCTGATCTTGACCTGCTCTGCCGGATCCTGGTAGCGAGTACCGGGACGACGGCGATGAGTCAGCGAGATCGCGGCAATGATGGCCACCAGCAAAATCACCGCGGCAATCTCGAAGGCATAGATGTAGTGGGTAAACAGCCACTCACCCAGCTCGCGGGTATGGCTGTAGTCAGCCGGCCGCGGATCGGGCAACGGCTGGGTTTCCAGCCCGCGGGTCCAGATCACCATGAACATCTGAGCAGCCATGGCCAGGGCCACCAGCAGGCCGACCGGCAGGTAGCGTGCGAAACCCTCTTTCATCGGGGTCACGTTGACATCGAGCATCATGACCACGAACAAAAACAGCACCATCACCGCGCCGACGTAGACCAGCACCAGGACGATGGCCAGAAATTCCGCCTCGAGCAGCATCCAGATGCAGGCCGCCGAAAAGAAGGCCAGCACCAGAAACAGCACCGAATAGATCGGGTTGCCGGAGGTCACCACGCTGAGCGCCGAGACCACCAGTACGGCGCTGAACAGGTAAAAGACGATTTCAACGATAGGCATGTTGAGCTACTTCCTAACCCGGATTATTCATGACCCAGACGTAACGAGACGGCTCCAGGTCCTGTAGATGCGGGGTTTCGCGACCGAGCGAACCGGAAACGTAGCCACCCCTACGGTGAGGATTCGCGACCGAGCGAAACGTCGTAGATGCGGGGCCTGGGGTCGTCGTAGTAGGCTGGGTCATGAATAATTCGGGTTTATGTTAGCGGTAAGCCGCATCCCTGGCGCGCGCTGCAGCGATCTGTTCTTCAAAGCGATCGCCAATGGCCAGCAGCTGCTCCTTGGTGACGATGTTCTCGCCACGATTTTCGAAGTGATATTCACTGATATCAGTCTCTACGATCGAGTCGACCGGGCAGGATTCCTCGCAGAAACCACAGTAGATGCACTTGAAAAGGTCGATATCGTAGCGGGTCGTGCGCCGGGTGCCGTCCTCTCGCTTGTGCGAGTCAATGGTGATCGCCAGCGCCGGGCACACCGCCTCGCACAACTTGCAGGCAATGCAGCGCTCCTCACCATTGGGGTAGCGCCGAAGTGCGTGCAGGCCGCGAAAACGTGGCGACTTCGGGGTCTTTTCTTCCGGGTAGTTCAGGGTTGTCTTGGGTGAGCGGAAATAGCGAAAAGTCACGCCCAGGCCCTTGAACAGCTCCAGCAACATCAGTGACTTGAAGTAGCGGGAAACAGCTTGCATGGTCAGCCTCCTACCAGTCCGGTAACGCGGAAGACACCGGCGACCATGATCCAGACGATGGTGATCGGAATGAACACCTTCCAGCCCAGGCGCATGATCTGGTCATAGCGATAGCGCGGGAATGTGGCGCGAAACCACAGGTACAGGAACATGAAGAACGCAGTCTTGAGCAGGAACCAGTGAATCCCGCCGGCGCCCAGGAAAGTATCTCCGATCCAGGGCATGCCCTGGAAGGGGCTCAGCCAGCCGCCAAGGAACAGCAATGCGGCCAGCGCCGAGATCAGGATCATGTTGGCGTATTCGGCCAGGAAGAACACGGCGAAGGCTGCACCGGAATACTCAACGTGGAAACCGGCAACGATTTCCGATTCGCCCTCGGCGACATCGAACGGGGCACGATTGGTTTCTGCCACGCCGGAGATGAAATAGATCACGAACAGCGGCAGCAGCGGCAGCCAGAACCAGGTGAAGATATTGCCCGACTGGGCATGGACGATCCCGGTCAGGTTCAGTGTCCCTGACAGCACGATCACGCCGACCAGGGCGAAGCCCATGGCAATCTCGTAGGACACGATCTGGGCTGCCGAGCGCAGGCCACCGATCAGCGCATACTTGGAATTGGACGCCCAGCCGCCGATAAGGATGCCGTAGACCCCCATCGAAGTCAGGGCAAGAATGAACAGCAACCCGGCATCGATATCGGCCAGAACCAGCCAGTCCGAGAACGGCACCACCGCCCAGGCCGCCAGCGCCGGGGCCAGCGCCAGCACTGGCGCCAGCAGAAACAGAAACCGATTGGCGTTGGTCGGAATGATCAGTTCCTTGAACAACATCTTGAACACGTCGGCAAAAGGCTGCAGCAGCCCGAGCGGGCCGATCCGATTGGGCCCGCGCCGGACCTGCATGTAGCCGATCACCTTGCGTTCGAAGTAGGTGAAATAGGCCACGCCGATGGTCACCGGCAGGACGATCATCATGATCTTGGCGACCGTCCAGGAAAGCGTCAGCAGCGCATCGATCATGAGGCGGACTCCACCTCGACCGGACCGTGGGCCGACCCCAGCACCCGCACTGCATCGTGGGCGGCCGGCAGCCACAGGGCGTTCGGCGCGATGCGTTCATCCAGCGTCAGATCGACCTCGGCGCTGGTCTCGCCCTGCACCACGCGCACCCGCCCGGCATCGGACAGACCCAGGCGATCGGCGGTGGACGGATTGATCCTGGCCGCGGTCGACCGGGCATGTGCGGTCTGGCTCAACGGAGGCGAGCGACGGACCAGGTTGTCGGTGGCAAACATCGGCACATCGCCAATACGCCAAAGCTCGTTGCCGTCGACCGTGGCCGGAAGCCGAGACTCGCCGTCGGTTTGTGGCCTGTCAAACTCGAAGCTGGCCATCTGGTTGCCGACGTCGGCCAGGCCGACAAAATCGAAGCCCTCAATGCCCAGCATCTCGCCGAGGCGGCGCAGGATCTTCCACCCGGCGCGTGACTGTCCGACCGGGCGAACGCCCTCGGTGAGCAGCTGCCGCGCTCCATCCAGGTTGACATAGCTGCCGTCGGTTGCCGGCACCGCGGCCAGCGGCAGCAGGATATCGGCCAGTTCCTTAAGCTCGGCGTCGGCAAATGCGCTGACCGCTATTACCTTGTCGGCCTGGCCCAGCGCGGCTCGTGCGGCGGCCGGGTCTGCCAGGTCCAGACCTGGCTCAATATCGTGCAGCCAGTACAGCTTAAGCGGCTGTTCGAGCATGGCCCGGGCATCAAGCCCCTGCGCGCCCGGCACGCAGCCTGCCTGCCAGGCGCCAACGCTGTTGGCCGGGCCTGGCAGCACGCATAGCGCGACTTCCAGCACGTCGGCCAGCCACTCGGCCAGCCGCCGCATGAGCCCCGCGTGCGGATGATTCAGCGCGACCTCGCCGAGCAGAATCACGGCGCTGTTGGCATCGCGCAGGGAGGCAGCGATGTCGCGCGTAACCTGGTCGGCCTCGCGCGCGCTGATGAACTTGCCCAACTGACCATCCGGCTGCTGGCAGCCGGTCAGCTCGATTGCTGCCCGGCAAACCCGGGCCAGGCTATCGGCCATGGCCTGCGGCGGCACGATCAGCCGCTGGGTCAGGTCAAAGTGAAACGGATAGGCCACCGGATTCAGATCCATCACGATGGCCCCGCCGATGCGCCAGGCAGTGCGCACACGGTGGCCCAGGATCGGCACCTCGTGGCGGATATTGCTGCCAACCAGAAACAGCGCGTCGGCAGCGGCCAGTTCGCGCGAAGGCCGATCCATGCGCGCCTGGCCGGCCTGCGGATGGCTGAAGTCAGTCAGCCGCAGACGGTGATCGATGTGTGAACTGCCCAGCCCATGCCACAACCTGCCCAGCAGGAAATGCTCCTCGCTGGTCGCCCGCGGCGAGACCAGGGCGCCAAGTGCGGCGGGGCCATGCTGCTCTAGGGTGTCCCTGATCGCATCGGCGGTGGCGGCCAGGGCGCGATCCCAGTCAACGGTCTGCCACTGTCCATCGATCTTCAGGCGCGGCGCAGTCAGCCGGTCTCCGGCTTCCAGGCCAAAGTGGCTGTAGCGGTCACGGTCAGCAATCCAGCACTCGTTGATCGCCTCATTGTCGCGCGGAACGGTACGCATGATGCGCCCGCCGCGAACGTGGTAGAAGAGATTGGAGCCCAGGCAGTCATGGGTGCCGATGTAGGGCCGCGCACGCATCTCCCAGGGCCGGGCGCTGAATCGGAACGGCTTGTTGGTCAGGGCGCCGACCGGACAAAGGTCGATCACGTTACCCGACAGTTCGGAGTTGATGTTGCGCTCGATGAAGGTGGATATCTCGAGCTTTTCGCCGCGCCCCATGCCGCCGAGCTCGGTACTGCCGCCGATTTCCTCTAGAAAGCGGATGCAGCGGGTGCAGTGTATGCATCGGGTCATGTCGGTGGAGATCAGTGGACCCAGGTTCTTGTCCTTGACCACCCGCTTGCGCTCGACGAAGCGCGACACC
>SKQS01000170.1 GCA_007118895.1 Wenzhouxiangella sp.
AGCTACCCGCCCATCTCCACCCCCACGGCATCGTGATTCTGGAGGTCGGCGAGGCCGCCGAGGCACTGGATGAGCTGCTGGCGCCGATCAGCCCGGTGTGGCTGGAGTTTGCCGGCGGCGGCGAAGGTGTCTGCCTGCTCGACTATCAGGCCTGTCTGACGGCGGCGGAAATTGTTGCCGGCAAGGGTTGATCCGGGTTGACCAAGGTGGCCGGGTGATTGATCCAGCGGCAATCGCTGCTAAACTGCTGGATTGTTCAATCAAAGCATCCACTTCATGGCCCTCAACAGCTTCGGTCGCCTGCTGACCGTGACCACCTTCGGCGAAAGCCACGGGCCGGCTATCGGCTGTGTCATCGACGGCTTCCCGCCCGGGATGGCGATCACGGCCGAGGAAATTCGCGCGGAATTGCTCAGGCGCGCCACCGGGCGCAGCCGCCATACTTCGCAGCGACGCGAGGCCGAAGACGTGCAGATACTGTCGGGCACCTTCGAGGGCGTGACCACCGGCACACCGATTGCGCTGGTGATCTACAACACCGATGCCCGCAGCAAGGACTACAACGAGATATCGCGCCAGTTTCGCCCTGGCCATGCCGACTATACCTACCATCACAAGTACGGGATTCGCGACTGGCGCGGCGGTGGCCGGTCCTCGGCGCGTGAGACGGCGATGCGCGTGGCGGCCGGTGCGCTGGCGCGCAAGTATCTGGCCGAGCGGCTCGGCATCCGGGTGCGCGGCTGGCTGGCGAAGATCCATGACATCGAACTCGACGGGCGCTTCGACGAGGCCAGCATCGACGACAACCCGTTTTTCTGTCCCGACCCCGATCGCATCGAGGAACTTGAAGCCTTCATGCACCGGTTGCGCAAGTCCGGCGACTCGGTCGGCGCCCTGATCCGTGCTCGTGCCACCGGCGTCCCGCCGGGCTGGGGTGCGCCGATCTACGCCAAGCTTGACGGTGATCTGGCCGCGGCGATGATGAGCATCAATGCGGTCAAGGCGGTCGAGGTCGGTGCCGGGCTGGCCTGCGTCGGCCAACTCGGCACCGAACATCGTGACCAGATGACCCCGGATGGATTCCTGTCCAACCAGGCCGGCGGCGTGCTTGGCGGCATCTCCACCGGTCAGCCGGTCGAGGTGGCGGTGGCCTTCAAGCCGACCTCGTCGTTGCGCCTGCCCGGCCAGGGTGTCGATGTCGATGGCCAGCCGGTGGAAGTGGTCACCAAGGGCCGCCACGACCCCTGCGTCGGCATCCGCGCCACGCCGATCGTCGAGGCCATGCTGGCCCTGGTGCTGATGGACCATTTCCTCATTCATCGTGCGCAGTGCGGTGACGTTGAACCGCAGACGCCAAGGATTCCGACATGAAACAGGGCAAGGAAGGGTTCAGGGTCGCCGTGGTTGGTGCCACCGGCATTGTTGGCGAGACCATGCTGGAGCTGCTGGCTTCTCGTCGCTTTCCGGTCAGTGAGCTGGCTGCGCTGGCCAGCGCCGAGTCGGCCGGGCGCCAGATCGCCGCCGGTTCGCGCTCGATCAAGGTGCAGGACCTTGCCGGGTTCGACTTCAACGGCTTCGACTTCGCGCTGTTTTCGGCCGGCGGGTCGGTATCTGCCGAGCACGCGCCGCGGGCAGTGGCGGCCGGCTGCACGGTGATCGACAACACCTCCCACTTCCGGCTAGATCCCGAGGTGCCGCTGATCGTGCCCGAGGTCAACGGCGAAGAGCTGGCGTCGTTTCAGGGTCCGGGCATCATTGCCAATCCCAACTGCTCAACCATTCAGATGCTGCTGGCGATAGCGCCGATTCACCGTGCGGCCGGTGTCGCCCGGATCAACGTGGCGACCTACCAGTCGGTCAGCGGTGCCGGACGGGCGGCGATGGAGGAGCTGGGGCGGCAATGCATGGACCGCTTCAATTTCCGTGATCCGGAGGTGCACGTCTTGAGCGCTCCAATCGCCTTCAACGTGATTCCGATGATCGACGTGATGGAGGACAACGGCTATTCCCGCGAGGAGATGAAGATGCATCGCGAGACGCGGCGAATACTGGGCAGCGACAGCATCCAGGTCAACGCCACTGCGGTGCGTGTCCCGGTGTTCTACGGCCACGGCGAGGCGGTGCACCTGGAAACCGAATCGGAGATCGCGCTGGCCGAGGTGGAGCGTCTGCTCGATGAAGCCCCCGGCGTGAGCCGGTTTGGCGGCGCCGAGCTGGCCATGCCGCTGACCGAAGCCGCCGGCGATGATCGGGTCTTTGTCTGTCGATTGCGCAGGGATTTCACCCATCCGCGCGGACTGAACTTCTGGGTGGTGGCCGACAACGTCCGCAAGGGAGCGGCGCTGAACGCGATCCAGATTGCTGAAGCATTGGTCGAAATGAAGCGATGAGCTGTGCTGAAAGCCGCAAGCTGGCGCCAACACGGATGCCCTGCAATACTGATGCGGGTACTAGTAATACTTCAAGTCGTTGGTATACTCTTTTGAAATATCATATTATTCGCTGCCAAACAGCCTGGGGCACCCATGATCAAAACAATCAATAGAGCTGTCGCAACCTGCCTGCTGCTGTCGCTGCTGTCGATCGGCCTGCTGAGTGACTCTTGGGCCCTGGGGCTCGGCGAGGCCAGAGTCGATTCCTATCTCAGCCAGCCGCTTGATGTGCGGGTGCGGTTGATTGAGGCCAGCGAGGCCGACCTCGACACGCTCCAGGTCAATCCGGCTGGGCCGGCCGACTACGACCGTCTGGGTATTCCCAGTACCGCGCTGGGCCTGGATCTGCAGGTCAGCGTTGATCGACGGGTGAGCCCGCCAGAGGTTCGCATCCGCTCCCGGCGGCCGGTAACCGACCCGATCGTTCAGGTTCTGCTGGATGCGCGTTGGGCAAACGGCCGCATGCTGCGCGAATACACCCTGTTCCTGGACCCGGCAACCCTTGACCTGGCGCCGCCAGTCAGGCGGGTTGCCGAGCCACCGGCGCGACCGGCTCCGACGCCGGCGCCGGCGGAACCGGCACCAGCCCCGACGCCGGTAGAGCCGGCACCGCGCCCTGCTCCGGCTCCGACGCCAGCTCCGACGCCGGCTCCTGCGCCGGCCGAACCGACTCCGCCTGCGGCGCCTGAGCCGGCACCGCGACCGGCGGTCACAGACCAATACGGCCCGGTCGCAGCGGGCGAAACGCTGTGGGCAATAGCTCGCAACGTGCGTCCGGATGCAACCCTGACCATGAACCAGGTCATGATCGCCATTCTCGAGCGCAATCCCGAGGCGTTCGTCGGGGGCAATGTCAACCAGCTGCTGCGCGGCGCCGAGCTGACCATTCCCGGGCTGGCCGAGATGCGTGCAGTCAACCCGGCCGCTGCCGAGGAAATGATCCGGGCCCAGATGCAAACCTGGCAGCAGCAGGTAGCGCGTCGAGATGTGCCGACCGTGACCGAGGTTGCGGTGCCTGAAGAACCGGCTCGTCCGACGCCGCCGCCGGAGGTGGAGCCGGAACCCGAGCCGGAAGTCACTCATCGACTGGCGCTGGTGCCGCCGCTTGATGAAGAGGTGGGTGAAGGCGTTGAACTTCAGCGTCAGGAGGAGGCTGAGCGCCTGCGTGAATCCCTGACGCGTGTCGAGGATGAGATGTTTGCCGCCGATATCGATGATGATCGCCTGTGGCGGCAGCTTGATGAGTTGCGTCGTGCTGTCGAGGTTGAGGACCTGACAGGGCTGTCGATGGTCGACGAGGATCTGGCCCTGCTTCAGGATCGACTGCGCGAGGCCCGTCGCGAACGTGAGGAGCTGGCAGCGGCGCTGGAAGCCACGCCTGAGCCCGATGAAGACGAGGTGGCTGCCTACCTGCGCGAACTGGAGCGCGAACTGGCAGAGCGCGAACCTGAAGTGATAGAGGACCCCGTCGTCGAAGCCGTCGAGCCGGAAGTGGCCGCGCCGGTGGAAGCGGCGCCGGAACCCATCCCGCACGCCTTTGCTCCGGAACCCCGGCGCGGATTCTTCGGCTCGCTGCTGTTCTATATCGTGCTGGCTGTTGTGGCGCTGATTCTGCTCGCTGCCGCCTGGTTCATTCTGAACCGGCGCAGCCAGGAATCCGCTGCTGCCCCGGCCGGGTCGAAATCCTCGGCGCTGTCGCCGGTCGACCAGGCCCGTGCCGAGCTCGGTCGCGATCCTCGCGATTTGTCGCGTCACCTGGCCTTGCTGTCGGCGCTGGCTGCCGTGGATCGCAGTGAGGAATTCGCCGATGCGCTGGACGACATGTACCGGCACGTCGACAACGAGAATGCCGAGGAATGGCAGCAGGCACTGGATCTGGCCGTGACCCATGCGCCGGATCACCCAATGCTGACGCCTAACGAAACGGCTCTCGGTGACGACGATCTGGACGACGATATTCTGTCGGTGCTCGAGCGCGATGAAGCCGATAGCGAGGAGGAGACGAGCACGGTCAGCCCCTTCGAAGAGGCTGATGAGTCGGACGCTGATGACGATGACCTGTCGCTGTTCGGTCCTGACGATGAAGAAGACGGCGCTGATCGTGATCGCCTGTCGGCAACCGAAGATGACAGTGCGGAAGATGCACTGGACGCCGGCGATGACCCGGGTTCCGATGAGGAAGTCGACCTCGCCGAGTTTTCCAGCAGACTGGATGATGCTGCTGAAGACGAGCCGATCCCGGACGAAGATGAAGACGATCCGTTCAGCCTGGAGGAGTTCACTGACGAGCAGCAGCAGGATCGCACCGAGGTGTTGTCAGTCGATGATCTCGAAGGTTCTGAAGATGGAGATGAACCGGAGCCGCTGACCATCGACGAAGAGGATGACGAGCTGGACCTGGAGCGGTTCCTGGCTGAAGAAATGGAAGATGATGCGGACCAGCCTGCCGCAGTGGATGAGGCCGGCCCCGATGAAACGGACGAGGATGCGCTGGATCTCGAACTGGATGACGAAGCGCTGGATCTCGGACTGGAAGATGAGTCCGAGGATTTCGAACCGTCCGATGAAGCGCTGTCTGCCGACCAGCCTGATGGGGCAATGGCTTTGGAGGACGAGGATCTGGACCTTGGCTCCTTCGACCTGGCCGACGTGCCGGAAGCCGAAGAGGATTCACCGCTGGCCGACGATTCTGCTGATGAGGGCGAGGGCGACGATCTGGCCGAACTCGATGAGGTTGGCGATGACTCGGCCGTGGCCGATGCGCTTGATCTCGATGATGTCGATGATGCGCCGGTAGATGTCGATGCCGGAGAAATCAACGAGGATGACGCCGAGGTCAAGCTCGACCTGGCCCGCGCCTACCTGTCGATGGACGACAACGAGGCGGCCCGGGCGATCCTTGAAGAGGTGCTCAACGAAGGTTCCGCCGAACAGCGCGAGCAGGCCCGGCAATTGCTTGACGGGATCGGCTGACAGCCGAAGCCGTGTCTGAAGCGCGAATCGCCGCCGGCGTCGAGTACGACGGCGGCGGTTTTTTTGGCTGGCAGCGCCAGCGCCAGTCGCCGACGGTGCAGGAATGCCTGGAGCAGGCGCTGTCGAATGTCGCCGATCAGCCCATCGAGGTAGTTTGTTCCGGGCGCACCGACACCGGTGTGCACGCTCGCTGTCAGGTTGTTCACTTCGATACTTGCGCCCGGCGTAGCGAGCGGTCCTGGGTGCTGGGCGCCAACACGCATCTGCCGCAAGGGATCACACTGCTGTGGACCCGACCGGTCGATGATGATTTTCATGCCCGTTATTCCGCCAGGCGGCGACATTACCGATACCGCATCATCAATCGCTGGGTAAGACCGGCGATCGGGCGCGATCAGCTGGCCTGGGTGCGCAAGCCTCTGGACGCTCTCGCCATGCACCGGGCTGCCCAGGCGCTGATCGGCGAACATGATTTTTCCAGCTTTCGGGCGGTCGGCTGCCAGTCCAAGTCCCCGCGACGGCGAGTGGAGTCGGTCGCGGTCTGTCGGCTGGACCAGGAAGTGCGCATCGACATCAGCGCGAACGCGTTTCTTTATCATATGGTCAGAAATATAGCCGGCTCCCTGATTGCGGTCGGCTGTGGCGAGCGTGATCCGGCCTGGGTGGCCGAAGTGCTCGAGGCACGTGATCGCACCGTGGCCGGTATAACCGCGCCGGCTGCAGGATTGTGCCTGCTGGGTCCGGAATATCCGGATTTTCCCGGCTTGCCGATCGATCAACCGGTGGCTTTTCCAGCGACAACTGACAGTCAATAATAGTGACCAGGATCAAGATCTGCGGTTTGACCTCGGTGCACGATGCCGTCCGCGCCAGTGAGCTGGGTGTCGACGCCATCGGCCTGGTGTTCGCGTCGGAAAGCCCGCGCTGCGTTGCCGTGGAACGGGCTATCGAAATCTGCCGCGCCCTGCCGCCCTTCGTCAGTCGGGTCGGGCTGTTCATGAACCAGCCGGCAAGCCGTATAGAAGAGGTGCTGGCCAGGGTGCCGCTGGACTGGCTGCAGTTTCACGGCAGCGAAGCGGCGGCGTTCTGCGCCGGGTTCGGTCGGCCCTGGATTCGTGCCATCGCCATGGGCGGTGCGAAATGGGCCGACGAGCTGGCGCAATTTTCCACTGCCGACGCGCTATTGGTCGACAGCCACGCACCGGGCGGGCAGGGCGGCTCCGGGCAGACCTTCGACTGGTCCTGCCTGCCGGAGATGCAACGCCCGTGGATTCTGGCCGGTGGCTTGAACCCGGACAATGTGGCCGAGGCCTGCCGACGGCTTGTGCCATCGGCAGTCGATGTATCCAGCGGCGTTGAATCCCGCCCTGGAGTCAAGGATGATAAGCTGATGAAGATGTTTATTGAGGCGGTTAGAAATGGCTGAACCAGCGATACGATATCCGGGTCCGTTGCAGGTTCCCGATGCGTCCGGGCACTTTGGCAAATTTGGCGGACGTTTTGTTTCCGAAACGCTGATGGCGGCGCTGGAGGAGCTGGAGTTGGCGTGGCGAACATACCTGGCCGATCCCGATTTCGTCGCCGAGCTGGATGCTGATCTTGCTCACTACGTAGGCCGTCCTTCACCGCTGTATTTCGCCCGGCGGCTGACTGAGGCTGCCGGCGGTGCCCGTATCGTGCTCAAGCGCGAGGATCTCAATCACACCGGTGCTCACAAGATCAACAACACGGTTGGTCAGGCCTTGCTGGCGCGCGCCATGGGCAAGCGACGTGTCATTGCCGAAACCGGTGCCGGCCAGCATGGTGTGGCCTCGGCCACTGTGGCGGCGCGTCTGGACATGGAGTGCGTGGTCTACATGGGTGCCGAGGATGTTCGGCGCCAGGCCACCAATGTCTATCGCATGAAGCTGCTGGGTGCTGAAGTGGTCAGCGTCGAGGCCGGCTCGCGCACGCTCAAGGACGCCCTTAACGAAGCGATGCGTGACTGGGTCAGCAACGTTGATTCGACCTTCTACATACTCGGCACCGCTGCCGGGCCGCATCCCTATCCGGCGATGGTGCGTGACTTCAATGCCGTGGTCGGACGCGAGGCGAAAGTCCAGATGATGGACGAGTACGGTTGCCTGCCTGATGCGCTGGTGGCCTGCGTCGGTGGCGGTTCAAATGCGCTGGGGTTGTTTCACCCCTTCGTTGACGATACCGATGTCGCCATGTACGGGGTCGAGGCTGCCGGGCGCGGACTGTCGGGCCTGGCGCATGCGGCCAGCCTGTGTGCCGGACGAGTCGGCGTGCTGCACGGCAGCCGGACCTATCTGCTTGATGATGACGCCGGCCAGATTCGCCATACCCATTCGGTCTCGGCCGGGCTGGATTATCCGGGAGTCGGACCGGAACATGCCTGGCTCAAGGACAGCGGGCGGGCCCGGTATGTCGGTATTACCGATGAACAGGCATTGACGGCCTTTCATCAGCTCACGCGCCTGGAGGGCATCATGCCGGCGCTGGAAAGCGCGCATGCGATTGCCTACGGCATGCAGCTGGCCGCGCGGATGTCGCCGGAGCAGATCGTGCTGGTCAACCTGTCCGGTCGTGGCGACAAGGACATCCAGACCGTTGCCGAAACCGAGGGGCTGAGCCTGTGAACCGACTGGACCGGCGCTTTGCGGCCCTGGCCGAGTGTGGTCGGCGCGCCCTGATCCCCTACATCACCGCAGGTCACCCGCACCCCGACTGGACTGTCGACATTCTGCACGCGGCAGTCAGCGCCGGCGCCGATGTACTGGAGCTTGGGGTGCCGTTTTCCGACGTTATGGCCGATGGTCCGGTGATTCAGAACGCCTGTGCCCGCGCCCTTGAGGCGGGTACCGATTTCGATCGCGTGCTGGCCATGGTCGAAGCTTTCCGACGCGATGACGAGGACACCCCGATCGTGCTGATGGGCTACATGAACCCGATCGAGCGGCGCGGTCAGGAGCGGTTTGCCAGCCAGGCGCGCCAGGCGGGGGTTGATGCCGTGCTGGTGGTTGATTGTCCGGCCGACGAGGCAGAGCCCATGCGCCAGTGTCTGGCCGCTGAAGGTCTGCATCAGATTTTTCTGGTCGCTCCCACGACCACGCCGGAGCGTCTGGCCCGTATCTGTAACCTGGCAGGCGGATTTGTCTACTATGTCTCGCTCAAGGGGGTGACCGGCGCGGCCTCGCTGGACCTTGACTCCCTGGCCGCCCCGCTGAGCAGGTTACGCAAACATGCCGGTCTGCCGATTGCCGTCGGTTTCGGTATCCGGGAGCCGGCGCAGGCCGCTGCGGTGGCCCGGATGGCTGACGGCGTGGTGATCGGCTCGGCGCTGGTCAATCGTCTGGATCGGGCTGGCTCTGCCGAGCAGGCCGTCGAGCTGACTGGTGCATTTTTGGGGCCGGTCAGGGCGGCGATGGATGCGGTTGGCGAAGACAGGCCAGCCAGCGCGGTCAACCACTAAGCGCGGTAAATCACCAGGGGAGTTTCAATGAGCTGGTTCCAGAAACTGATGCCCGGGCGCATTCGCACCGACAGCCGCAGCAAGAGCCGGCGGGTGCCCGACGGGTTGTGGACCAAGTGTTCGGCCTGTGATGCAGTGCTGTATCGTCCGGAGGTGGAGCGCAACCTGCTGGTCTGCCCGAAGTGCAATCATCACATGAGTTTGAGCGGGCGGGCCCGGCTGAAGGCGTTTTTCGACGAAGGCGATCTGGAAGAGCTGGGCACCGAGCTGCAACCGGTCGATGTGCTGAAATTCCGCGACTCGAAAAAGTATCGCGACCGTCTGGTGGCCAGCCAGAAGGAAACCGGGGAAAACGACGCCATGGTCGCCATGCACGGCAAGCTGATGGGCCTGGACCTGGTTGCCTGTGCCTTCGACTTCCGTTTCATGGGCGGGTCAATGGGCTCGGTGGTTGGTGAGCGCTTTGTCGTTGCGGCCAATCGCTGCCTGGAACGTGAGCTGCCTCTGGTGTGCTTTTCGGCTTCCGGCGGGGCGCGCATGCAGGAGGGTCTGTTCTCGCTGATGCAAATGGCCAAGACCAGCGCGGTACTTGCCAGAATGGCCGAATCCGGTTTGCCCTATGTGTCGGTGCTGACACACCCGACGACTGGCGGCGTTTCGGCCAGTCTGGGGATGCTGGGAGATGTCAATATCGCCGAGCCGAACGCCCTGGTTGGTTTCGCCGGCCCGAGGGTGATCGAGCAGACCGTGCGCGAAACTCTGCCGGAAGGCTTCCAGCGTTCCGAGTTTCTGTTGCGCAAGGGCGCAATCGACATGATTGTTGACCGTCGAGAGCTGCGTCAGCGCATTCATGCCATTCTGTCCATCTTGACCGGTGCCGCAGAGTCAAAGCCGCGCGAGGGCGAACTGCTGGAAGCAGAAGCCGAAAGCGACGCCAGCTCAGTGAACGGCCTTACCATCGAAGGTGAGGTCGGCGACGGAGACGGCGACGGCAGCGACGCCAGTCCCAGCCGTTGACTGATACCGGGCTGGCTGCCTGGCTGGCGAGGCTGGAGCAGCGCGCCCCTGCCGAGCGCATCAAGCTGGGCCTTGAGCGAGTCAATGCCGTACGTGACCGACTGAAGCTCGGCCTGTCCGGCGCGGTGATCAGCGTGGCCGGCACCAACGGCAAGGGCTCGGTGGTGGCAATGATCGAGTCGGTGGCGCTGGCTGCCGGGTGGCCGGTTCTGGCCTACACCTCCCCCCATCTGCATCGCTTCGAGGAGCGTCTGCGCTTGTCTGGCAGGACGCTGCCGGAAGCGGAATGGATCGCCGCACTGGAAGCGGTGGAGTCCGCGCGCGGCAGTGTCGATCTGAGCTATTTCGAACACACCACGCTGGCCGCGCTGTGGCTGGGAATGCAACTGAAGGCCCGACTGAACGTGCTGGAGGTCGGTCTGGGGGGGCGGCTGGATGCGGTCAACTGCATCGATCCCGATGTGGCGGTGTTGACCAGTATCGGGCTTGATCATCGCGATTGGCTGGGTCCGACCCGACTTTCGATTGCCCGGGAAAAACTGGGGATCGCGCGGTCCGGCCGACCGTTGATCATTGGTGAGCGTCGATGGCCGGCCGGTTTCGACAAATTGCTGGATCGTACCGGCGCCCAGGCCTGGTGTCTGGGTCGTGAGATCCGTGTCCGACGGCGTTCGTCCGGCGGCTTTTCCCTGACCTTGCCCAACCAGCCGCGGCGCAAGCTGCCGCAGCCGGCACTGGTTGGCGATTTTCAGATCGACAACGCCGCCTGCGCGCTGGCTGCTCTGGCCAGGCTGGCGCCCGAACTTGGCGCCTACTGGGACGAGGGTTTGATGCGGTGCCGGCTACCCGGTCGCTTCGAGATCATTGCCGAGGCGCCGCAGGTCATCGTCGATGTGGCCCACAATACGGCTGCCGCCCGCGCCCTGGCCTGTCAGCTCAGGCGCCAGGCTGGGCCAGCCGTGGCGGTGTTCGCCGCCTTGGCCGACAAGGACATTACCGCGATCGCCCGATGTCTGGCCGATGTCTTTACGCACTGGTATTTGCCGCCCTTGGGCGGGCCCAGAAGCGTCGATCCGCGCCACGTTGCCGAGCAGTTGCGGCAAGCTGGTGTTGCCGGGGGCGTGGACGCGTTAGAATCATGGGGCCAGGCGCTGGAGCTTTCACGCGCTCGAGCAGGCACAGCTGGCCGAGTGGTGGTGTTCGGATCCTTTCTGAGCGTTGCCGCGGCCAGGGAAATGATTGCAGAGACGATTGCAGAGACGACTGCCGAGTCGGTCGCAACAGCCAACTGAAGTCGCCAACGGTTTCATGGACAAAGTACTCAAGCAGCGATTGGTGGGAGCGGCGATTCTGATCGCCCTGGCGGTGATTTTCATTCCGATGCTGCTGGAAGATCCAGACCGGGATGAAGGGCCGCGTCAGCTGACGATTGATCTGCCGGCACCCGGTGAGGATCAGCGCGAGATTCGCCGCCTGCCGCTGGATCCGGATCACCCTGCCGGACGGCCGCCTGCTGCCGAGCGCGAGCGGCCGCCGGTGGTGTCGCCACCGCCTACTCGCGCCGAACCAGCCGATCGACCGCCATTGCCGGATCCGGCGGTCGATTTCGAGCCATTGCCGGATCCCGGCCCGGAGCCGCAAGCGGAGCCTGAGTCCGCGCCTGATCCTGAGCCTGCCCCGCCGGTCGTCGAGCCCGAGCCTGACCCGCCTCCGGTCGAGTCAGGCGACGGTGCATGGGTGGTGCAGGTTGCCAGCTTTGCCAACCAGCAGACCGCGCGCGATGTCGCCGCTCGCCTGGAGTCGCTGGGTCATGGTGTGCAGATCGAGGAAATCGTGCGTGGGCCGACCCGCCTGCACCGGATTCGCACCGGGCCCTATCGCTCCGAGGCCGAGGCCGAGACGGCCAGAGGCCAGATCGCGCGCACCCTGGAGGGGGTCGACCCCGTGGTGCGTGAGCAGGCTGGCCTGGTGATGTCGGATCGCGATGGGGTAGCCGGCTACGCCGTTCAGGTTGGCAGTTTCGCCAGTCACGACAATGCGCGGCGGCTGCGCGATCAGCTGCAGTCGCAGGGCTTTGATGCCCTCTTGCACGAGGAAAGCACGCCCCAGCGGGTCATATGGCAGGTCAGAATCGGCACCTTCGAAAATCGCGACAGCGCTGGCGACATGCTCGACCGGATCCGTCGCGAGGCCAACCTGGAAGGACTGGTGGTCAGCCACCCGTGAGCGGGTCCGGGCCAGAGGGGTTGGGATGAATATTGCCGATCTCGTGATCCTGCTGGTGTGCGCGCTGTCGATCACCGTCAGTATCCTTAGAGGCTTCATTCGGGAAGTATTCAGTATCGCCGTCTGGGTGGTTGCCGCCGTGGTGGCGCTGCACATGGCCGAGCCTCTGTCGGTGAGGCTTGAGCCCTGGGTAGAGTTGCCATCGGCAAGGGTAATTGCTGCTTTTGTCGGAGTTTTCGTGGTTATCCTGGTGATCGGCGCTCTGCTCAATTACCTGCTCGGCAAGCTGATCAAGGGGACCGGGTTAAGCGGCACCGACCGCATGCTCGGCGCCCTGTTCGGCGCTGCCCGCGGTATCGTGCTGGTGGTCATGGCGGTGCTGGTTGCCAGCATCACCCCTTTCCCGGATGACCCGTGGTGGCGAGAGTCACGTTTGCTGCCCGAGTTCGAACGGCTGGCCGAATGGGCGGTTGAGCAGGCACCGGAATCGTTGAAATCTTATCTTGGCGCAGAGCCTCAAACGGAGTTGCAGGACTGATGTGCGGAATTGTCGGAATCTTCGGGCGTTCACCTGTCGCGGCCAGGCTGTACGATGCCCTGACCATTCTTCAGCATCGCGGGCAGGATGCCGCGGGCATGACCACACTGGACAACGGGCGCATGCGTTCGGCACGCGGAATGGGGCTGGTCAGGGATGTATTCGGCGCCCGGTCAATGGCCGGTCTGAACGGTGACTGCGGTATCGGGCACGTGCGCTACCCGACCGCCGGCTGTGATCGGCCCGACGAAGCCCAGCCGATGTATGTCAACTCCCCGTGCGGGATCTCCCTGGGTCACAATGGCAACCTGACCAACAGCGAGTCCCTGCGGGATGAACTGTTCCGTGCAGATCGTCGGCACATCAATACCGAATCGGACTCGGAAGTCCTGCTCAACTGCCTGGCTCACGAACTGAGCTCCAGAACCGGCAACGGACTGGAGCCCGAAGCCATTTTTGCTGCGGTTGATGCAACTCATGCCCGGGTGCGTGGGGCCTACGCAGCTGTTGCCCTGATCGCCGGTGTAGGGCTGCTGGGTTTTCGTGACCCGCGCGGCATCCGTCCGCTGGTGCTGGGTCAGCGCCAGTCAAGTCAGGGCACCGATTACATCCTGGCCTCGGAATCAGTAGTGCTGGATATTCTCGACTTCGAGCTGGTGGCCGATGTCGGTCCCGGAGAATCGGTGTTGATCACCCTGGACGGTCAACTGCATCGGCATACCAGCGAACTCGCTCAGCCGCACACGCCCTGCCTGTTCGAATACGTGTACTTCGCCCGACCAGACACCATGCTCGATGATATCTCGGTCTACAAGGCTCGTCTGCGCATGGGTGAGGCGCTGGCTCGACGGATTCTTCTCGAATGGCCGGACCATGATATCGATGTGGTCATTCCGATCCCCGATACCAGTCGAACCGCCTGCCTGCCGCTGGCTCACATGCTGGGGGTCAAATACCGCGAGGGGCTGATCAAGAACCGCTACATTGGCCGTACCTTCATCATGCCGGGTCAGGAAGAGCGCGCGCGCTCGGTCCGGCGCAAGCTCAACGCGATCTCGCTGGAATTTCGCCGCAAGAACGTGCTGCTGGTCGATGACTCCATCGTCCGCGGCACGACATCACGCCAGATCATCCAGATGGCTCGGGAGGCCGGTGCGCGCAAGGTCTACCTGGCCTCGGCGGCTCCCCCGGTCCGTTATCCCAACGTCTACGGCATCGACATGCCGGCCGCCAGCGAGCTGATTGCCAGCGGCAGAACGGTCGAGCAGGTGCAGCAGGAAATTGGCGCCGACAAATTGATTTATCAGGACCTTGACGACCTGGAGCGGGCGGTGCGCGGCAAGAATACCCGGCTGGCGGGCTTCGACAGCTCCTGTTTCAGCGGGCGCTACGTCACGGGTCTGGAAGACGGCTACCTGGAGGCGCTGGAAGCCAGCCGATCGGACTCGGTGAGAATGGCTCGTCGCGCAGGGGCTTGATCCGGCAATCGCACTGATCGTTGACATTGTCAGCGCTATGGTGAGCTGATGAGTGATTGTGTCATCGTATGGTTTCGCCAGGATCTGCGGCTGGCCGATAATCCGGCCCTGGACCGGGCGCGACGCGACTTTTCAGCCATCGTGCCCGTCTACATCCATGATCCCGACTCCGAGGGGGATTGGGCTCCGGGTGCTGCCAGCCGCTGGTGGCTGTATCACAGTCTGGCCGAGCTTGATCGGCGACTTGAGGGCCGCGGTAGCCGATTGATCGTTGCCAACGGCGATACTCTGGAGCAGCTTGACCGGATCCGAAGGGTCACCGGCGCCGACGCGGTGTACTGGAACCGCCGCTATGAGCCTGCCGTGGTGGAGCGCGACCGCAGGATCAAGGCAGCATTGACCGAGCAGGGGGTGGAAGCGAAGAGCTTCAAGGCCTCGTTGCTTTACGAGCCCTGGGAACTGCGCAAGGCCGACGACACGCCCTACCTGGTATTCACGCCGTTCTGGAAGCGGATGCAAAAGGACTGGCAGCCATTGGCGCCGTGTCCCGAGCCTCGCGAACTGCCGACTCCGAAACGCTGGCCGGTCAGCGCCGATCTGTCGGACATCGGCCTGCTGCCCGACCATCACTGGAAGGACAAACTGGCCGATGCCTGGGAGCCGGGTGAGCTGGCCGCCCGGCGCCGGCTGGAAAGCTTCGTCGAGGACCAGGTCACAGGCTATGCCAGTCGCCGCGATCGGCCGGACCAGGCCGGCACCTCGCGCCTGTCGCCCTCACTGCACTTCGGCGAGCTGTCACCGGGCCAGGTGGTGCGGGCATTCGGACGCGACGGCGAGTTACCGGGCGGGCAGGGCGCGCTGTCCTACGTGCGCGAGATCGCCTGGCGGGAGTTTTCCACCCACCTGCTTTTTCACTTTCCGAAAACTCCAGGTCAGCCGCTGCGCAAGGAGTTTGCCGACTTTCCGTGGCGAAAGCCCAGCGATTATGCCGAAGACCTGGCCGCCTGGCAGCGTGGCAGGACCGGTATTCCGCTGGTCGATGCCGGGATGCGCGAGCTGTGGGAGACCGGCTGGATGCACAACCGGGTGCGCATGGTGGTGGCCTCGTTTCTGACCAAGAACCTGCTGATTCCATGGCAGGAGGGCGCGCGCTGGTTCTGGGATACCCTGGTCGATGCCGATCTCGGCAACAACACCCAGGGCTGGCAGTGGACCGCCGGTTGCGGCGCCGATGCTGCGCCTTACTTCCGGATCTTCAACCCGGTGCTGCAAGGTCGGAAGTTCGACCCGAACACCGACTACATCACCCGCTGGTGCCCGGAGCTGAAGGAACTGCCGGTCAGGCACCGCCACGCGCCGTGGGAAAACGATGAAAAATCGTTCTCTGCACCGCTGGTCGATCTCGGCCAGACAAGACGCCGCGCGCTGGCCGCCTATCAGGAGATCAGGAAAGGTTGACCGATCGGCCTGAGCTGCCTTTTTAGCGTCCGGTGGACGAGACCACCGCGAACTGCGGTGTCTCCTTGCGTTCACTGGCCGCCTGGCGTCGGTAACACCAGTGCCAGGGTTCCCACTCGATGCCGTGCCGGTTCCCCATCGGGTATGACTCGTGGAAGCCGTAGGTACCGGCATTGGCCTTGAGCCAGCGATAGGCCGGCGTGTCCCCAAACTCCGCCTGCAGCGGACGGCTTCCGGGCGTGCTGATATCGATTGCTCGCCCGGTGTGATGCTCGCTGTAACCTGGAGCGGCCGAGGTCTTGAGAATCTCGCCGATGGGCTCGCCGGCTTCGATCTTGCGGCGAACAATGCTGGCCTGGTAGTTCACCGCGCGGTAAGCCGAGACCAGCTGAAGTTCGATCCCATGCTGGCTGGCGCCGGTGCGCATGAAACGCCAGGCCTCAGCGGCCTCACGCTGCAGGCGCTGGTCGCGGCCGAAGATATCGGCACCGACCGAGACCAGCCGCTCGACCACCGGAGTCAGTCGCAGCCGATGCTTGACGCCGTAATCTTCCGGAATGCCCAGTTCGTCCTGCAGCACCAGCAGCCGGCGTTGGTCTGCGGTGGCGATATCCAGCAGATTCTTGCCGAGCACGACCGTGTCGCGGCCGGCCGGCTCGCGATCGGCAGGCTGGTAACCAAGTTTGCCGACAAAGCCCGAAACCTTGGCTTTTGCCTCGCAGTGCAGGGTGCGCATGCCGAAAGACAGCGCCAGCTGCTCGGCGGCCTCGAACAGTCGGGCCGTGGTGTCGGGGCCGGCAACTTTCGGATCAAGATAGCAGGCCAGAATCTGGGCACGATCCAGCCCGACGGCAATCAGGCCGGCCAGGTGCCGACCGCGAGTTGCCAGAATCAGGGCTTCATCCAGAATCAGGCCACGCAAATGCGTTTCGATATCGGCCATCGACGGCTTCTTGACCCCGCCCATCATGTCGGGCAGGCGGCCGCGGATCAGTTTGGACAGCATTGGCACTTCCACGCCGCGTGCTGGTCGTACCCGAATTGACTCACTCATCGTTGCAATCTCCGGCTGTCGAGTGCGGCCTCCGATACACTCCTGATAAACCTCCCCCCTGCAGGGAGTCTTGCGAAGGTTGCTTGTGCCTATCGTGCTATATTGCGGCCGTCATGCCAAGCCCAATGGCCTATCTTTTTCAAAGACTTGGCTTTACAGCCCTGATTTTACTCGCAATTGCGGTGGTTTTGGCAATTCCGGTGCGTGATCATGTGCGCGCGGTGTGGCCTCAGCCGGTGATCGAGCGAATCGAGACTGTCTCGCCGGTGCTGATCGAAACCCGGTTGCTGCCCCTTGTCGCTGATACACCTGAGCCGGCACTTCGCTATCGTCCCCACCGGGTAATGGTGGTCGAAACCCGTTCCGGCAATGTTCATCTGGGGTACTTGTCGGGCTGGCGTGAGCAGCCCGATGAGGCCATGGCGCGGCGTCTGCCGGATGTCCTGAGCCGGCCGCTGGTGATGGACCTGTCAGCTGAACTGCCGCAGGATTCGGTTCTGGTCCTGTCCAACCCGCAGGATGAAACCATCGAGCTTGCCGTTGCCGATGCCGCGCGTCTTTACCGGCCCAACGCGATGAACCTGGCCGAACGTCTGGCGCTGGTTCGCGATCGCATGATGCAGCGCTGGACCGAGTGTGCTGGCAGCCAGTGCGGTGCTCATTCAGTCGGCGAACCCGTACAGGCGCCCGATGTCATCGATGCCGCCGATCGCCATGACCAGGCGATCAACCCCCAGAGCGACGCCGGCGCACTCGGGCAGGCCGGCTTGCAGCGCTGACAGCAGCGCCGCATCGATCGGCATTTCCGGCCGCCCCAGCCGACGGCGCTGACGGTTGTCTTCCTCGAACCGTTGCTGTTGTGTTTCCGCGTCGGTCAGTTCCTGGTAGCCGTTGGCCAGCTCCATGTCGCCGATGAATATCTCGAATCTCTCGGCCACCGGGCGCTTGCCCGGACGTATTCTGGCCAGCGCTGCCTGTTCGGGCGGGAAATCGCAGATCACGGTGATCCGGTCGGCGGCCAGGGCCGGCTGGATACCGGTGGCAAACAGCCAGTCAAGCAACATCTGGCGGCCGCCCTCAGGCGCGGCGGGGCCGGCCAGGCGCTTCAGGGCCGCCGCATCGGCCCGGTCGGGGTCGATGTCGAAACGGCGCGCAAAGGCCTCGTGCCAGGTCATCCAGTCCACGCCCGTGCGCGCCCGGTCGTAGCCGAGCTCGGCGCTCACCGCTTCGATCAGCGCGATCACCTCTTCTGCCAGCGCCTGCCAGGTCCAGCCTAACCGGTACCACTCCAGCAGGGTGAATTCGCGGCGGTGGCGATGTCCATGCTCGCCTTGCCGGAATGCCGGGCCGATCTCGTAAAGATCGCCGAAACCGGCTGCCAGCAATCGCTTGTGGCGGTATTCCGGCGAGGTGCGCAGCCATGTGCCGTCGTGCACCCCGACGCTTTCGATATGCGGATCAGTCACGCCGCAGGCCGAAAGCACCGGCGTGGTCACTTCCAGCACGTCCCGTTGGTGGAAAAAGCGACGGATGCCTGCCAGCATGCGGGCGCGCAGTCGCGCAGTCTCCGGGTCGATCAGCGGTTGCCAGTTCATCTCGACCGGCTGAAGCCGGGACTGGAGGGAAGTTCGGTCAGGGTCAGTTGCGCCCCCAGCCTGGCGAGCTCGTCGGTCTCACCGTCAAGGTCATGGGCGGTCAGCGGATGACCGGCCAGCCAGCCTGGGGGCAATGCCAGCTCAATGCTGTCACCGTCTGCGATCAGCGCGAAGTCAGGCAGATCGGAATCGCTGCGTCCTCGCGCCATGCAGATGGCCAGGCGCAACAGCACGACCAGCCGCCGGGCAGGGCGGTGCAGGCGCGGCGTCAACGATTCCAGGATGGCCGGGTCGATGCGCCGTCGCTGCAGGCGGACCAGGCAGGCCATGAACTGCTGTTCCTGGCGAGTAAAGCCGGGCATGTCGGCGTGTTCGAGGATGTAACCGCCGTGCAGATGATGATAGTGGTGAGATATGGCCAGTCCCATTTCGTGCAGGCGACTGCTCCAGTCCAGCAGCTCGCCGTGGACGGCAGACAGCGACCAGGCCTCGGCCACTTGCTCGAAGGCCGTCATGGCAAAGTCACGTACCCGCTCACCCTGGGCCTGGTCGCACTGGTAGCGACCGGCCATGGCCATCACCGTACGGTCACGCGGATCGCTGTGTTCCAGGCGCCCGAGCAGATCGTGCAGCAAGCCCTCGCGCAGGGCGAAGCCGGATACTTCCAGCCGGTCGATGTCCAGCGCGTCCATGCAGGCCTTGAGTACCAACAGGCCACCGGCGATGACCGGCTGGCGCCGGTCGGACAGGCCAGGCAGGTCGATCCGGTCGATTCGCTTGAACTTTATCAGCCGGCTGCTGAGCGCCTCGACCTGGTCACGGCTGATGGCCCGGCCTTCATCGGCCCCGGGATTGACCATGGCCTGTACCGCACGAATGGTGCCTGACGAGCCAACCGCCTGGTTCCAGCCGAGGCCGCGAAAGCTCGCGGTCAATGGACGCAGCTCGGAGCGCACCTTTTCCTCGGCCTGGCGCCAGCGCTTGGCCGAAATTCGTCCATCGCCAAACGCGTTGCGGCTGATGCTGACACAGCCCAGGCCGATGCTCTCGGCGGCCAGCGGATCGACGCCCTGGCCGATGACCAGCTCGGTCGAGCCGCCGCCGATATCGATCACCAGGCGTTTACCGCCGTCATCGCGGATGCCCTGGGAGACGCCCAGGTAGACCAGGCGGGCCTCCTCGCGGCCGCTGATGATGTCGATCGGAAAACCCAGCGCGGTCTCGGCCACGACCAGCAACGCCGAGGGCTGGTGCAGCTTGCGGAAGGTCTGGGTGCCGACTGCACGCACCTGGTTTTCCGGGATGCCGGCCAGTCGCTGCCCGAAGCGGGCAAGGCAATCCAGCGCCCGCTGGCGGGTTTCGCCATCCAGGCGACGGTGGCGGTCGAGCCCGCCGGCAAGGCGGACCATTTCCTTGTGCCGGTCCAGCACCCGTAGCTGGCCGTGCTCGAGCCGGGCAATCAGCAGGTGAAAACTGTTGCTGCCCAGATCGACCGCTGCATAGAGCTGGCGTTCAGGCATCGCCGGCGCGCTGCAGCAGCAGTTCCTGTGCCGACTGCAGTGGCTCATCGGACTGCGGCGTTGGCAGCCGGTAGGCACCCGAGGCTTGCAGCTGCCAGGCCTGGACATTGTCGGCGAAAGCGACCTCGAAGCTCTCTTCGTATACCCGCCTGGCCAGCGCCGGCTCGAGAACCGGGAAACAGGTCTCGACGCGCTGAAACAGGTTGCGCTCCATCCAGTCTGCGCTGGAGCAGAAGGTCTGCGGCTGGCCGCTGTTGAGGAAGTGGAAGACCCGGCTGTGCTCGAGAAAACGTCCGAGAATCGAGCGCACCGAAATGTTTTCCGACAGTCCGGGCACACCCGGCCTGAGGCAGCAGATGCCGCGGATGATCAGGCGTATCCGTACACCGGCCCGGGAGGCCCGGTACAGCGCCTTGATGATTTCCGGCTCGGTCAGCGAGTTCATCTTTGCGCAGACACAGGCCTTGCCGCCGGCCTCGGCAATCTCGGTTTCACGGGCAATCGCCTGGAGCAGGAAATCATGCAGGTCGAATGGCGATTGGATCAGGTGGGTCAAGCGCTGGGTTTTCCCCAGGCCCGACAGCTGCTGGAAGATACGGTGCACATCGCGGCCGAAGTGCGGTTCAGCGGTCAGCAGGCCCCAGTCGGTGTAGCCCTTGGCCGTACCCTGGTGATAGTTGCCGGTGCCGAGATGAATGTAGCGCCGCAGCCGGCCGTTTTCATTGCGCACGATCAGCATCATCTTGGCGTGGGCCTTGTGGCCGACCACGCCGTAGACCACCTGCACGCCGGCTTCCTGCAGCCGGGTGGCCAGGGTGATATTGGCTTCCTCGTCGAAGCGCGCCCGCAGCTCGACTACCACAGTGACATCCTTGCCCTTGCGCGCTGCCTCGATCAACAGGTTGACCAGCGCCGAGTCGACCCCGGTGCGGTACAGCGTCTGCTTGATCGCCAGCACCTCGGGGTCGTGGACCGCCTCGCGCAGCAGATCGACGATCGGCTGAAAGCTGTCGTAGGGATGGTGCAGGATATGGTCGTGGCGGCGAATTTCGGCAAACAGGTTGCGTGGATTGGCCAGTGACCGGGGAATTCGCGGCTGGTGCAGCGGATATTTCAGATCGGGCCGGTCGATCAGGTCGCAGATCGCAGACATGCGGTTGAGGTTGACCGGGCCGTCGCAGCGATAGACGTTGTCGTCGTCAAGGCCGAACTTGCTGGCCAGGAAACTGGCCACGCGGTCGGGACAATTGTCGGCTACCTCCAGGCGCACTGCCTCGGCAAAGCCACGCTCGAGCAGCTCGCCTTCCAGCGCCCGGGCCAGATCCTCGATTTCCTCTTCGTCGACGAACAGCTCGGAGTTGCGTGTTACCCGGAACTGGTAGCAGCCGGTGGCCTTCATGCCCGGGAACAACTCGTCGATGAAGGCGTGCATGATCGAGGACAGAAACACGAAGTCATGACTGCCGCGCGAGTAGCTCTTGGGAATGCGCACGATACGCGGCAGCGAGCGCGGGGCGCGGACCAGGGCAAAGCCGCTGTCGCGGCCGAAGGCATCCTGGCCTTGCAGCGATACGGCGAAGTTCAGGCTCTTGTTGAGGATGCGCGGGAAGGGGTGGACCGGGTCCAGGCCCAGCGGGCTGAGCACCGGCAAGATCTTGTCGCGAAAATGCTGATGCAGCCAGCGTCTCTGGCGCTTGGTGAATTCCGAGCGCCTGACGATATGAATGCCCTCGGCCTTGAGCGCCGGCGCGAGCTCCTCATGCAGTACCCGGTACTGTTCGCCGACCAGCTCGTCGACTGCCGCCCGGATCGCGGTCAGCGTCTCGCGCGGGGTCAGTCCATCCGGTCCGGGCTGGTTGGCGCCATGCTGTATGCGCTGGCGCACCGAGGCGACCCTGACCTCGAAGAACTCATCGAGATTGGTGCATGAAATGCACAGAAAGCGCACCCGCTCCAGCAGCGGCACGCTGTCATCGCGGGCCAGCTCCAGCACCCGGCGGGTGAAGGCCAGCAGACTCAGCTCGCGATTGAGATAGAGTGCTGGATGATCGAGGTCCTCTTCGTGCCAGGATTCCAGCGTCGGGGCTTGCTGCAGTACTTCACGTCGGGACATGTCGCTTGCAAATATCGGGCTGATGAGCGGGTCCGGGCCAGCCAGACTCCGTGCCCGCATGCTGCCATGCCGCTCAGGTCAGGCTGGAAAAACGATATCCGTAACCACGAATGGTCTGGATGAAACGATTGTAACCCGAAGGTTCGAGCGCCTTGCGCAGTCTGCGGATATGGACATCGACGGTGCGCTCGGCGACCGAATCGTCCCGGCCCCAGATGGCTTCGAGGATCTGCTGTCGACGCCAGGCCCGGCCGACGTTGCCCATCATCAGCTTGAGCAGTCGGAACTCGGTCGGCCCGATGGGAACCGGCTGCCGATCGGCCAGCACCCGATGCCGATCGACCTCGAGCACCAGGCCATCGAGCTCGATGCGTTCGCTTTCGTCGGGACCGCGCCCTTGCCGGCGCCGCAGAATGGCGCGAATGCGGGCGATCAGCTCGCGCACTGAAAATGGCTTGACCAGGTAATCATCGGCGCCGGTCTCCAGGCCCAGGGTGCGGTCGCGTTCGCTGCCGCGCGCAGTGAGCATGATGACCGGCAGACGGCCATGGTGCGGATGTTGCCGCAGCGCCCGGACAAACTGCAGGCCGTCCATGCCGGGCAGCATCCAGTCGAGCAGGATCAGATCCGGCATGTTGCTTTCCAGCCGCATCATGCCGTCTTCGGCGCTGTCAGCCAGATGTACCCGCATGCCGACGCGTTCCAGGCTGAAAGCCAGCATGTTGCGCAGCGCAGCCTCGTCTTCGATCAGCAGAATGTCAGGGTTCATGAGCCGCAGCCGTTTCGGGACCAAACAATTACTAGTCCCTGCATAAGTATTGCCACGCTCAGCTTGTCTCTCGGCGTTTGTGGCAAGGCGTCGGCGCGAAGTCTGTAGCTTGGCCTACATCGAGCGCCGAGAACGCAGTCCACAGACGCCGAGAGGCAAGCCCGAAGGGAGCTTCGGACGCGCCCGCTCGCTTCGTTCCGCTGGCTCGACGTAGACCCACTATGCCTTCGCCAGCGCGCCTTGCGAGCGAACGCGTCCGAAGCTCTGAGTGAGGCAATACTTATGCAGGGACTAGTAAACACAAGTGCCTGACCTGAAATTATGCTGATCAAGGTTTCGTTTTTATGACCATCACAGTCGAAATGCACATCAATGAAAGTCTCTTGACTCATGAGTGATCTCGGCCAGGCGCGCGGATTCATCGATCAGCGTTTGGGCGATGACATGGCAGGTGCCATCGCTGTTCTGCAGCGTGCCGCGCACGCGCAGGATGCGGCTGCCCAGCACTGCCTGGCGAAAGCGCTCGACGAGTTTCGGCCAGACGATGACATTGATGATGCCGGTCTCGTCTTCCAGGCTCAAGAAAATCACGCCTGAGGCGGTCCCCGGCCGCTGCCGGTGGGTGACCAGACCGGCCACCTCGACCGGGCTGTTGTCAGCCTGTCGGGCAAGCGAGTGGGCCGGCAGGACCCGGCGGCCCAGCGCCGGTCGCAGCAGGCGCAGCGGATGATGGTCCAGGCTCAGTCCCAGGCTGGCATAGTCATCGACCAGGTCGCTTCGTTGATCCTGCGGGGCCAGCCGCACCGCCTGCTCGGCCGGCTGCAGCCCGGCCAGCAGGTCGCCCTGGCGGCGGCTGGCCAGGGCCTGCCAGCGCGCGCGGCGGCGATGGCCGGCCAGTGACTTGAGCGCGCCGGCTTCGGCCAGGCAATTGAGCTGGCGGCGGTCCAGCCCGGCCCGCTCGGTCAGATCGACCACGCTGGTCAGCGCGCGCCGCCTGCGGGCCTCGACAATGGCCCGGGCCGCCTGCCCGGCCAGGCCGCGGACCAGGCGCAGGCCGAGCCGGATGGCCGGGGTCTGCGGTTTGCCGGGCTCGGGTTCCAGGCTGCAGTCGACTTCGCTGGCGCCGACATCGACCGGCAGCACGCGCACGCCGTGGCGGCGCACGTCGTTGATCAACTGCGCCGGCGCGTAGAAACCCATCGGCTGGCTGTTGAGCAGACCACAGGTAAAGGCCGCCGGATGATGGCACTTCAGCCAGGCCGAGAAATAGGTCAGCAGGGCAAAGCTGGCGGCATGCGATTCGGGAAAACCATAGTCGCCGAAGCCGCAGATCTGGCTGTACAGGCGCTCGGCAAACTCGGGCTCGTAGCCGCGCTCGAGCATGCCGTCGATCAGCCGCTGTCGGAACGGCTCCAGTCCGCCGCGCCGCTTCCAGGCCGCCATGGCCCGGCGCAACTGGTCGGCCTCGCCGGCGCTGAAGCCGGCCGCGACCATGGCGATCTGCATCACCTGCTCCTGGAATATCGGCACCCCCAGGGTGCGGCGCAACACCGATTCCAGCTGCGGCGAGGGATAGCTGACCTGCGACGGGTCGGCCCGGCGGGCCAGGTAGGGGTGCACCATGTCGCCCTGGATCGGGCCCGGACGGACGATTGCCACCTCGATCACCAGGTCGTAAAAGCAGCGCGGTTTCAGCCGCGGCAGCATCGCCATCTGGGCCCGCGACTCGACCTGGAACACGCCGATCGCATCGCCACGGCACAGCATGTCGTAGGTGGCCGGGTCCTCGCGCGGAATACTCGCCAGCTCAAGCGCCGCCTGGTCCGGGCAAGCGGCGGGCCAGGCGTTGATCTCGGCCAGGGTTTTCGAAATGGCCGTCAGCATGCCCAGCGCCAGGCAGTCGACCTTGAGCAGGCCCAGGCTTTCCAGGTCATCCTTGTCCCACTGGATGATGGTGCGCTCGGGCATCGCCGCGTTTTCCACCGGCACCAGGTGATGCAGCGGCTGATCGGCAATCACCATGCCGCCGACATGCTGCGACAGATGGCGCGGAAAGCCGAGCAGCTCGCCGCTGAGCTCCAGCAGCCGGCCGACGGTCGGCGAGTCCGGGTCGAAGCCGCAGGCAGTCAACCGCTCGGGCCAGCATTCGGGCCGGTCCCACCAGGCCAGGCTGGCGGTCAGGCGATTCATGCGCACCGGGTCCAGGCCCAGGGCGCGGCCGACATCCTTCAGCGCGCTGCGCGGGCGGTAGCAGATCACCGTGGCCGCCAGCGCCGCGCGCTCGCGGCTGTACTTGTCATACAGGTACTGCAGCACCTCCTCGCGCCGCTCGTGCTCGAAATCAACGTCGATATCCGGCGGCTCGTTGCGTTCCTTGGACAGAAAGCGCTCGAACAGCAGTTGCTGGCAGGCCGGGTCGACCTCGGTGATGCCGAGACAGAAACACACCGCCGAATTGGCCGCCGAGCCGCGTCCCTGGCACAGGATGCCGCGCTCGCGGGCAAAGCGGACGATGTCATGGACGGTAAGAAAGAACGCCTCCACGCCCATGTCCTCGATCAGGCTCAGCTCGCGGGCGATCAGCGCGCGCACCGAATCGGGCGGTCCTTGGGGATAGCGCCGCCGCATCCCGGCCAGGGTCAGCCGGCGCAGGTGCTGGCCCGGGGTCAGCGGCGCCGGCGCCAGCTCGCGCGGATAACGATAGCTGAGCCGATCAAGGGAAAACTCGCAGCGCTCGGCAATCGCCACGCTGTTGTCCAGCCAGTCTCGCGGATAAAGCCGTTCGAGAGTGGCCAGCGGCCTGAGATGACGCTCGCCATTGGCCGCCAGGGCCAGGCCGCAGGCATTGACCGTGGTCTGTTGATCAAGCGCGGTCAGCACATCCAGCAGCCGACGGCGCCGGCGGGTGTGCATGCGCACTCCGCCGCAGGCCAGGCGCGGCAGCCCAAGCCGCCGGCCCAGTCGCTCCAGGCGATCAAGCAGGGCCTGCTCGCCGGGCCTGAGCAGGCGGGCGGCAGCCAGCCACAGCCGACCGGCAAAGCGCTCGGCCAGCCAGCGCGCAGTAGCTGAGAGATCATCGTCATCAGGCCAGCGGCCGCGATCGTCGCTGACCGTCCACAGCGCCAGCACCTTGTCCAGCCCGCTGTCCAGATCGGCCCGGCCCAGCCGGTAGCTGCCCTTCTCGCTGCGCCGCCGGGCCCGGGTAATCAAGCTGCAGATCTGGCCGTAGGCCGACTGATCGGGCGCCAGCAGCACCAGCTCCAGACCGTCGTCAAGGCGAAACTCGCTGCCGATGATCAGCTTCAGCCCATGCTCACGCGCCGCCTCGTGGGCGCGCACGATACCGGCCATCGAGCACTCATCGGTCAGCGCCAGCGCCCGATAACCCAACCCCGCCGCCCGGGCCACCAGCTCCCCCGGCTGCGAAGCCCCGCGGCGAAAACTGAACGCGGAAAGGCAGTGTAGTTCGGCGTAGTGAGTCACTGTATGAATATACAACAGGGGAGAGGGGGAGAGGGTGAAGAGGGGGAGAGGGAAAACGGGAGACGGTGCGTCGGTGGGGCGGTGCGTCAGTGCGGCAGTGCGGCAGTGCGGCAGTGCGTCGGTACGGCAGTGCGTCGGTACGTCGGTACGTCGGGAAAGACTCCTTGATCCTCCTGCCTTGTGCCTTTACCCTTGATCCGGAAAACAGGGCGAATCGCAGGGCGGTGGCAGTCGCCAGGAGAGTACGATGAACTATTCCG
>SKQS01000282.1 GCA_007118895.1 Wenzhouxiangella sp.
CCCGGCCTGGAAAGAAACATCCGCTGGGCGCTGCTGGCCGTGCTCGCGCTGGGCCTTGGGGGATGGGCGCTGGCCGTGCATGCCCCCGCCCTGCCGGCCTGGCTGTCGCCGGCCATGATACTGGCCATCGGCGGCCTGATTGCCTGGCTGGCGCCAGGCCGCCTGGCGCGCCCACTGGCCAGCCTGACCAACGTGCTGGAAGCGGTGCGGCGGCAGGATTTCGCGCTGCGCGCACGCACCGACCGCCACGGCGTGATCGGCGAGCTGGCCAGCGAGATCAACCGCTTTGCCGACAGCCTGAGGGCTCACGGACTGGCCGTTCGCCAGTCCGATGCGCTGCTGGCCAAGCTGATGGCAGAAATCGATCTGCCGGTATTCACCTTCGACCACCAGCGCCGGCTGACGGTTGCCAACCCGGCCGCCGAACGGCTGTGCGGTGGCCGCCTGGAGGCCGGCATCACGGCCACTGCACTGGGCCTGGATGAGGCGCTGGATCACGACGGAGACGCGCCGCTGAACCTGAGCCTGCCGGGCGGCAGCGGTCGCTACCTGGTCGGGCGCCGGCCGTTCCGGCTGGGCGGTCGCGCTCATCATCTGCTGGTGCTGACCGAGGCCGGCAGTGCGCTGGGCGCCGAACGGCGCGAAGCCTGGCAAAGCCTGGTCCGGGTGCTGGGCCACGAGATCAACAACTCGCTGGCGCCGATCAAGTCGCTGGCCCATACGCTGGCCGACTCGGCCGCCGACGGCAGCCTGGATGAGCAGGATCTCACCGAGTCGCTGGCACTGATTGCCGACCGCGCCGATGCGCTGGGTCGGTTCGTCGGCGGCTACGCGACCCTGGCGCGCCTGCCGGTGCCGCAGATAAAGCCTGTGGCAATCGATGAGCTGGCCGGCCGGGTCGCCGAGCTGGAAAGCCGGCTGCCGATCAGGCTGGCAGGCGAGGCGCTGACGGTTCAGGCCGACCCGGTCCAGCTCGAGCAGGCGCTGATCAACCTGGTGAAAAACGCCGTCGATGCGGTGGCCGAAAACGACGGCGAAGGCAAGGGCGAGGTGCTGCTGCAGTGGAAACGGCATCAGCACGGCGTGCTGATCGAGGTACTCGATGATGGGCCCGGCCCGCCGCCATCTGAGAACCTGTTCGTCCCGTTTTTCACCACCAAGCCAGGCGGCAGTGGCGTCGGCCTGATGCTGGCCCGTCGCATCGCCGAACTGCACGATGGCTGGCTGCGGCTGGAAGCCCGCGAGCAGGGCCGGGGGGCACGCGCCGCAGTGTGGCTGCCGGCTCAGGACAAGGCTTGAGCTGTGTCCCATTAATGGGATTTTCCGCGTCCCGAATCCGGGATTCGCAGATACTTCCCAAGCCAACCAAAGAACTCAACATGTTGTTTGTTATAGATTTTTCAATTTTGGCGTGATTCTTGCTCACTAATGGCAGTTCCAAAGCCATGAGCACACGCCATGTTCAGAACATCGCATTTTTTCGCCCTGCTGCCGACGCTGGTATTACTGATTTCGGCAAGCGGCTGGTCCGATCCGCTGCTGGCACCCTCGTTCCTGCTCGGCCAGCCGGTGGCTGAGCTGCGCCCGGTCAAGCAACCTCCTGCCGAGCAGCAGCCAGCAACCGACGAAGATATCAAGAAGCCTTCCGAACAGGCCCGCAAGCCGTCGGCAAGACAGAGTGAGTCGCGTATCCGTACCAGGAGCCGACGCTGCTCCAGGATATTTCCGCAGATACTGCCCTGTCGCTGAACAAGACCATGGATATTGCCCGACCGGAACGCAAGCGCCAGCGCCGCATGCGCCAGGCCGTGATCGGCGGCATGGCCGCCGTGGCGGTGGTGGCGTTGGTACTGATCGCGCTGCGCGCTGAACCTGCCGCGCCGCGGATCGACCGCGGCTCGGTGTGGATAGACACCGTCCAGCACGGCGAACTGGTCCGCCAGGTTCGCGGCCCGGGCCAGCTGACACCGCGCGAGACCCGCTGGGTGCCGACAGCCAGCGCCGGACGCGTCGAGCGCATCGTGATCCGGCCCGGCGCCTGGGTCGATGCCGACTCTGTGCTGGTCGAACTTTCCAATCCGGAGCTGCTCCAGGAAGTCGAGGAGCGGCGCTGGGAAGTCGAGGCGCTGGAGGCCGGACTGGCCAGCCTGCGCGCCGACCTGGAACGCCAGCTGCTGGATGCCCGCATGACGCTGGCCGCCGCACGCGCCGACCATGAAAGTCACCGGCTGGAGGCCGAGGCCGAAGCCGAGCTGGCCGAGCGCGGCATCGTTTCACAGATCCGCTACCGGCAAAGCGCCCTGCGCGCGGCGCAAATGGCCGAGCGGGTGAGCATGGAAACCGAACGCATCACGCAGATCGAGTCCTCGGTCCGCTCGCAGCTCGACGCCGAGGCCGCGCGCCTGGCGCAGGCCAGGCAGCGCCTGGCCCGGCATGAACAGCGTCTGGCCGACCTGAGCGTACGCGCCGGCGTGTCGGGCGTACTGCAGCGCATCGACGTCGAGGAAGGTCAGCAGGTCCTGCCCGGCGCCAATATCGGTCGCATCGTCGACCCCGAGGACCTGATGGCCCAGGTGCGGATCAGCGAAAACCAGGCCCGCGAGATCGCACTTGACCAGCTGGCCACCATCGATACTCGTGGCGCGCTGATTCCCGGCCGGGTGATCCGGATCGATCCGGCAGTCACCGACGGCACCGTACAGGTCGACATCGAGCTGACCGGCCCGCTGCCGGCCGGCGCCCGCCCCGATCTGTCGGTCGACGGCCTGATCGAGCTGGAACGTCTTGACAATGTCCTGCACCTGGGTCGCCCGGCCTTTGGCCAGCCGGAGTCCACAGTCAGCCTGTTCCGGGTCGACGACAACGGCCAGGCCCGAAGGGTCTCGGTCACCCTGGGCCGGGCCTCGGTCAATCGCGTCGAGATTCGCTCCGGGCTGGCTGCCGGCGACCAGGTCATCCTGTCCGACCTGTCCGCCCACGATGGCCACGATCGCCTGCGTCTTGATCGTTGAATCGTTTCGCGACCCCGTACTGGCAAAATTCTCAAGGAGCCTCTCATGATCCAGTTCATCGCCAAGCGCTGCCGCCGCCTCGCCAGACGTCCCCGCCTGGTGCTGCCCGCGGTAGCCAGTCTGGCGGTCGGTTGCAGCGGCATGATCATCCTGCTGGCGCTGATCCAGGGCATCCTGCTCAATCCCCTGCCCTACCCGGATGCCGAAAGACTGTACTTCGCCGGCTGGCGCTTTCAGCCTGCCCAGACCCAGCCGGGCGGGCATACCGCCGACATGGCCCGCCATATCGTCGAAGACAGCCGCAGCTTCTCGGCCATCGGCCGCTTTCGGGATGCCGGCAGCGGCTATGTGCTGACCGGGCCGGATGGCCATGCCCGCAGCGTGACCGGCATGGTTGCCGATCACGGGCTGCTCGAAGCGCTTGGCCTGCCACCCGGCCGCGGACGCCACTTCAGCCGCCAGGACATCGATCAACAGGCCTCGGTGGCGCTGATCTCGGCCCGGCTGGCGCGCGAGCTGGCGCTCGATGGTGATGGGCTTGACCAGACACTGCGTATTGACGGCCAGGCCTACCAGGTCATCGGCATACTGGCCGAGTCGTTCTGGTTCGAACCGAACGTTGACCTGATCCTGCCGCTGGACCGGGGCGGGATTGGCGACCAGGGGCACAACATCCATGTCATCGGCCGGCTGGCCGATGGCGTCAGCGCACGGGCAGCCGAGGCGGAGCTGGTCAGCCTGCACGAGGCGGTTGGTGAGTCTGCCGGCCAGCCGCTGCCGGACAACCGGCCGGGCACCGGCATGATGCTGGCGCCGCTGGGCGATTCATTGCTTGGGCCGGCCGAGCGTCCGCTGATGCTGCTGCTGGGTGCAGTGGCCCTGTTGATGGTGCTGTCGTGCTTCAACGTCGCCAACCTGGTGCTGGCCGAGGCCACCGGCGCGCGCGGAGAAGCCGCCGTGGAGCTGGCCCTGGGCGCGCATCCGGCCAGGCTGGCCGGTCAGCGCCTGACCGATTGCCTGCTGCTGACAGCCGGCGGTCTGGCCAGCGGACTGCTGATCGCCTGGCTGCTGCTGCCGCTGGTGGTTGCCGGCGCGCCGATCGGCCTGCCGCGTCTTGACCAGGTCGGAATCGACCTGCCGGTGCTGGCCTGGCTGATTCCGCTGGGCCTGGCGGTAACCCTGATCAGCACGGGCCTGGCGCTGGTCGGTCAGCGCTCGCTCAACCTGGCGCAAACCCTGCGCGGCACCGCCTCGGGCCGCGGCGGCGAACGTTCGCCGATGCGCCGGGTACTGGTCATTGGCCAGGTCACCCTGTCCATCGTGCTGCTGGTGCTGGCAACCATGGTCGCCTCCAGCATGCAGCGCCTGGCCGACACCGAGCTCGGCTTTGCCACCGACGACATGCTGACCGCCCGGCTGTCACTGGGCGATGCGCGCTACCGGGAAGACCAGGCCAGGCTGAGAACCGCCCAGCTGATCGAGGCGCTGGTCGGCGAAATCCAAGCCTGGCCCGGGATCGAGCGCGTGGCGGCGGCCAGCAGCCTGCCGCTGACCCGCGGCCTGAACAACTTCGTGGTCCTGCCGGGCACCGACCGGGGCGCCTCGGTGGAGGTGCGCCTGGTCAGTCCCGGCTATTTCGAGCTGCTCGAGGCGCCGATCCTCAAGGGCCGGGCGCTGACGGCCGGCGACCGTGACGGCAGCGAGCCGGTCATGGTGATCAACGAGGCGCTGGCCCGGCAGTTTTTCGACTCAGAACCGGTACTCGACGCCACCCTGTTCATGGATGGCCTGAACTGGCGGGTGATCGGTGTTGCCGCCGATCAGCGCGAGATCAATCTGCGTATTGGCGCCCAGCCAACCCTGTTCATCACCCATGCCCAGGCCCAGCCGATGATCGTTTCGGCCGTCAACCAGTGGTTCCCGCTGGCGCTGATGATTCGCGGCCCGCAAGCCGAAGCAGCCGGGAACCGCCTGCGCCAGGCAGTGGAACGCCTGGCCCCGGAGGTGCCGGTGGAGTCGATTCAACCCATGAGCGAGGTGATTGCCGACCAGCTGGTGCTGGAGCGATTTCTGCTGGTGCTGCTGGCCAGCTTCGGGATCTGCGCGCTGCTGCTCAGCGCCACCGGCCTGTTCGGACTGCTGGAGTTCGAGCGCGCCCGGCGACGCCGTGAAATGGCCGTGCGCATCGCCCTGGGGGCGCCGGCTGGGCGCATCGTCGCCAGCCTGACCGGCGCCGGGCTGGCCTGGACAGCGGCCGGCCTGATCGTCGGCGGCCTGTTGTCGCTGCCGGCCGTCAGGGCGCTGGAGGAACTGCTCCATGAACCCGGCCTGGCCGATTTCGGGCTGGTCGTGACCGTGGTGCTGGCCAGCGGCGTGGTGATGGCGCTGGCCGCCTTCATCTCCGGGCTGCGCGGCGCCGGTGTGCGCCCGGCCGAAGCCCTGCGCCAGGAATGAACTTGAACAACGAACAAATACCTTCGCTTGCCAAGGACTCAACATGAACACGACTGATCAACACATCATTGAGCTTGAAGACCTGAGCAAGGTCTTCTTCACCGACGAAGTCGAAACCCACGCGCTGTCGGGCATTCATCTGACCATCGACGCCGGCGAGTACGTCTCGATCTCCGGCCCGTCCGGTTGCGGCAAGTCCACGCTGCTGTCGATTCTCGGACTGCTTGATTCTCCCACCACCGGCCGCTACCGCCTCAATGGTCACGGCGTCGAGCAGCTCAGCCAGTCAGAGCAGGCCGGGATCCGCAACCGCGAGGTCGGCTTCATCTTCCAGGCCTTCAACCTGATCGGCGATCTGACCGTGATCGAGAACGTCGAGCTGCCGCTGACCTACCGCACCGGCATTACGGCCAGGCAGCGCCGTGAACGGGCGCTGGCTTCGCTGGAGCGGGTCGATATGGCCCACCGCCTGAATCACTATCCGTCGCAGCTGTCCGGCGGGCAGCAGCAGCGCGTGGCGGTGGCGCGCGCGCTGGTCGGTGAACCTGCCATCCTGCTGGCCGACGAGCCGACCGGCAACCTCGACTCGCGCAACGGCGAGCAGGTCATGCTGCTGCTCAACGAGCTGCATGCCGCCGGCGCCACCATCTGCATGGTCACCCATGACCCGCGCTACGCCAGCTTTGCCGAACGCCAGATCTACATGTATGACGGCCAGATCGTCGACGAGGACACCATGAACCGCCTGCGCGCCAAAGAGGAAGAACGCATCCAGGCGCTGCTTGGCAGGCCTTTGGACGGCACCCGCCGCGAAGCGACCCCGACATGACGACACCACGGGCAATCAGGAGCCTGCTCAGATCGCCCGGCTTCACCCTGTGGGCGGCGCTGATACTGGGCCTTGCCAGCACCGGGCTGCTGGGAGTCGGGACGGCCACCTGGCAGCTGTACTTCAAGCCGCTGCCGTTTGCCGAAAGCGAGCAACTGGTGGTGATCCATGGCTACTCCCAGAGCATGGGCCTGGATATCGGCGTCTCCGCGCCGCTGCTGGCCGAGCTGGATCAGGTCGACGGACTGGTTGCGGTAGCCGGCCATGAGGATGGGCAGGACCGGACCGATGCCGATGGGGTCAATTGGCGCACCGCCCGGATTGACGCCTCGCTGCCTGAACTGCTGGGTATGCAACCGCGACTGGGGCGCGGCTTCCTGGTCGATGATGGCGATCCGGGTGCCTCGACAGTGGCGCTTCTGGCCGAGTCGGTCTGGCATGCTCGCTTTGCCGGAGAAGAGTCGGTGCTGGGCCGCGAAATCGAGCTGGATGGTGATCGGGCACGCATCGTAGGCATCATGCCCGATGATCTGACCGTACCCGATGCCGCTGTTCAGCTGTGGCTGCCGCTCAAGCTTGGCGCAGACCAGTTCAGTGCAGAGAACATGTCATCCTTCGGTGGGCTACGCGCCATCGGGCGCCTGCAGCCGGAACTGACGCCGGCAGTCTTCGAGCAGCGCCTGCAGCAGCATTTCGCCGATCACCCGGGACTGGCGCCCATGGTTCGTTTCGTTGCCCTGGAGCTGCGCTCGGCCGACCTGCGTACACACTGGACCGCCGGGCAGCGTACACCGATTGCCATACTGGCGGTGGCCATTGCCGCAGTCCTGCTTACCGCCATCCTCAACCTGGCCGGGCTGTGGATGAGCCGGCTGCTCGAACGGGGACACACCCAGGCCATCGAGGCTGCGCTGGGCGCCGGGCGCTGGCAGTCGCTGAAGACCGTGGCCGCCGAATACCTGGTGGTGGTCATGCTGGCGATCGGACTGGCGCTGACGCTGACCGGTCCCTGCCTGCGCTGGCTTGAGCAGCTCGGCATAATCGATGACACAGTGCCGATCACGGTGAGTCAAGGGCCCGGTACGGCCCTGCTGGCACTGGCAGTTGCGGTGCTGGCCGGACTGCCCATTCTGTTTGCCGGCTGGTGGCAGTCACGCCGCCTGCAGCGCTCGCCAGCGGGTCTGCTTGGCAGCGGTGGCGCCACCATGCGCCAGGCATCTCCCCGGGTCAGACGAATCCTGATCGTGGTCCAGTTCAGCGTCGCAATGGCGCTGCTGGTCTGCGTCGGCTTGCTGCTCAGGAGCTGGCACGGACTGCTCAATGAAGATATCGGGTTCGAGCCCAGGCAGCTGCTGGTCACCAACCTCGCCGGAGATCTCACGATTTCGCCGGCCGCGGTGGCCGAGTCCTTCGAACGCATCGCGGCGCTGCCCGGTGTGACGACCGCCAGCCATGCCAATGCCGTGCCGTTCGGCCGTATCGAAAGCGTCTCCAGCTATCGGCGGCCCGATGGTGAAGACGGCGACGGCATTCCCGCCCGCGACCGACTGGTCGGCCCGGACTTCTTCCAGACCGTCGGTATCAGGCTGGTTACTGGCCGCGACTTCGATCGATATGCACCGGGGCCCGATCAGGCCGGCGTCATCATCGACGAAACGCTGGCGCGGCGATACTGGCCGGACGGCGACGCGGTGGGCAGTCGGCTGGCCCAGGCCGTGCCCGGCAACCCGGTGACACATGAAATCATCGGCGTGGTCGGAAACGTTCGCCACATGAGCCTGGATGAGGTCCCCGAGATGGGGACGGTCTATCGATTCCAGCCGCAACCATCGGGTGTGATCCAGCTGGTTCTTGCAACCAACGGGTCGCCTTCCGCCCTGGTTGATCCAGTGCGCATGGTGCTCGAGGAGACACTGGGCCAGGCCGCGGCACGCTCGGCGACCGTTGCCACCATGGACAGCCTGCTGCGCCGAACCGTTCGCGACCGCGAGCCGCAGATCGTGCTGCTGTCGGTCTTTGCCGCCCTGACCCTGCTGCTAAGCGCCACCGGGCTGTATGCGGTGATGACCTGGTCGGTGCGGGCGCGGACCACGGAGCTGGGCCTGCGCATGGCACTCGGCGCCGATGCCGGCGCAGTGCGCAAGCTGATACTCGCCGACACCACCTGGCTGTTGCTGCTCGGCCTGGGCCTGGGCGGTCTGCTGGCCCTGATATCGACCAGGCTGGTGGGATCGCAGCTCCACGGCATTGGCAGCACCGATCCGCTGACCTGGCTGACCGCTGCGATAACCCTGTCGCTGGTGCTGCTGGTGGCCGGCTGGTGGCCGGCCCGCCGCGCAGCCCGGTTGTTACCACTACAAGCCCTTTCCGGAGAGCGCTGATGATGCAGGACGACAACGCAACTAGCGGCCGACCGGCCTCCTCAAGCGATGACGGGGGCCGTGTGGGCCTGGGCTGGCGGCTGGCTTTGGGCACGTTGACGGTAATCGTCGGCCTGACCCTGGCCGGTCTTGCCGGACAGGGCGTGGAGCGATGGTTCGACGATCCGCCCGCGCTTGCGGTGCAGACGGTCCAGGCGCTGGTCATGAGCTTGATCGTCATCCCGCTGATCTGCCTGCTGCGGCTGCGCGCCGACCGGCGAGCGCTGTCGGGCATCGGCTTCGGCCGGCCGGCCAGTGCCGCAGGTTTCTTCCTGCTCGG
>SKQS01000001.1 GCA_007118895.1 Wenzhouxiangella sp.
CACCTTCATTTCGCGATGACGCACTGACGCACTGACGCACTGACGCACCGACGCACCGACGCACCGACGCACCGACGCACCGTCTCCCGTTTCCCTACACCTACAGCGACTTCAGCCGCCCACCGTCCACCGCCAGGCTGACGCCGGTGATGTAGCCGGCCGCCGGGCTGGCCAGAAAGGCCACGGCGGCAGCGATTTCCCCGGCGTCGGCAAAGCGGCCCATCGGCACCGCGGCGCGCATGGCATCGGCTATCTCGGCCTGGCTCTTGCCTGCCTTCTCGGCGCGGCCGCGAATCAGGCTGTCCAGCCGGTCGGTGGCAGTAAAGCCCGGCAGCACGTTGTTGACCGTGATGGCCTCCGGCGCCAGCTCGGCCGACAGGGTCTTGGCCCAGGCGGCGACTGCCGCCCGCACGGTGTTGGAAACGCCCAGGCCGGGAATTGGCTCATAGACCGAGGTGGAAATGATGTTGATGACCCGGCCGTAGCCGGCTGCGCGCATGCCGGGCAGTGCCGCCTGAACCAGCAGCTGGTTGCTGACCAGGTGACAGCGCATGCCGTCCAGAAAGGCCTCGGGTTCGGAATCGACTATCGGGCCAGGTGGCGGGCCGCCGGCATTGTTGATCAGGATTTGTACCGGATGGGTCTCAAGAAATGCGGAAAACTGTTCCTTGACTTTATCGGGATTCGAGAAATCGGCGGCAAGCCATTGATGAGGCTTGCCGGTTTGCTCGCACAGGCTCTCGGCCAGTGCCCTCAGGCGTGCCTGATCGCGCGCCACCACGGTGACCGTGGCGCCGAGCGCGGCCAGCGCCTCGGCGCAAGCCCGACCGATCCCGCGGCTGGCGCCACAGACCAGGGCATGGCGGTCGGAAAGGTCGATGTCGAGACTCATGCTGGCAGCTCTCCTTAGTTCCTGTATCGATACGCTCAAAACGCCGCATTGCCCGGGGTGCGGGGGTAGGGGATGACATCACGGATATTGCCCAGTCCGGTGATGTAGTTGAGCAGGCGCTCAAAGCCTAAGCCGAAGCCGGCGTGCGGCACGCTGCCGTAGCGGCGCAGGTCGACAAACCACTGGTAGGTCTCGACATCCAGGTCATGCTCTTTCATCCGTCGCAGCAGAACATCCAGCCGTTCCTCGCGCTGGCTGCCGCCGATGATCTCACCGATTCCCGGGGCCAGCACGTCCATCGCCGCAACCGTCTTGCCGTCATCGTTCAAGCGCATGTAGAAGGCCTTGATCTCGTCGGGGTAGTTGGTCACCACCACCGGCGCCTTGCAGTGCTTTTCGGTCAGATAGCGCTCGTGCTCGGTCTGCAGGTCCACGCCCCATTCGGGCCGGTACTCGAATTTCTGCCCGCTGGCCTTGAGGATGTTCACCGCCTCGGCGTAGTCGAGGCGCACGAACTCGCTGGAGACCAGCTTTTCCAGGCGCGAGATCGCCTGCGGCTCGATGCGTTCGGCAAAAAACGCCATGTCCTCGCCGCAGCTTTCCAGCACGCTGGCAAACACCGACTTGAGAAAATCCTCGGCCAGGGTGGCCAGGTCATCCAGGTCGGCAAAGGCCACTTCCGGCTCGACCATCCAGAACTCGGCCAGGTGGCGTGTGGTGTTGGAGTTCTCGGCCCGGAAGGTCGGACCGAAGGTATAGACCTTGCTCAGCGCCAGGCAGTAGGCCTCGACGTTGAGCTGTCCGGAGACGGTCAGAAAGGTTTCGCGGCCGAAGAAGTCCCGGGAAAAGTCGACCTGGCCGTCATCGCCGCGCGGCAGGTTCATCAGATCCAGGGTGGAGACCCGGAACATCTGGCCGGCACCCTCGGCATCCGAGGCGGTGATGATCGGCGTGTTGACCCAGTAGTAGCCGTTGCGGTCGAAAAACTCGTGAATCGCCCGCGCCGCGGCGTGACGGACACGGGTCACCGCACCAAAGGTATTGGTGCGCGGGCGCAGATGAGCCACGGTGCGCAGGAACTCGAACGAATGCTGCTTGGGCTGGATCGGATAGGTGTCCGGGTCCTCGACCAGCCCGGTCACCTCGATTTCATCTGCCTGGATCTCCACGCTCTGACCGCGGCCGGCCGACTCGACCACCTTGCCGCGACAGCGCAGCGAGGCGCCGCTGGTCAGCTTCAGGATCTCGGCCTCGTAATTGGCCAGCTCCTTGCCGGCGACCAGCTGCAGATTGGCGAAGCAGGACCCGTCGTTGAGATGGATGAACGAGAACCCGGCCTTGGAGTCACGCCGGGTTCGAACCCAGCCCTGAACCGTGATCTCGGCGCCGACGGCGATTTCGCCGCCCAGCACCTGGCGGATGCTAGCAGTTTGCATGGGAAGTCAGGCCTTTCTTCATTGAATAGTCAGATACCAACCGCAATAATACTGGACATGGCAACTGCAACCGAGACTGTGACAACCGATGCCGCCGTTAGGCTGACCGATGCTGCGGCGGCTCGGGTACGTGAATTCATGGCCCGCGAGGGCGGAGTGGGCTTGCGCGTGGACGTCCGCCGCACCGGCTGCTCCGGCTGGGCCTATGACGTCGACATCGCCCGCGAGGTCGGCGAAAGCGACCTAATCTGTGAATCCCAGGGGCTGAAGGTGCTGGTATCGGAAAAGGCCTTGCCAATGGTCGCCGGCACCACCGTCGACTTCGTCACCGACGGCCTGGTCCGCGAATTCCGCTTCCGCAACCCCAACGTCACCGGCGAATGCGGCTGCGGGGAGAGCTTTACGGTCGGGTAGGGGGTGTGGCCGGTGCGTCAGTGCGTCGGTGCGTCGGTGCGTCGGTGCGTCGGTGCGTCGGTGCGTCGGAAGACGGAAGACGGAAGACGGAAGACGGAAGACGGAAGACGGAAGACGGAAGACACTTTGCGTCTTCCCCCCTTCCCATCTCTTCCTCTTTGCCTCTCACCAAATCCCGCTATGGTCCAATCCGGATGTTTACTACCAGGGCAAGCCTACCGGTGTTATGGATGACCCCACCCTGGAAGATGCCTTCATGGCCAGGGCCTTGAACATGACCATGCCGGATGTGGCGGAGTGGGCTTCCTATCCGCATGCGGCACCGGCCACGCCGGCTCTGTCGTCCAACTGGTCGGGTTGCTACGGCCTCTACCAGATGTCATGGACATCACAGACTCATGCCGAGCACTATCAATTGTTGCGCTATGACCCTGGCGCCCAGCAGTGGTCGATACTGGCCTACCATGGAACCGGCACCAGCACCGGCGTGGTTGTGCCGCAGTCTGATGGCAGCTGGCTGCTCGCGGTCCGGGCCTGCAACGGTAGTGGCTGCAGCAGCCTGAGCAGCTCGGTCGGTGTCACCTGGCAGAGTCAATGCCTGTGAATCCTGCTTTCTTGTCCTTGAGGTGAATTGTCAGGCGGCGCCAGCTGCCAGGAGAGAACCATGAAATACACCGTTTCCGGCTTTTTGTTTGCACTTGCACTGTCACTTCTGCCAAGCCCCGTAGCTGCCCAGCAGGGTCCGGAAGTGAACTGCGTGGATTGTCCGGGGTTTAACTGGATAAGGCCCTACCCGCTATCGGGCAACTGGTACAACCCTCAGCAATCGGGCAGTGGTTTCATGTTCGAAATCCAGACTACCGGTGGTTTCTATGGGCGATTGGGCGGCATCTATCATCACTACGATGAGACCGGTTCTCCGACCTGGGCGACCATCATCGGTACCCTCCAGCCGGGCGAAGACGAGGTGCTGTGGGAGCTGGAGACCGATCTGGTGATGGTCGATGGCGGCGCCTGCATCAACTGCCCTTATCAGGAGCCCCAGTTTGCCGGCACCGCCGGCACTATCCGGTTCGAATTCCTGCATCGCAACTACGGTCGTTTCCAGGTCGACGACGGGCCCTGGCAGCACATTGTGCCGTTGTTCTTTGGGGTCGGCGGTTGGGCTGACTTTGAGCCACACTCCGACCAGGTCCTTCCTGACCTTAGAACCCTTGGCGTCATCGGCCCCGGATTCGTGCTCGACTCGGCCTGGATCCTGGTCATGCGTTTCGGTCTTGGTCCCGGATCTATCAACTATTACTCAGTGCCCGCCCTTTTTGATCAGCGAAAGCAGATCCCCGGTGGTGTTCAGTACAGTCTGTTCTACACACCCACGGACATCCTCCCATTCAACATTGGAGAGCTGAACTGTACCGGCTCCGAGGAGGCCGGGCCACTGTGTACGCTGGAGTTTGACATCACCGGGCCGCAAAGCCTGAAGGATTACGTGCCGGAGTTCGTGACTTCGGCCACCTACCTCATACGCCCCGGAAACATAAGCCACAACCGGATCGACGGCGAATCGGAGGATGGTTCGATCGCACTTACCGCGTTTCGCATCGGGGTTGATTGAGAGGGAAGCTTGCGCCGCGGTAGCTCCAACCATAAAAACGGGAAAGTGGAGACGGTGCGGCGGTGCACCTAGGGCTGGTTGTCGACAGTCTCGCTATTTTCCGTCTCCCTTTTTCTGTTTCCCTGCCTCACCCTTTCGCTTCGCTCCTTGATCCTTTACCCTTGATCCCGAAGCAGGGCGAATCACAGGGTGGCGTCAGCTGCCAGGAGAGAACCATGAAATACTCAGTTACCGCCTTTCTTGTCTTTATCGCGCTGTGTCTGCTGCCCAGCCCGGCACCGGCCCAGCAAGGCCCCGAGATTCCCTGTGTGGACTGCCCGCCGCTTCAGTTCACGCAGCCTTACCCATTTTCGGGCAACTGGCACAATCCCGAGAGCTTCGAGGGCGGGTTCATGTTCGAGATCCAGGCCGGTCGGCTGGGCGGGATCTTCCATCACTATGACCAAGATGGCGATCCGACCTGGGCGGTGATCATCGGCACGCTCCAGCCGGGCGAAGGCGAGGTGCTGTGGAAGCTGGAGACCGAGCTCGGCATGGTCGAGGGCGGCACCTGCATCGGCTGCCCGAGCCAGCAGCCGCAGCCGGCCGGCTCGGCCGGCACCATCCGGTTGGAGTTTTTGCACCGCAACTACGGGCGCTTTCAGATTGACGATGGCGAGTGGCAGAACATCGTGCCGTTATTGTTCGGCATTGGCGGCCAGTCGAAGTTTGCTCCCCATTCCGATCAGTTGGTTCCTGACCTGGGAACCAAGACTGGCTTCTGGATCACGACAAGACCTCATGACATCCTTACTCTTGATAGCTGGGTATTGGTATTTCGGACCTTCGCCGGACTTGGACACCACTTCAGCACGTTGCCGGTCTCGACAGTTTTCCCTCAAATGACTGAAAGCGGGGTGCGCTATACTTTTCTGTACACGCCGACAGACTTTTCTATAATCATCGGCGAAATGAACTGCACTGCCGGTGCTGATCAGGGTCCAGTCTGCATTCTGGAGCTGGATCTGGGCGGGCCACTTTCGAGTCTGTTCGAGGATGTCATACCGTCCACGATCAAGGATGCCACTTACATCATTCACCCAGGCAATATCAGCCCGAACCGTTTCGAGGGCGAGTCGGAGGATGGCTCAATTGCGCTGAGCGCTTTCAGACTTGACTATGACTGAAGGCATGGGCGAATCGTGTGGGGCCTGTGGGCGGAGGACGGGAGTCGGTGCGTCGGTGCGTCAGAGGTCGGTAGGGCCTTCTCGAACATCGCATCGGCTCCAGAGCGAGCCTGCAAGGGGTGGGCAGAGGAGGAGAGAGGAAGAAGCAAGAGGGAAAGCTCGCATGGCATGCTCCCTTGATCCCTGATCCCTGATCCCTGATCCCTGATCCCTGATCCCTGAGCCCTGAGCCCTGAGCCCTGAGCCTTGAGCCTTGAGCCTTGAGTCTGAAACCTGAAACCAAGCCTGTCCCTCTCCCCTCTACGCTTCTCCCCTTCTCACCATTTTCCGTCTCCCATCTCCCATTTCCCATTTCCCTTCTTCCCCATTCCCTGCTATAGTTCCGCTCTTGCCCGGGGCGGTTTCCGGGCATTCCTTGCTCCACGGGCGGCCTTTGAGTAGAGGCCGGGCCGGGGGCTTTGAGGGGTCCTGGCCGGTTTTTCGAGGTCGGACCTTCGAATCCACAAGGAGATCACAATGCGACATTACGAAATCGTCCTGCTGGTCCATCCGGACCAGAGCGAGCAGGTGCCCGGGATGCTGGAGCGTTACCGGACCCTGGTCGAGGGCAATGGCGGCGCCGTTCATCGCGCGGAGGACTGGGGTCGGCTACAGCTGGCCTACACCATTGCCAAACTGCACAAGGCCCACTATCTGCTGCTCAATATCGAGTGCGATGCGGCCACCCTGGAAGAGCTGGAAGGCATTTTCCGATTCAACGACGCCATCCTGCGTCATCTGACCATCGGTCGTGACGAGGCGGTCACCGAGCCCTCGGTGATGCTCAAGCGCAAGGAAAGCAAGGATGAGCGCGAAGCCAGTCAACGTCGGCGCTATGACGACGACGCTGAGGATGGCGATGAAAATGACGATGATGATGACGATCTCGACGCCGATGACGATGAGACCGATAACGAAGACGAAGCCGAAGAGCAAACGGAGGACAAGTAGCCATGGCCAGATTCATGAGAAGGCGGAAGTACTGCCGTTTCACCGCCGAAGGCATTACCGAGGTTGATTACAAGGATGTCGACCTGCTCAAGGACTTCATCGGCGAGACCGGGAAAATCGTGCCGAGCCGGATTACCGGTACCAAGGCCAAGTATCAGCGTCAGCTGGCAACCGCGATAAAGCGTGCTCGCTACCTGGCGCTGCTGCCGTACACCGACAACCACTGATAGACAAGATCTGAGGAAGTGTACGCATGAAACTGATTTTGCTTGAAAATGTTTATAACCTGGGTGACCTGGGCGATACCGTAACGGTCAAGGCTGGTTATGGTCGCAACTACCTGCTGCCACGCGGCAAGGCGGTGCCGGCTACCGCGGAAAATCTCGAGAAATTCGAGGCCCGTCGCGAGGAGTTGCAGCGCCAGGCCCAGGAAAAGCAGGCTGCTGCCGAAGCCCGTCGCGAAGCCCTGGACGGTCTGGAAGAGGTGCTGTTCGAGGTCCAGGTCAGCCCTGAAGGTCGCCTCTACGGCTCGATCAATCCCAACGAGGTCGCTACCCGCCTGACCGAGATGGGGTTTGCGGTGGAGAAGGCCGAGGTCGACATGCCCGAAGGTCCGATCCGGGAGCCCGGCGAATACACCGTTGGCCTGATCCTGCACGCCGATGTGCAGACCGAGGTCAAGGTGCGGGTTGTCGAGGACGAAGGCTGAGTTATCATGACGGGGTCCGGCCGCGGTCGGACCCTTTCGCCCCGTCGCGGTGACGGGGTTGGTCTCCATCCAGCCTGAATCGGAGTCTGCAAGCGCCTGTGGCTGAAGCACGACTGGCCCAGATCAGTAACGCCAAGGCGCCGCCTCACTCCAACGAGGCGGAACAGTCCCTGCTGGGTGGGCTGATGCTGTCGACCACCGCCTGGGACAAGGTGGCCGACCAGGTCGACGAGGCCGATTTCTATCGCGAAAATCACCGGCTGATCTTTCGCGCCATCTCCGAGTTGTGTCACCAGGGCCAGCCGTGTGATCCGGTTACCGTGGCCGAGTGGTTTTCGCGTCACGGCAAGCCTGATCGCATCGATGGCGGCGCCTACCTGACCATGCTGGCCAATGAAACGCCCGGCCCGGCCAATATCCTCGGCTATGCGCGTATCGTGCGCGAGAAGTCGATCCTGCGCCAGCTGATCGATATCGGCACTGAAATTGCCGATAACGCCCTGACCCCCAGCGGACGAGCCAGCCAGGAATTGCTCGAGGAGGCTGAAAAGCGCATCTATGCCATTGCCGATCAGGGCGTGCACCGCGCTTCCGGCTACATCAAGATCCAGGATGTCATGGCCAGCGCCCTGGACCTGCTCAACGAGCTGCAGGAGCATGAGGGGGACATTACCGGTGTGCCCAGCGGTTTCATCGAGCTGGACAAGCGCACCGCGGGTCTGCAGCCGACCGATCTGATCATCGTTGCCGGTCGGCCGTCGATGGGCAAGACCACCCTGGCGATGAATATTGCCGAGCGGGCAGCGATCCGGCACAAGGTGCCGGTGGCGGTGTTCAGCATGGAAATGTCGGATATTCAGCTGGTCATGCGCCTGTTTTCCTCGCTGGGCCAGATCAACCAGAACAAGCTGCGCACCGGCAGGCTCGATGATCATGACTGGGTCAACCTGACCTCGGCGATGAGCATGCTCAAGACGGCCAATATCCTCATCGACCAGACCCCCTCCCTGAGTCCGACCGAACTCAGGGCGCGGGCGCGCCGGATGAAGCGCGAGCATGACATCGGTTTGATCGTGATCGACTATCTGCAGCTGATGAAAGTCTCCGGAACGATCGAGAATCGGGCTACCGAAATTGCCGAAATCTCGCGCAGTCTCAAGGCCCTGGCCAAGGAACTGAACGTGCCGGTGATCGCCCTGTCGCAGCTCAACCGTTCGCTGGAGCAGCGACCCAACAAGCGCCCGGTCATGGCCGATCTGCGAGAATCGGGTGCCATCGAACAGGATGCCGACCTGATCCTGTTCATCTACCGTGATGAGGTCTACAACGAGGATTCGCCGGACAAGGGCAAGGCCGAGATCATCATCGGCAAGCATCGCAACGGCGCTACTGATCATTTCGACCTGGTATTCCAGGGCGAATTCCTGAGGTTCCGGGATTTCACCCCGGACTTCTACGGCGCCGACGGTTAAAGCCCCCTCGCCTGACCGATGGCGCGCAATACCATTGCCCGGATCGATGTTGCCGCGCTGCGGCACAATCTGCGCCAGGTGCGCAAGGCGGCACCTGGCAGCCGGGTGATGGCGGTGGTCAAGGCCGATGCCTACGGTCACCGGCTGGATTTGTGTCTGCCGGCGCTCGCCGAGGCCGATATGCTGGCCGTGGCGACCCTGGAGGAGGCGCGGGCAATCCGCCGTCTGGGAAGCGGCCTGCCGATCCTGCTGCTGGAGGGCTTTACCCACGCCTCGGA
>SKQS01000091.1 GCA_007118895.1 Wenzhouxiangella sp.
CGCCCGGATTGCTGCCCAGCAGCTGCTGGGCGATGAGGGCATGCGACTGGTATTCGCCGCAGAGCTTGGCCAGGCGCCGAATCGGCCGCGGGCAGCTGCGGTGGGTCTGGATGGCCGGGCCCGGGTATCCGGCACGGCCTATCAGCTGGGTGCAAGCCTTTACGACATCCGTCCTGACCATCACCTCGGCCTGGTCTGGGGCCGGGCGGGCGCCGGCTGGCTGATCTCCAATGATTATCGACCCAATGATGAGCTGGCAGAGCTACGCTACCAGCGCCGGTTCTCGCCGCAGCTGTCGATGGAGATTCGCTATCGCTGGCGTCGTGAGCTGGAGACTCCGGCTGATGTCCAGCATCGGCGCCGCGACCGCGATGTCTACCTGCGTTTGAGTGCCCGGTTCTGAGACCCGTAACACCGCCAGTTTCTGACACCTGAACAGGTGTTGGAGAGCGGCGCTCACCCGGCATGGGCGAATTGCGCGTTGTCTTCGCTGGGCAGGAGCAGGCATTCGACACGGTTCCGGCCATTGGCCTTGGCCTGGTAGACTGCCTTGTCGGCGGCGCGCAGCAGCGCCTCGAGATCGAGCGGATGGTCTGGATGGCGAGCGGTCACGCCCATGCTGGCAGTTACCGCGATGCCGGCCGGCTTTAGTTCGGTCAGTCGCTGGCGCAGTTCCTCGGCACGCCTGACCGCATCCTCGAAACCGCAGTGCGGCAGCACCAGCAGGATTTCCTCGCCACCGAAGCGTACCGCGAAGTCCTCCTCGCGGCAGGAGTCGAGCAGCATTTCGCCGATCCCGGCCAGCACCTCGTCGCCGATCAGGTGACCGTGCTGGTCGTTGATCTTCTTGAAGTGATCGATATCGATCAGAATGATGCTCAGCGCCATGTCATGACGATTGGCTGCTGCCGACAGCTTGCGTGCAAACTCGTTGAGGGAGTTTCGGTTGTACAGCCCGGTCAGCGGATCGGTCATGGCCAGTTCATAGAGCTGCAGTCGCTGCTGCTGAACCTGGTCGAAAAGCTGCTTGTTGGTGATCAGGTTGCCGATGCGTGCCCGCGCTTCTTCGCGGATGACCGGTTTTTCGATGAAATCGTTGATACCGGCGCGAAACAGCTCGACCCGGCGAATATCGTCTTCCATCGCTGACATTGCCAGAATCGGCAGCCGGGTCTTGTCCGGCTGCTGCTCGCGCAATCGGCTGACCAGCGCAATCCCGCTCATCTCGCCTTCGACCAGCACATCGCTGATCACCAGGTCATGGCGGTCCGAATCAAAGCACTCCAGGGCTCTTGAGGCATTGACGTGGTGCTCGACCTCCAGCCCCATCTCGGTCATGATGCGCATCATCACCCGGGCTACGGTTGGACTGTCCTCCACATAAAGCACGCGGCCGCTGAACCGGTCCTCGGCCTGGCTGGCCAGACGCAGGGCGCGCTTGAACAGTGACTCGATCTCGGTCTTGGGCTGAATATCGGTCACGCCGGCGTCAAAGGCGCGTCGGCGGGTGTCGTTGTTCTGGATCGAAGTCAGCAGAATGATCGGTACCGCACGGCCATAGCTCATGCGACGGGCCTTTCGGGTAAAGCTGATGCCGTCCTGGTCCGGCAGGGAATACGACACTCCGATCAGATCGACCCGTCGCTCGCGCAGCAGACGAAGACCCGAGGCAGCATCGACCGCCATCAACGGCTCATGACCGGCGCGCAGCACCATTCGTTCCCAGATGGCGCGAAAAACCTTCGAATGGTCAACGATCAGAATGTTCACCGCTCAGGCCGACTCCATAAGCCATGGCGTAGCCGACTGAACATAGCACAGCGTGCCATCCTGCGGCAAATGTTGCCGGTGTGGCGTTACACTGGGTTGGATCATGACCACGACATTCGGATGCCCGCGCCAGACACCCTGATCCTGTCGATCGAAGCGATGCACTGCGCCGGTTGCGTGCGGCGCATCGAGAGCCGGCTGCTTGAGCTGCCAGAGGTCGAACAGGTATCGATCAGCCTGCCCGAGCGCACTGTTCGTCTGGCCTGGCCCGGCGATGCTCCTTCGGCCAGACTGGTCGAGAGCCTCGAGCAGGCAGGGTTCCCCCCGGCGCGCAGAACCCTCACCCTGGACATCCACGGTATGCACTGTGCTTCCTGCACCGGTCGGGTGCGCGATGCCCTGCAGGCCTTGTCCGGTGTGATCGAGGCCGAGGTCAACCTGGCGGCCGAGCAGGCGCGGGTGGTTGTCATTGACGAGGGGCTTGATCCAGGCAGTCTGGTTTCGGCGATCGCTCAGGCCGGTTACCAGGCCGCGCTGGCTGATGGCGGGCCGGATCGAGACCAGCGGCGTGAAGCAGAATATCTGAGGCTGTTCCGACGCTTCCTGGTGGCTGCCGTGCTTACGCTGCCGGTATTCATCCTCGAGATGGGCAGTCATCTGGTGCCGGCGTTTCATCACTGGCTGCATCAGCAGGTCGGTACCTTTACCCTGCATCTGGCGCTGTTCGTTCTGACCAGCATCATTCTGTTCGGGCCGGGCAGCATGTTCTTCCGGATCGGCCTGCCCAACCTGTGGCGCGGACATCCCGACATGAATTCCCTGGTGGCCACTGGAACCGGGGCTGCCTGGGCCTACTCGGTGGTGGCTACCTTTGCTCCCGGACTGATGCCTGAAGGAACGGCCAACGTCTACTATGAGCCGGCCGCGGTCATCGTTACCCTGATCCTGCTTGGCCGCGTGCTGGAAGCGCGCGCCAAGGGCCGCACCGGACAGGCCATCGCCCGGCTTTTGAGGCTCCAGTCGAGGACCGCCCGGGTCGAGCGAGACAGCACAGTGGAGCTGGTGCCGATCGAGCAGCTCAAGGCGGGCGACCGGGTGCGCGTGCGCCCTGGTGAGACCATACCGGTGGACGGCCAGGTGCTCGCGGGCGATTCATGGGTCGATGAATCAATGTTGACCGGAGAGCCCGATCCGGTTCAGCGTGGCCCGGGTGATGAAGTCGTTGGAGGCACACTCAACCAGCATGGACGCCTGATCATCGAGGCCACCAGGCTGGGTTCAGACTCGGTGCTGGCCAGGATCGTGGCGCTGGTCAGACAGGCCCAGAGTGCTCGTCTGCCGATTCAGGCGCTGGTTGATCGAGTTACTGCCTGGTTCGTGCCGGTCGTGATGCTGGTGGCTACGGCAACGGCCGCGATCTGGTTGGCCTTCGGCCCGGCACCTGCACTCGGTTTTGCCCTGGTCAATGCCGTTGCTGTCCTGATCATCGCCTGTCCCTGCGCCATGGGCCTGGCAACGCCGACCTCGATCATGGTCGGTACCGGGCGCGGCGCCGACCAGGGCATACTGTTTCGCGGAGGTGATGCCCTGCAGCGGCTGAAGTCGGTCGCCGTGGTCGCGCTGGACAAGACCGGAACCCTGACCGAAGGCCAGCCGCAGGTCACCGAGATCGAGACCGCCAGCGGCGTCGATGCCGACACCCTGCTCAAGATGGCAGCTAGTGCCGAACAGGATGCCGAGCATCCGATTGGACAGGCCATTATTGCTGCGGCCCGATCACGTGAGCTGAAACTGGATGATCTTGATGAGTTCCAGGCCTTGCCCGGCCGCGGCCTGCAGGCGCGCTGTGGCGACCGGGAGATCCTGGTCGGCAGCCCCGCCTGGTTCGCCGAAAAGTCCATTGAGACCGATCTTTTGAAGTCCCGGGCCGAAGCGCTTTCTCACCAGGCGCGGACCACGGTCATGGTCGCCATCGACGGAACGCTGGCCGGACTGATCGCGATTGCCGATCCGATCCGCAGGACCACACCCGAGGCGATCGAGGCCCTGCATCGGATGGGTCTGACCGTGGTGATGATCAGTGGCGATGCCCAGTCCACGGCACGCGCCGTGGCCAATGAACTTGGCATCGATGAGGTCATTGCCGGCGTACGACCTGAAGGGAAGTTAACGGCGATCAGGGATCTGGCCGCTGGCGACCGTTGTGTCGCTTTCGTCGGGGATGGCATCAACGATGCGCCGGCGCTGGCAGCGGCCGATGTCGGCATCGCCATCGGTACCGGCACCGACATTGCCATTGAATCGGCCCAGGTGGTACTGATGGCCGGAGATCTACGCAAGGTGCCGACTGCCATCGGACTATCGCGAGCGACCTTGCGCAATATCCGCCAGAACCTGTTCTGGGCTTTTGCCTACAACACGGCCCTGATCCCGGTTGCTGCCGGCGCGCTGTACCCCGCTTTCGGGGTCTTGCTGTCGCCGATGCTGGCGGCGGCCGCGATGGCCGCCTCCAGCCTGTTCGTGGTCGGCAATGCGCTCAGACTGCGTCGGGTGACTATTTAGGGAATCAAATCAGACGCGGAACAGGAATTCCTGCATGCCGTTGCCGAGCAGCATGGTGCGCTCGATGCCAAGCCCGGGCATCAGCCGGCCCAGTTCGCGCGGGCTGTAGCGAGGTGCCTGGATCTGCCTGGCCATATCCTGCGGGTAACTAATCTGATTGCCGGCCGCTATTGTCACCGGTCGCGGCCTGACCGGCATATGGGTGGCCTGGTATTCCACCAGGGCATGAATGCTGGCATTGGGGCGGCAGCGGTTTGCCAGTGACTTGGCCAGCAGCGGCAGGGTTTGCTGGTCGAGATAGTTGATCAGCGTCCAGCACAACACCAGGTCAGCCGGCTCTCCGCGTGCCGGCGGAAAGTCAGCACCAAGCAAGCTGACGCGTTGTTCGGGATCCTCGACTTTTTCCAGCTCGGGCAGCCGTGCCGGCAGGTCGGCAATATCGAGCCGGCAGCGCAATTGGCCCAGGCGCTCGATGGTGGCGCCGCGCGCTGGACCGAGGTCCAGCACTACCCAGCGTCTTTCTTCATCGAGCCGGCTGATGATCTCGTTCAACAGCGGCGCGCCGACCTCTACAGCGGTCGATAGTTGCGGCAAAGCTGCGCCTTGGGAAGACACGATCTAATGACAGCTCAGGACTTGCTTCCCATAGCCTCGCTCAGACCGGCGGCAGGTTTGCCAGCGCTATTGTCGGATCTGCTCGAATCGACTGGTTTCGGTGTCTGACGCGTCTGACCACCAAAGGCTTTCTTGAGCGCTTCGGTTTCCGGATCCATGTCGATTGAGCCATTGAACCTGGCGCCGTCTTCCAGACTTACTCGTGGTGAGGTGATCGCACCCTTGATATCGGCGCTCTTGCGGATCACGATGCGTTCAGCGGCAACAAGACTGCCCTCCATGCGGCCTTCCACGAAAATGGTATGAGCGTGAATATCGGCGGTCACCTTGCCCTGCGTGCCAATGGTGACGCTGTTGTTCTTCAATTCAACGGTGCCGTTGACCTTGCCCTCGATGATGAGGTCCTCTTCGCCGCGAAGATTGCCGTCGATCTCTATCGATGCGCCAATCACTGCGCTGGTCGCAGCTGCTCCCGCCGCTCGCTGACTTGCCGCGTGATCGGGCTGACTGGCCGTCTCGCGACGGCCGGGGGTATTGTCTGTGGATTCCCGCTTGAACATCGTATGCTCCCGAAACTGTGCTGGTTGGTAAGCGACCCAAGCTACCCGGCCAGGAGTCCGGCGTCAATACAGGATTGACTGCACATGGCTTGAATCGCCAAATGTTGTGAGCCACTTCACGTTCACGCTCGACGATTGGCTGCGACCATGTCTTCCGGCACATGCCAGAGTTGGATCGGTTTCCTACACTTTAAATGTGTATCAAGACCGCCTGGCGGGGGGGGGGGTCGTCAGGCTCAGGGAGTCAATGATGAAGATTGCAGGCCCGATATTATTGATGTTGCTGCTGCTGGTCAGCGGTGTGCAGGCCGAAACCCAGCCCCTGGCCCAGGAGCCGTCGCGCATCGCTGAACGGGGGTGGGGCGACCAGCCGCTGGTTTCGGCGGGCGGCGAGCGCGTCGACATCAGCCCGGACGACCGCGTGGACAAGCTGCTCACCACCTTCGCCAAGGATACGCCGGGGCTGGTACTGGCGGTCATGTTGGAAGGCGAGCCAGTGATGGTTCGTGCCGCCGGAATGGCTGATCTAACGCACGGCGTGAGTTTTGACGCCGATACCCCGACCAACATTGGATCTACCGCCAAGCAGTTCCTGGGTCTGGCGCTGGCGCTGTTGATCGAGCGGGGAGAAATCGAACTGGACGAGGACGTGCGTCGGTATCTGCCCGAGCTGCCCGAGTTCGATCATGTGGTGACCTTGCGCCACCTGGCCAGCCATACCAGTGGCTATCGCGAGATTCTCAACACCCTGGCGCTGGCCGGTTGGCGTCTTGACAAGGGCGACCATATTCGCGCCGAGGAGGCCTTCACCGTGGTCGTCCGGCAGCCGGCATTGCAGAACGAGCCCGGCGGGGAGTGGAACTACAACAACACCGGCTACGTGCTGCTGGCCGAAGTGATTGCCCGGGTCAGCGGCCAGCCGTTCGAGCAGTTCCTGGCCGAACGTATCTTCCAGCCGCTAGGCATGAGCAGTACCGTAATCAGGGCGGATTCGGAGCTGATCGTGCCCGGCCGCGCAGCTGGCTACTCGCCGCGCAAGGAGGGTTTTGCCGCCAGTCCAGACCTGACCGGCACGGTTGGAGCGGGCTCGGTCTACACCACCGCCAATGACATGCTGCGCTGGATGAACCAGCTGATCGATTTCCGGATCGGAGGGCTGGAAGCCAGAAAGCTGATGACCACACCATTCGAAATGAACGATGGTCGGTCCTCTCGCTACGGGTTGGGGCTGCAGGTCGATGAATACCGCGGTCTGGAGCGCTGGCATCATGGCGGAGGTGACATCGCGCATCGGGCCCACTTTGTGTTCTATCCCGAAAAAAGAGGCGGTTACCTGGTGTTCAGCAATCATGCCGAGCTGCCGGCATCGATAGCCGAGGATCTCAACGAGATCTTTTTTTCCCGATACTTCAAGCAAGCCGAGCCTGATACCGATAAATCGTCTGCCGAGCCCGCGATGGAGGCTTTCGATCCGGCGGCCTACCGGGGTGATGCCTTCGAGCGCTACATCGGCCGGTATGAACTCGAGAACGCACCCGGCATGGTGCTTCGTTTTTTTCGCGACGGTGAGCGTCTGATGACCCAGGCCACCGGCCAGCCGGCTTTCGAGATCGAGCCGGTCGCTAGTCATCGTTTTCGCATCGTTGATGCGCCGATCGAGGTGAGCTTCGAAATGGGCGCGGATGGCAGTGCCAGCGGGTTGACCTTGCATCAGAACGGTGACCATCCGGGCCACCGTCTTGCCGATGAAGAAGAGCTGATTGATTTTTCAGTCTACACGGGCCGTTACTACAGCGAGGAACTGGAAACCTTTTATTCGATTCGGTCAGGCCAGGCCGGACTGGAACTGATCCATCGCCGATTCGATCCGATCGCTCTCAGCCATGGCAACGCAGATCGTTTTGCCGGCGAGTTTCCGATTCACGAGCTGGTCTTCGAGCGCGATGATGCCGGTCGCGTTGTTGCCCTGCGGGTGTCCAACGTTCGCACCCGCGACGTGCGCTTCGAGCGAGTCAACTGATGCCCCAGACGCGGGCCGGCTGCGCTCTGTAGTCCGGAAGGATTCCGGCTTCAGGCACCGGCCCGCACTTTCAGGATGCCTTCCCGACCTCCATGTTTCGCGCCCTTCCGCGCGATAAATGCTTCGATGACGGTGCGCAGGGAAAACCCGAATCAATCGTTCAGTCCAACTGCCCAGCGCACCTGAGGACTCTTCGGAATTTCCACGTACCAGTGGCCGCCGGCGCGGAACAGCTCAACATCGACTTCCGCGGCCACGCCTTCGCGGCCCTCGGCTATCAGTCGTGAAATGAGCCTGGCCTGCTGGCCGTCGGAGTGACCGGCGATGAACTCCACCCGTGCCGGGCCCAGGCTCCTGACCAGCGCGGCGAATGCCGCATAGTCGTCATGCGGGGAGTCGGACTGCGCGTTCAGCGAGCGGTAGCTGGACAGCCCGTCATGCTCGCTGACCTCCACCACTTCCAGCTCCGACCACTCGGCATCGCGAGTGGCTTCGACTACAGCCAGGTAGGCAGCAAACGGCGCACCACCGGATTCCGGAAGTGGTTGCCCGACTTGTTCTTCGGCCAGGCTCAGACCGACGGCGAAGAACACCGTGCTCATGGCGGCCAGTGCGATCGACGAATTTTTCATGACATGTCTCCAGTGGGCTTGACCCTTCAGTACTTCAAACGCCATTGCGCGCCAAAAGCGAACGTGGCTCCACAACCCCACCTGTAAGGCATGACACAAGCTTCCCACGCCGGCATTGCCGGCTGAAATGGGCAAACGGCGCGATGTCTTGTAGGAAAATTGCTCGATATCGCGTAGTACAACTGCCATGCGCGGCTGGTCGGCGGGCAGACAAATCAGGCACAATCGGGCGGTCATGACGATGGATGCACGGAAACATCAGGCAGCGAAGGTCGTGCTGGTTACCGGTGCCGACGGTTTTCTGGGCAGTCAACTGGTCGTGGCGCTGAGCCGTGCAGGACACCGAGTCACCGGGCTGATCGAGCCGGGACGACAGCCAACGGATGATCTGCTCGCGCACTGCAGCGTGGTTCATGGCGACATCACCGAGCCCGGTGTGATGATGAACGCGCTCAAGGGCGTCGAGGTTGTCCATCACCTGGCCGCCGCGGTTGGTGACTGGGTCCCGGACCAGGTTCATCAAGCGGTTACCGTCGAGGGCACGCGCAATATTCTCGAAGCTGCCCGAGCGCACGGTAGCCGGGTCGTGCTGGCATCCAGCGTGACCGTCTACGGCCACTGGATTCGCTCCAGGACATGCACCGAGCAACAACCGCACGGCAAGCCCATGGGGGGCTACAGCCGCGCCAAGCAGGCTCAGGAGCGTCTATGCCAGGTCTACCGGTCTCGACACGGCGTGGATGTGGTCGTGGTTCGCCC
>SKQS01000102.1 GCA_007118895.1 Wenzhouxiangella sp.
AAACGACACGAATCGTCATTCGTCGAGAGGGCAATCTGGGGGGCTGCCAGCAGGATTGAAACAACCAGCAGCCAGTCTCGCCACCGGGCTTGGCTTCCACGGGCTCGACTGAATTCAGCAAGTTGCATCAAGAACATCCCCTTGGGAGAGCTGCAGTGTAACCGCTAACAGCGTGTCCTCAGCTTGCTTCGGTTGCCAGGAACGAAGTGATCGCCGAAGATTTTGGTGACCGGAGGGTGCTGCACGCCTGTTGCCACAGCCATGGTCTGCCCATACCGGAGGTGCATTTCGAATACACCGTGGCGCTGGCACGCCGGGTGTGGGGCATCTATCCCACCAAACTGCCTGATGTCTGCCGCCATCTCGGAATACCCTTGAACCGCCACGATGTTGCATCCGATGCAGACGCCTGCGCCCGTATCTTCCTGGCGGCAGAAAAAGCCGGCTGGCACCCGTAGGCGGCCGGAATCACGCTGATGCCGTCCTTGCGTCGACAGGCCCCAAGCCAGGGCGAATCATCGGCATGGCTTTTTGAATGGCTCAGGCCCGGCAGGTTGGCTCGCCTGGTGATATGGTCGATTTTGCGCTTTCGCACGCGCGGGAAAACCCACGGCGATTTCAGTGAACTCGGCCCTGCTGATGGGCGGCGGCATCGGCCGAAAACCTCACGGCTTCAGCGAACAGGGGCCGGGTGCGAATACGGTACTCCGGGTCGAGGTAATCGTCGTTGAGCGCCTGCATCTCGATCAGCCCGAAAAACTCCAGGAAGTTCTGCAGCGTTCTCCAGCGGTAGCAGTTGCGCACTGCACGTTCTGCGGGGTAGACATCGAGGTCCGGCACTTCGGTCAGCGCGGCTGGAAAGGCTTTCAGGAAGGCTTCTTCGTATAGCTGGTGCGGATGCCGTTGGCGGCCGTGCCGGTCGAGCAGATAGAGGGTGTAGGCAAACGCATGCTGAACGATGGGCAGCTCCTCGGCGCGATCTCGGTAGGCCCAGTTGAACCCGGTGGCGTAGGTCTTTAGCAGCAACGGATGGATCTCGCGCAGCCCGGTCTTCTCAAGCATCCTTCGTACTTTCCTGGTGAGCACGAACCGGCCCTTGTATTTTCTGATCAGGCCGGCCAGCTCCGCTACCAGGCGGGTGACGTGCAGGTCCATGTAGTCGGTTTCGCTGCGCAGCCGCTCCGGTTCCAGCCAGCGGACCGCGCGGCCGAGTCTTGCGGCATCGCGTGCGGTCTGGCGGCAGAACTCGCGCGGCAGGTTGCCCTTGGCGGTGGCCTTCAGGCCTTTTTCGCCCAGACCCGCTACCAGATACTGGAACAGGCCAAGTACCGGGGCTTCGGGTTCGGTTGCCAGGCAGTCGCGAAAGTGCACCAGTTCGGGTGATTCGAAAGGCTTGTAGATCAGCTGGTGCATCTGGTTCGGCGACAGGCCCTGAAAATCCGGTCCTGCGTGCGCCGGGGACGCTCTGCGCTCACGCCCCTGTCGCTCGCGAGGCAGGCAGCACTTCTTGTATTTCCTGCCACTGCCGCAGGGGCAGGGGTCGTTGCGACCAACCTTGTTCGATTGTGCCGGCTGGGTGCGCTGCTGCAGCACGGTCTGGTAAGCCCTGCGTCCGGCCTCGGCATATTCGACCAGCGCCCGGGGCAGGAGGGTCAGCATGTTTTCCGCCACTTCTGCGAACGAGCGCTCCTGATCAAGGAACTGCTCGTAGAGCTTGCGCGCCTGGTCGATGTCGGCGGTAAACAGGACCGGCATCATGACTGCGCTGATCAGCTCATCATGATCGGGGACATGTTCTGCCCACAGCTCCCGGAGCCAGCCGTGACCGATCAGAAACCCGTGTCGCCAGCGGGCGAAGGGGTTGTCCTTTTCGTAGTTGTCCATCGCCGGTGAACGCGGCCGGTAGCCGGGCGGCATCGGCAATTCGCCTTGCTCGAGGCGTTCACCAATCCAGTTGTACAGCGCCAGCAGGCCGCCAAGCACCGGCCGGGCCTCGGTCTCGGACGCAAATTCGATATCATCCAGGACCATCGGCAGCCAGTCCGATGGCGGTACCATTGCCGGCGCACTGTGCACGGCGAACAGGAAACCGGCGCACTCACCAAAGCCCCACTTTCCATCAGCGTCGTGCTGCTCGAAAAATGCTTCGAGCAACTTTTGATGACGCGGCTGGAAAGGCTCCGGATCGAACATGCCGCCCGACGGGGTTGAACGACTCATGCGCGTCATTCTGGCATACCGCAATGCAATGGGTTCACTCGATTCATCGGAAAAGGGCCTCGCGGCCTTGGCCGGGTTGCTAGCAACGCTGTCAGGACTGACCGCGGACCAGCCAAAGGTGGCTGCGCGAGCCCTCATCCAAGGGCCTGAAGGCCGGTCTTCACCATCACTTTGAAACCTGGATTGGATAATCTACGGTATCTAGCTGAAAGCGTCATGGTCGCTACAGATATGAACACTCTCGGTCGAAAGCCACTGTTGGCCAGCTGGATGCTCGGCATGCTGCTGCTCACGGGCTGTGCAGTCACGGCTGTCGAGCCACCGCGACACAGCCATGACCACACGCCCCGACTGGTGATCGGCATCAGTGTCGACCAGATGCGTCCGGACTACCTGTACCGGTTTTGGGATCACTATGGCGACGATGGCTTCAAGCGACTGGTCAACGATGGTTTCCTGTTCCGGAACGCCCAGTTCCGGCATGGTCATACCGCGACAGGCCCCGGTCACGCTGCCATCTTTACCGGCACCACCCCGCGGATTCACGGCCTGATCGGCAACCGCTGGTACGTGCCCGAGCTGGGACGCGAGATCAATGTCGTCGAGGTGCCGGGCAGTGATCATCAAACCGTAGGCGGCGGGGCTGCCGCTGGAAAACAGCGGTCGCCGGGGAACATGATGGTTACCACGGTCAGCGATGAGCTGCACCTGTACACCGGCGAACGCTCGCGGGCCTTTTCGTTCTCACTCAAGGACCGGACCGCAATCCTGTCCGGCGGGCACACCGGCAACGCCTTCTGGTTCGATCCGGCTACCGGCAATTTCGTGACCTCGACCTTCTATGCCCGCGAGCTGCCCGGCTGGCTGCAGGCTTTCAATGACCGGCGGCTGGCACATCAGTTTCTCCAGCGAACCTGGGAGCCTGTGCGTCCGCTGGAAAGCTATGTTGAAAGTCGCCCGGATCGCAACCCCTACGAGCGCCCCCTGCCGGGACTTTACCGGGCGACCTTCCCGATGGACCTGGCCGAGATCATGCGCCAGCCCAACTTGGATGCCGGCGTGCTTGCCCTGACGCCCTTCGGAGATGAGCTGCTGTTCGAGCTGGCCAAGATCGCGTTGCTGGCCGAAGCGCTGGGCCGGGGCGAGACACCGGACATGCTGATGCTGGGCCTGTCGGCAGCCGACTACATCGGTCACTACTTCGGCCCTGCCTCGAAGCAGGTCCAGGACTACTACATCCGTCTGGATGGGTACCTGGCCGATTTCCTGGAGTTTCTGGACCAGCACTACGAACGAGACGAGTACCTGATCTTCCTGACTGCTGACCATGGCGCCCATTACGTTCCCCAGTATCTGCACGACAAGCGGATTCCCACCGGCCACGCGAATTTCCACACGCGTCTGAACGAGGAGCTGAACAGGCAGCTAGGCGCGCACCTGGAGCGCCGGTTCGACAGCGAACTGTTGCTGTCCATCAGCGGTCCCAACGTTTACCTGGACCATCCGCGCATGGCCGAACTGGAACTGGATCCGGCCATGGTGCGTGCAGAAACGGTGCGCTTTCTGCGATCCCTGGACCGTGTCAGCGATGCGCTGAGTGCCGATACGCTTGATCAGACCGAGTTCACCGAGGGCATCCGCGGGCGCATGATGCAGAATTACTTCCCGGCACGCTCCGGGGATGTGCTGGTCTGGCTGACTCCCCACACCCGCGGTGATCTCGGCACCGGCTGGACCGGACACGGCACGCCCTGGACCATGGACGTGCACGTGCCGATTCTGTTCTACGGCTATGACATCCCGCACGGGCAGTCCAGCGCGCCGGTTGCGCCCTCCGATATTGCATCGACGCTGGCGGTTTTTCTGAACTCGCCGTTTCCTTCCGGCAACACCGGCAATCCGCTGAACGACCTGATCTACGCGCCCCGACGTCATCATTTGCCCGGCAACGAATAATCTGTTTGTTCAGGGTATTCGCGCTGCTTGTCTGAAAATCCCTGCGCTCATGGCCACCGACCGGTCTGGACGATGGCCGATCACCCGCCTCATCCCCCGCCCAAAAGGTGTATCACGAATACGGTGGTACCGGAGCCGGCGACGGCGCCGATGATCACGGCGATGGGCAGCAGCAGGCGCATGCGCCGGGCGGCGGCCTGGTACTCGGGACGGGTCGGGTCCTGAACCAGCAGTTCGGTGCGCGGGACTTCCAGCACCGAGCACAGCGCCGATATGGTCTCGTTGGAAGCCACGCCCTGGTTTTCCACCCGCTGCACAGTGCGCAGGCTCAAGTCGGCGATCTCGGCCAGTTGCTGCTGGGTCCAGCCGCGCTCGATTCGGGCCTGGCGGACCCGGTCGCTGGAGATGTCCATCAGCAGCCGCTCCCGATCAGCTGGCCGGTGCTGGCGACCATGACCGCCAGCCCCACCCACCCGCTCGGCCAGAATGGCGGCAGGCTCGGCAGCAGCGGTTGGAACAGCGCGATCAGTTGTCGAATCAGGCGCCTCATGTCAGCAGCCCCGCCAGCAGGTAGCCGATCGCCGAGCCGAAGGCAGCGCCACCCAGCATGGGCAGTGCCATGCGCCGCATTGCATGCCCCCAGTCCAGTCGGCCGGTTTCCGGATTGATGCGGATGCCGGTGTTGTCGAACAGATCGGAGTCGATCAGCTCGCCGTCGCGGTACAGGTGGACCTCGATCTTGCCGAAGCTGAGCCGGAATTCCAGACGGTAGCGGTGACCGTTGCGTTCGAACTCGTGCGGGGTGATGAAGCGGAAGCTGCGCACGTCGGACACCACCTGCTCCGAACCGCCGTTGCGGATGCTGACGATCTCGCGGCCGGTCCAGTTCGAGGCCCAGATATGAATGGTGATGTCGTCGACATCGAACCAGCATTCCGTGCCACGGCTGAGGTGGAATTTCATGCGCTTGCTACCGTTGCTGTTCGGGGTGGTGGCCGGTTGGCTATTGTGCTGCATTTCGAATCCTCGCGTTGTCGCGCCACAGTGCGCAGGGCCATTACCGGCCAGAACAGGGCGCCGGACAACGACAGTCATCCGCCATGGCTCCTTACTGTCGCAGGCGACAGCAATGCGACAGTGCCTGGGAGGAGGGATTGGTCCGTGGCGTCGGGCTGGCCGGGTCGCCTGTTACGGCGGTTTCGAGCAGTGCCACGCAGAGACGATTGCGGCTTGCCGATCCTGAGTCAATGTGTTAATGTAATAGCGTGTTAATACATTGCCCGAGTCGCCACCGATGAAATTGTCGGCATGAAACAGCTTGATCCACAGCACATCGAGGCCAACCGCGCCGCCCGTTCCAGCCTGGCCGAGGCGTTTCTGGCCATGCGCACGCCCGAGGAGTGCCGGGCGCTGCTGAAGGATCTGACCACGCCGGCCGAGCTGGAAGCGCTGGTCGACCGCTGGCGCGTGGTGCGCCTGCTCGACCAGGGCAAGCCCTATCGCGAGATCCATGACCAGACCGGGGTCAGCGTGACCACCATCGGTCGGGTCGCCCGCTTCCTGGAGATGGGCAACGGCGGCTATCAACTGGCGCTGAGCCGACTCAAGCAAGCCTCGGACGACTGAGCCATCACGCCTGCCGAAGACAATCACAAATTCATTGACCATGTCTGAAACTCCCATGCCGCGATTGAAGATCGCGATCCAGAAATCCGGCCGCCTGGCCGACAAGTCGCTGGCCCTGCTGGAGCGGTCCGGCCTGCAGTTTGCCCGCAGCAAGGACAAGCTGTTCTGGTATGGCCGCAATCAGCCAGTCGATCTGCTGCTGGTGCGTGATGACGATATCCCACGGCTGCTTGTCGAAGGGGTCTGCCAGCTCGGCATCGTTGGCGAGAATGTCGCCGAGGAGAAGCTGCTGGAGAGCCGTTGTCGAACCGATGCCGGGCTCGAGCCGCTGATCAGGCTGGGCTTCGGGCACTGTCGCCTGATGCTGGCGGTGCCCGAGTCGACCACGATCCGCCAGCCGACGGATCTCGAGGGCAAACGCCTGGCGACCAGCTATCCGGGGCTGACCCGGCGCTGGCTTGAGCAGCACGGGGTGGAGGCTGACATCGTTACCTTGAACGGCGCGGTCGAGATTGCCCCCAGCCTGGGAACGGCCGATGCCATCGTCGATCTGGTCTCTACCGGCACCACGCTCAGGGCCAACCACTTGAAGGCCATGGACACGGTGATGGAAAGCCAGGCCATGTTGTATCGCTGCCCGGACCGACTGGCAGATGAAACCGAGGCGCTGCTGGCCAAGCTGCTTTTGCGTATCCAGGGCGTACAGCAGGCGATGGAGACCAAGTACGTGATGCTGCACGCCCCGCGCGACCGGCTGGCCGAGATTTCCGACATTCTGCCCGGTGCCGAATCGCCGACGATACTCAGCCTGGAAGGCCAGCCCGACCGGGTGGCGGTGCACGCGGTGTGCACCGAGCAGGTGTTCTGGGAGCACCTGGAAGAGCTCAAGGCTGCCGGCGCCTCGGCGGTGCTGGTGCTGCCGGTGGAGAAGATGCTGGCATGAAGATCATCCGCTGGCAGAACCTTGATGAGCCGGACCGCCAGCAGCTGCTGGCCCGTCCGCAGATGGAATCCGATGTCGAGCTCAAGGCGCGGGTGGCATCGATCCTGACCGGTGTTCGCGTCGAAGGCGATGCGGCGGTGCTGATGTACGGCCAGCGCTTCGATGGTCGGGTGCCGGCCAGCCTGCTGGTCACGGCCGATGAGCTGGAAGCCGCAGATGATCGGCTCGATCGCGAGCTGATTGCGGCCATCGAGCTGGCCATGTCCACTGTCGCCGCCTTTCATCGCGCCGGCCTGCCGGATGCGATCAGCGTCGAGACCGCCCCGGGGGTGACCTGTCGTGCCCTGTGGCGGCCGCTGAACCCGGTCGGGCTTTACGTGCCGGCAGGTTCGGCGCCGCTGCCGTCGACGGCCATCATGCTCGGCGTGCCGGCGCGTCTGGCCGGCTGCCGCAATATCGTGCTGGCCACCCCGCCGGGCCGTGACGGGCGCGCCGACCCGGCGGTGCTGGCAATTGCCCATCGTCTGGGCATCGACCGGGTGCTGGTCGCCGGCGGCGCCCAGGCGATCGCTGCGATGGCCTACGGCACCGAATCCGTGCCGGCCTGCGTCAAGCTGTTCGGCCCCGGCAATCGTTTTGTCACCGAGGCCAAGCGCCAGGTGGCCGAGTCGGCAGACGGCGCGGCCATTGACATGCCGGCCGGCCCGTCGGAGCTGATGGTGATTGCCGATGACAGCGCCGATGCCGATTTCGTCGCCATCGACCTGCTGTCGCAGGCCGAGCACGGCCCGGACTCGCAGGTGTTTCTGGTCACCGACAGCCAGGCGCTGGCCGAGGCCGTGGAAAGCTCACTGAGCAAGCAGCTGGAGCAGCTGCCGCGGGCCGGGATTGCCGGCCAGGCGCTGCGGCACGGCGCCATTGTTGTCGTCGATGATCTCGACCAGGCGGTGGCGCTGGCCAATGCTTACGCCCCGGAGCATCTGATCCTGGCCAGCGACCAGGGAGAGCAGCTGTGCCAGGCGGTGACCGCCGCCGGATCGGTGTTTATTGGCCACTACACGCCCGAATCGCTGGGCGATTACATCTCCGGCACCAACCACGTGCTGCCGACCGGCGGCTGGGCGCGTTCACTGGCCGGCCTTTCGGCGACCGACTTCATGCGCCGGATGACCGTCCAGCAGGCCAGCGCCGATGGCCTGCGCGAGCTTGGACCGGCCGGTGCCAGGCTGGCCGCCCACGAGGGTCTGGAAGCCCATCGTCGCGCCATTACCCTGCGCCTGGAACGGCTGGCTGGAGAGCGCTCTTGAACCCGGTCGAGCTGGCCCGCCCGGAGATTCGTGCGCTGGCCCCTTATGCCTCGGCCCGGTCGCTGGCCGGCAGCAGCGGAGTACTGCTCAACGCCAACGAAAACCCCTGGCCGCCGGATGCAGACGCCAGGCTTGAGCTCAACCGCTATCCCGATCCGCAGCCGGCCGAGCTGCGTGCCCGCCTGGCCAGGCTGTATGGCGTCGACGAGCAGCAACTGCTGATCACCCGCGGCAGCGACGAGGGCATCGACCTGCTGGTGCGCGCATTTTGCCGGCCAGGTCATGACCGGGTACTGACCTGTCCGCCGTGTTTCGGCATGTATGCGATCGCCGCGCGCATTCAGGGTGCCGGTCTGGTCGAGGTGCCGCTGCTCGAGGTGGAGAATCATTTCGTCCCTGACATGGAAGCCATTGCCGAGGCGACGGCCGCAGCCGGTCCGTGCCGGGTCAACTTCCTGTGCTCGCCAAACAATCCCACCGGCGATGGCATTGAACGCGAGCAGGTACTGGCGCTGGCCGACCGGCTGGCCGAAACCGGCCTGGTGGTGATCGACGAGGCTTATGTCGAGTTTGCTCGTCGCCCTTCGCTGGCCGCCGAGGTCGCCAGGCACCGCAATCTCGTCGTGCTGCGCACCCTGTCCAAGGCCTTTGCCCTGGCCGGGTGCCGGATCGGTGTGGTGATCGCCGACTCAAGCGTCATCGAGCTTTTGCGCCGGATCATCGCGCCCTATCCGCTGCCAGCACCCTCGGTGGCTGCCGCGCTTGCTGTACTCAGTCCTGAGGCGCTGGCCCGCCAGGCCGGTCAGCGCGAGCT
>SKQS01000263.1 GCA_007118895.1 Wenzhouxiangella sp.
CCGCTGCCTCAGCATGCAGCAGGCATACCGCGCGATCGAGTGGAAGGCGATCTTCCTGATCGCCGGCATGCTGCCGCTGGGCGTGGCGATGCACCAGACTGGTGCCGCCGAGTACCTGGCTGGCGGCGTCATCACCGTGCTGGGGCCTTACGGACCCTGGCCGGTCATCGCCGGCCTCTATGCCGTCACCGCGATTGGCACCCTGATCATACCCACCGCGGCCCTGGTGTTGCTGATGGCCCCAATCGCGCTATCGGCCAGCGCCGATCTGGGCATAGACCCAGTGACCGCGATCATGGCCGTGGCTATCGCCGCATCGGCCAGCCTGGCAAGCCCGGTGTCGCATCCTGCCAACGTGCTGGTGATGGGCCCGGGCGGCTATCGCTTCGTCGATTACCTCAAGCTGGGACTGCCGCTCACCCTGGTGGTCTTCGCAGTCACCATGCTGCTGCTGCCGCAGGTCTGGCCGATCTGACCGGCTTTGCGACAGGACATGGGATGAGCCACTGCAGCCAGGCCAGACAGGCATCTGCAAACTCAGTCAATATTCCACTGACATGGCGCGGATGACGAGTCCCTCAGGCATGCGCCTGCTGCCCAGTGGGGCGGCCGGACTGAAGCAGATGAGTTTGCTGATCCGCAAGGCCCGGCACAACATTCAGCTGCAAACCTACATCTACCGTGATGACCAGACCGGGCGCCGGATTCGCACTCAGTTGATCGAGGCAGCCAGGCGGGGGGTTCGCGTCCGGGTCGTGGTCGACGCGCTGGGATCCTTCTCGCTGAGCCCGGACTTCTTTGCCGTGCTTGAAGCAGCCGGCGGCGAGCTGCGGGTTTTCAACCCGCTGAGCATGCGGCGTTTCAGCCACCGCAATCACCGCAAGCTGCTGGTCTGTGATCGTCAGCACGCGGTCATCGGCGGCTTCAACATTGGTGATGAATACGACGGCGACGGCATCGAGCATGGCTGGATGGACCTTGGCCTGATGGTGCGCGGAGAGCTGGCCGGCGTGCTGGCTTCCGCCTTTGATCGCTTCTTTGTGCTGGCAGGTGAAAAGCCGAGACGATTTCCACGCTTGCGCAGCGCCATCGAGCGTAACGAGATCGACAGCGGGCAGGGCCGCCTGCTGTTGAGCGGGCCCGGCCGTGGCCGCAACCCGCTGAAGGCCAGCCTGTTTCGCGAGCTGGGCCGGGCCGGAAACATCTGCATCATCAGCCCCTACTTCCTGCCGCCCTGGAGCCTGCGCCGGCGCCTGATGAAGCGTGCCCGGCAGGGTGGCAGGGTTCGCCTGCTGTTGCCGGGAAACAGCGACGTGGCACTGGCGTGGCATGCGTCACGTTCGATCTATGCACGCCTGGTCCGTGCCGGTATCGAAGTGCTGGAGTACCAGCCGCAGGTGCTGCACGCCAAGCTGGTGATCGCTGACGATACGGTCTTTGTCGGTTCGGCCAACCTCAATACTCGCAGCTTCCATATCGACTACGAATTGATGCTGCGACTGGACAACACCGACCTTGCGGAACAGGCGCGCGGACTTTTCGAGCATCTCAGCGGACTGGCCAGACGCATCGACGAGGAGTTCCTGCAAAGTCAAGGCGGACTCTGGACCCGCCTGCGCCAGCGCATTTCCTATTTCCTGATGGCACGGCTCGACCCCCTGGTCGCACGCTGGCTGTGGCGTCGCTCGAATCAGCATCTGGACTGAGTCTCCCCTTATTCATGACGCCTTTTACTGCACCGAACGTGTCATAGATAAGGGAGGCTAAGACTAATCCGACTCGGGATGCCGGATCTCCGCGGCCAGGTTCTCCAGGCTCTGGCGCAAACGGGGCAGGAATTCCTGGTCCTGCCCGATCATGGTGCCGCCGCATATCGGCTCGCCGATCAATACATCAACGGTGAACGGGACCAGCAGCGCCTCTCCCTTTGGCAACGCCTTGCCCAGCCCGTGCATGAAAATGGGCACCACCGGCACCTGGGGGTGACGTTCAGCCAGGCGCGAAATCCCGGTTCTGAACTCACCGAGCTGTTCAGGCTTGCCGCGAGTACCTTCGGGAAAAAAGATCAGGATTTCTCCCCGCTCCAGCGCCTCGTGACAACTTTGCAGGGGGTCTTCGTCAGGATGCTTGCGCCGCCTGGCAATCGGGATTATGCCGATGATGCGAGTAGCGAACCAGGCCAGGATGGCGTTGCGCAAAAAGTAATCGGCAGCAGCAACCGGGCGAACCTGGTGAAGCACGCGATGAGGCACCAGCGTCATCAGCACCATGGTGTCGAGGTGGCTGTTGTGATTGGCAGCAAGAATGGCCGGCCCGCTGATTGGCAAGTGTTCTCGTCCGCGCACATTCAAGCCCAGTATGACCAGGATCACCGGCCGGACAACCAGCGAGAAAAAAACCCAGCGCAACACCGAATGCAGCAGGGTCATCATGCTGTGCAGAAACGACCGGCGGGGATCGGCTCGACTCATCAGCAACGGAAATCAGTAGTGCAGGTAGTAAATGAAGTGGAAGAACAGCGGTGCGGTGTAGATCAGGCTGTCGATTCTATCGAGGATGCCGCCATGACCCGGCAACAGGCTGCCGGAGTCCTTGACGCCCAGATCGCGCTTGAGCGCCGAAATCGTGACATCGCCGATGAAGCCGGCCATGCCGATCAACAGGCCGGCCACGACCGACTGGCCGGTTGTCAATGGCGTCAACCACGGAGCAAGCAGCCAGGCGAGCAACATGGTGGTAGCCAATCCACCGAGCAACCCTTCAGTAGTCTTTCCCGGGCTCACCGAGGGCAACGCCTTGTGGCGGCCCAACAGCTTGCCCCAGCAGTACTGGGCCACATCGTTGAACTGGGTCAGAAAGACCAGGAACAGAACCAGCCCGGCACCGCCAGCACCCGGATTGAGCTCCGGCGGCAACACCAGTAAATAAGCGACATGGCTGATGCTGAATACCATCGCCATCAATCCCCAGTGCAAAGTCCCTGCCGCGCGCAGGAAGTGTTGCGTCTCGCCGGCCAGCACCATGCGCATCGGCAAGAAGAGAAAGGCGTAAACGGGAATCAGGATAATGAACATCCCGTACCACTCCATGCCGATCAAAAGATACTGGATCGGAATGACGAGATATGCCCAGAACAGCAGACGACGATCGACACGGCGCATCGGAACCAGCGAAAAGTACTCCTTGAGCGCCATGAAAGAAACGAAAGCGAAGAAGGCAAGCGAGATGGATCGAGTCAGCACCATGGCCAGGGTGAAGATCCCCGCCATCAGCCACCACGATTGAATTCGACTGACCAGCTCTGACCGCGCATCCTCCGGCAGGCGCGAACGCAACAAAAACACCAGCAGGCTGGCCAGCGCCAGCAAGCCGAAGATACCGCCCAGCGTTGCGGCCACCACAGGTGCAACATTCAGCCGATCCATCTCAGCCTCCCTCGCGCAAAGCGGCGCGGGCTCGACGCAGTATGGTCACGGCCAGCAGCAGCGCCGTCAACAGCAGGATCCCGTCAAGCCAGGGACCAATTGCGCCTCCCGCCCCTACCCACAATGCCAGGGCGCCGAAAACAAACGCACGATCGCTCTTTCCCATTGGCCCGTCATACCGGCGCTGCGCGCCGATCTCGACGGCAACCAGACCTGCCATCTCGCTGATCAGGGCCAGGACCACGATCACCACGATCAGATGCGCATTGAAGGCCACGACCAGCGCCAGCGGCAGATAAAGCGCAGCATCCGAAATCGCATCGCCCAGCTCATTCAGCATCGCTCCCAGGCGGGATTGCTGGCCATATTCCCTGGCCAGCATCCCGTCCATGGCGTTCAGGGCCATGCGAAGGAACAGGAATACCGGCAGCAACAGTAAAGGCCAGGCACTGTCGGGCCTGACGAGAATGCTGGCGCCGACCGCCAGCGAAAGCACCACCGCCGCGACGGTGACCTGGTTGGCCGTGATGCCGGCAGCCGCCATTTGCCTGACGATCGGCCGCAGCAGGCGCTGAAACGCCGGCTTGAGTTGGTAGATGCTGGCCAAGACCGAATCTCTCGATAATTGCTGAGATTCTATCTCCCGCCCCTCTCCTTCGCCACCGTGCTGCAGAAAAGGCTCATTCATGGTTCAGCATCATTGTTGGCGCCGATCAGCACCTTATGGCACTATCACCTGGTCACAAAACCAATGGGATTTTTGATGTTTCAGAACGTGTCCGATCCGGCACGGCCGCTCATGCTGGTCATCCTGTTGACGCTGACCGGGTCGGCAATGGCCCAGTCGGTGGACTCGGCGCGGGTGTTCATGGTCGGGCATAGCCTGGTGAATTTCGACATGCCCACCCTGCTGGCAGGCCTGGCCGAAGATGCGGGGAAAGACCATGAACGCGGTGAACAGATTACCATCGGATCGCCGCTGGTCTACAACTGGTACAACAGCCATGCCGCCCAGGGGCTGGACGGACAGGTCGAGCTGCCAACCGGCAATTGGGATGTACTGGTCCTGACCGAGGCAGTGCCGCTGATCAACCACCTCACCTACAGCGACACCTACACCTATGCCGGCAACTTTCATCAGCTGGCGCTGGACGGCAACGCCGTTACCCGCACTTTCATTTACGAAACCTGGCACTGCATCAACTCAGGCACTCCTGCCGGCTGCGACTGGGATGACTTCGATCACATCCCCTGGCGTCAGCGGCTGGATGATGATCTGCCGTTATGGGAAGGCATCGTCGACCACCTCAACGCCAATCACCAGGGTTCCGAAGTAAACCTGGTGCCGGCCGGCCAGGCGCTCGCCCTGCTCCACGATCGCATACTTGACGACCAGGTGCCGGGAACGAGTCATGTGTTCGAGCTGTTTACCGACGACATCCACTTGAACGATGCCGGCAATTATTTCGTCGCGCTGGTGATGTTTGCCACGATCTACGGCGAATCACCCGTCGGCCTGACTCACCAGATCAACGATACCTGGGGCACCCCCTACGATCTACCTGACCAGCCCACCGCACTGGCCCTGCAGACCACAGCCTGGGACGCGGTCAGCGCCTGGTTTGGCCCCAACCCGATCATCTTCGCCGATGGTTTCGAGTTGCCTGACTCATGATGTCTTTGAATCCTTAGGACCGAATATCACGCTGCTGTAGCGTGCATACCAGGCCGCTGCCTGGGCCTGAACGATGTAAGCCACGGCAAGCACCAGGGCCGCCTGGGTGCCCTCGGGCCCGAAGGCGTTCATCGCGACCGCCATGGCAATCGAGAGGTTGCGCATCACCGTACCGTAAACCAGCGCAATGCCATCGCCGCGCGGCAAAGTTCTGCGGGCAACCAGTGTGCTCAGGGCGAAGTTCACGCCGTAGAGAATCAGCAATGGCGGAATGACCAGAAGCAGCAGGCCCGGTTCGGACCAGATCGTACGCGCGTTCAGCGCCATCGCAACGAAGACAATGCCCAGCACACCCAGCGTTGACAGCGGCGGAAAGCGCGGCCCCAGCTTCTGCTGAAAAGCCTGCTGGCCGTAGCGGCCAATCAGCCAGTGCTGGGTGGCCAGGCCGGCCAGCAAGGGCACAAATACGATAAGCAGTATCTGTCTTAGCACCAGCCAGAAGTCAACATCCAGGGCAGTCCCCAGCAGCCAGTCCACGTAAACCGGTGTGGCCAGCGCCCCCAGGATCAGGCCGACGACCGTCAGCTTGATCGCTGCCGGGACATTGCCGCCGGACATCCCGGTCCAGGAGATGGTCATCCCGCTGGTCGGAACCAGGCCTGCCAGCAGCAGCCCCAGGGCCAGAAACGGCGCATCACGAAAAAACACCAGGCCCAGCGCAAAGGCCAGGAAGGGAATCAGACCGAAGTTGATGGCCTGGGTCAGCCATTGGGTTCGGCCACCCAGCCCGCTCGCCAGCTGCCGGACCTTGAGGGTGACCATCATCGGATAGACCATGAGAACGGTCAGCGGGATGATAAGCACCCTCAGCGGGTCGGCTTCGATCACCATGCCAAGCCCGAAGCCGAGCAGCAACATGGCCGGTATGGCAACAGTCAGCTGTCGCTGAATGAGCTGCAGCAGATTCGTCATGACAGTCTTTTTCGATGATTGAAACGGCGCGCGGCAGGTCCCGCGCGATCATCGACCATTATGGCATCAGGCACGAGCATCGCTGCAGCGTTGACCGGCGATCCAGCGACGCGACCGGCCAGGGAACGGTCGCGCCACTTGATTGATCTGCCAGCCTACAATTCGACCAGCTCGACACGGCGGTTTTGCGATCGACCTTCCTCGGTGCGGTTGCTGGCCACCGGCGCCATCATGCCTGCACCGGCCGGCTGCAGGCGCTGTTCGTCGATATCATGCTGCCGTTCCAGCCAGCTGGCCACCGCCTGGGCACGCTGCATCGACAGGTTGAGGTTGTACTCGAAGTCGCCGACATTGTCGGTGTGGCCGACAATCAGCAGATCAAGCTCGGCATTCTGCTGCAGCACATCAGCGATTGTGGCCAACGCATCGGCCGACTCGTCAATAATCTCCGCGCTGTCAAACTCAAACAGGATGTCGCGCACGGCGACCCGACCTTCGGCAACGATTCCGGCCTCGATGTCTTCGGCACTCAGATCCTGGCGATCATGGGCAGCCACGATGTCGTCTCGTTCGGTGGGCTGTTCTGCCGGAGGTTCCGGTGCGGCCATTGCCAGCGTCGGTTCGGCTTCCGGCTCCTCGACCACGTCAACCCTGATCGTCGGCTGGCCATCATCACGGCGATTGTTGTAGATCAGCACATTGACGTAAACGCTTTCCTCGGCGTGGCTGGCGGCCATGAAACGCATGTCACGCGCATCATGGCTGCGCGGCCACCCGATGGTATGCACGCTGACACCGCGGGGTCGGCTGCGCTCGAAGGTATCGAAGCGATGAAAGCGGCGACCCAGCTCATCCCGGCCACTGGCGGCAAACTCGATCTCGAAACCGGCCTGCTCCAGGCCCTGCAGGTAGGCGCGCTTGACCTGCAGCGTGCTGATGCTGGAGTCCCTCAGCAGGTAGGTCAACTGCGTATGCTCGCCCTCGAACTCACGCTCATCCGGGAAAGCTCCATCCTCGTAAGGGCCGAAAGTCAGGCTGACCCGATCGAACTCGGTGTAGCGATAGATGATGATCTCGCTACCATCGATACGCGGTACCAGGCGGTGATCACCCCAGCCTTCAGGTTTCTCGGCCGAGGCCGGATTCGGAACAACAAAAAAAGCGGCCGCCACGGCCGCAGACAACAGAATGCGGAGAAAAAACATTTTGAATCAATGGATTTGAGAGCGCCCTAACCCTAGTAAGGAGCGCATTAAGATGATGTGAAAATTCCTTCACACCGGCGTTAGCCCGAGCCTGAAACGGGCCCTTCAGGCCAGCAGCAAGACCATCAGCCCGAACAGAACGGCGATCAGCAGCGAAAGCCACAGCAACGTAAACCAGGGGAAAGGCTGCCTGGGCTCGGTCTCCAGCTGTTCTTTCAACCAGCGGCGCAACAGCGCGGTATTGCGGGTATTGGCCTTGAAGATGGCATCGAAGGCGTCCCCGATGATCGGCACCAGACCGCCGACGAACTCGACCAGCATATTGAACACCATGCGCGCCTGAACGCGCCGGCTGGCGCCGACCCGGCGTGCCTCGTGCAGCACGTAGAGCGACAGCACCAGGCCGATGAAATCGCCGATCACCGGCACCAGGCCGATCAGCGGACTCAGACCAAAGCGGAACGAAGTGAAAGGCACACGAAAATTACTGTCGGTCCAGTAACTGAACCGGTCAAGGCGTCGGAGCGCCTGGGCATGATCGGCATGAGTGCTATGTCGTGACATGGCGACCCTGGGAGCACGGATCCCTCATTCTACCGACGCCATCCCCCAATGCCTGTCCTTTCGCCGCCCCATCCTTTCATGCCTGTCCTTTTGCCGCTTCTTTTGCCGCTTTCCCACTTAACCGCGACTTTGTCTAGCCTGCTTGATACCAGACCAGGTTCAGACCGATCGCTTCGGCCAGCCTGGCCTGCCGCCTGTCACCGGTAAGAAAATCGCTGCACCCCAACCGTTCGGCGGCGGCCACGTGCAAAATGTCCATGGAACGCGTGCCCAGCCTGGCGCTGTGGGCGATGGCCAACTCTTCGGCACGGATATAGACATCATCCAGCGGTTCGGCGGGGCAATGCCACAGCCCTGCGCGTATGTCAGCCATCAGGTCCTGGGTAGCCAGGTCTATGGCCGCAGCTTCCAGTTCCCCTCTGAATTGCTTGAGGCGCCAGGCATTGGTCAATTCCAGCCGGTGCAGGCGAGTCAGGATTGCCGGGGGTGAAAATCGATCACGCAGTGCCAGCGCGGCTGAACTGTCGACTTCGGGTAGATACCATTTGGTGACCAGACCGGAGTCAGCATAAATCATCAAATCCGTTCCTCACGGTCCTCGCTGATGATTGAGCTGGCCGGTGACCCGTCCTTGAGCAGCGGCGAGAGACGCGCCAGCCGGCGGGACGAATCGGGCCAGCGCAACCCGGCCCGATCGGGCTCCGGCGGTCCCAGCTGGGCAACAACTTTGCCACGTCGGGTGATCCGAACTTTTTCGCCCCGTTCCACGGCCTCGAGCAGGGAAGCCAGGTGATGCTGAACATGCCGAACATTGTATTCCTTCATGTTAGGCATGATGCATTACATGGATTGTCGCGTCAATCCCTAGTCTTTTCCAATGACACATGAGCCTGAACGAGGCGCGTATTTCCAACGAGAAGTGAGCCTGGAGGTTGGCCGGGTTCTGGGATCATCGGAGGATGATCGTGACACTCAGAACCGAAGGTC
>SKQS01000052.1 GCA_007118895.1 Wenzhouxiangella sp.
GTGCGGCAGTGCGGCAGTGCGGCAGGGCGGCAGGGCGGCAGGGCGGCAGGGCGGCAGGGCGGCAGGGCGGCGTGTACGGTGATCCGGAAAGCGGAAAGCGGAAAGCGGAAACCGGAAACCGTGTTCCATTTTCCGTTCCCCCCTAGTGTCCGACAAAGCCTAACGATATCCCCACAAAGGTCATATTAAACAATACGTTATGGACGAATTCAAGTGGTGCCGACTTGAAAGGCGCTGTCAGTCCACCCGACCTGTAAAATCAAGATGTTACACACACACACGGAAAAGTGGTTTTCGGTTTAACTGGACACTACTGCCGTAAACCCTAAACCGTACCCCCGTCTTCCGTTTCCCCTCTTCCGTCTCCCGACTACCGACGCACCGACACACCGCCGGACCGCCGGACCGCCGCACCGCCGCACCGTCTCCCCTCTCCCCACCCGATATAATGCTCGACTTCACCCGACCGTTCCCGCGCCCATGTCCAGCACCGAGCAGCCCAGCGCGCCGACCAACTTCATTCGCAACCGGATTCGGCAGGAAGTGGCCGAGGGCCGTTACCAGCGGGTGATTACCCGATTCCCGCCCGAGCCCAACGGCTATCTGCATATCGGCCATGCCAAGTCCATCGTGCTCAACTTCGCCATGGCCGAGGAGTTCGCTGGCTACACCAACCTGCGATTTGACGATACCAATCCCGAGCGCGAGGAACAGCGCTATATCGATGCCATCAGGGAAGACGTCGCCTGGCTGGGCTACCGCTGGGAAAACGAGTGTTATGCCTCGGACTATTTCGAGACGCTGTATGAATATGCCCTGCACCTGATCGATCAGGGTCTGGCCTATGTCGACAGCCAGGATGCCGAGACCATACGCATTCAGCGCGGGACGCTGACCGAGCCTGGCACCGACAGCCCCTTTCGCGCCCGCTCTGGCGAGGAAAACCGCGATCTGTACGAGCGCATGCGCGCCGGTGAATTCCCCGACGGGGCGCATGTGCTCAGGGCGCGGATCGACATGGCCTCGCCCAATATCAACCTGCGCGATCCGGTGATTTACCGCATCCGCCACCAGGCCCATCCGCGCACCGGCGATGCCTGGTGCATCTATCCCAGCTATGACTTCGCCCACGGCCAGTCCGATGCCATCGAGCACATCACTCACTCGTTGTGCACGCTGGAGTTCGAAGACCACCGGCCGCTGTATGACTGGCTGGTCGAGCATCTGCCGGTGCCTTCGCGCCCGCATCAGATCGAGTTTGCCCGTCTCAATATCGACTTTACCGTGCTCTCCAAGCGCCGCCTGACCCGCCTGGTCGAAGAAGGTCATGTCGACGGCTGGGATGATCCGCGTATGCCGACCCTGGCCGGACTTCGTCGGCGTGGATTCACCCCTGAGTCGATTCGAAATTTCTGCACCGAAATCGGCGTGACAAAGTCCGAAAGCGTGATCCCGTTCGGGGTGCTGGAGCGCAATTTGCGCGATGATCTGAACGTACGTGCGCCACGCCGGATGGCGGTCCTGCGGCCGCTCAAGGTGGTGCTGACCAACTTTCCTGAAGGCGAAGTGGAGTGGCTGGAAGCGGCCAATCATCCGCAGGATCCCGGGCAGGGCAATCGTCAGGTGCCGATCAGCCGTGAAATCTGGATTGAGCAGGATGACTTTCTCGAGCAGGCTCCGCGCAAGTTCTTTCGCCTCAAGCCCGGTGGAGAGGTCCGGCTGCGCAATGCCTTCATCATCCGGTGTGACGAGGTGATCAAGGACGCTGCCGGCAACGTGGTCGAGCTGCGCTGCAGCTTCGATCCCGAATCCCGCTCCGGCCAGCCCGGTGCAGATCGCAAGGTCAAGGGCACCATCCACTGGGTATCGGCCGAGCACGGGGTCAAGGCTGAAGTGCGTCTGTACGATCGCCTGTTTCGGGTGCCCAACCCGTCAGCGGACAAGGAGGTCGATTTTGTCGATCATATCAACCCCGACTCGCTGGAGACCCTGAACGAAGCCTGGCTGGAACCGGGGCTGGAGAAAGCAGCACCAGACGACTTTTGCCAGTTCGAACGCTTAGGCTACTTCGTCCCGGACCCGGCCAGCCGGCCGGACCAACCCATCTTCAACCGCGCCGTTACCTTGCGCGATACCTGGGCCAGGCTGGAGCAGGCGCTGAAGTCGGGTTGAAAGCTTCAGCGGCCGCTGGTCCACTGCTGCCTGGCCAGGCGTACCAGCAACCAGTGGTCGATCGGTTCCAGTGAGAGCCGGCGCCAGGCAGCGCGGACATTGATGTAGACACCGCCGGCTGTGGCCAGCAGGCAAAACAGGTATCCCCAGGCCCAGGCGGGCAGTTGCTCCTCGGCTGGCACGCCGAAAAGCACAATCGGCAGCATAACGGCAAGGACGAAAAGTGCGGCCAGCGCGGTCAGCACGACACCGCCGTCCCGACTGGCAACCACTCGCATTGCCAGGGCCAGGATCAGCAGTTGGCTGGCCACCGCCAGCGCGGTTTTCATCGTCAGCCCGATGCTGGTCTGGCCCGAGTACATGGCCAGTAGCATTACGCCGGCGATCGGCAGCCAGCCCAGCAGGGCAGTCAGCAGCAACAGGTCTCGCTCCGCGCCGCGTCGCAGTCTGTCGCGGTCATTTCCCGGCAGCATCAGCAGCCGCCGCATGCGTTGACGGTATTGCAGCATTTCCTGCAGACCTATCGTGGCGATCAGCATGCAGCTGACAAGGGTCAGCCGATAGATCAAGGTGCCGAACTGGCTTGCGGTCAATGGCCAGGATAACGACGCGTCAGGGCCAAGCATCACGGCCACCAGTATCAACCACAGGCCGACGCTCATGGTCAGTACCGGCCAGCCGGTCATCCGTTGCGGCTGGTTTTGCAGCCAGGCCTTGAAGCGGAACCCCTTTGCCGATTCGGCGCCGCCGGCAAAGATCTGGTGCCAGGCCCAGAAAAGCAGTATCGAGACGACCAGCAAGGCGCCAAGGGCAACCGACGGCGCCATCAACAGGCCGGGCAAGCCGGATTGGCCGAAGGTGCTCATGAAGACCAGCGCCAGCGCCAGCCACATGATGCCGTTGCTGCCCAGCAGCAGCCCGGTAAGCGCGGCCAGCAGAGTAAGGGCCAGCCCGGCGGTCAACGTGATCAGCGCCGATGGCTGGGCTGTCGCCATCAACAATACCGGCATCAGCGCGACCAGCAGGATCAGCGCCGAAGACTGGACCAGGCGCAGCTGAGCCTGCGGCAGCATCCGATGCCATCGGGATCCGGCCAGCAGTTTCAGCTCTGCGCCCAGGCAACCTGCGACTGCCATAGACAGCGGCCAGCCCAGCCAGACCACCGGGCCGTGACCGACGCTGTCATGCACCCAGAAGGCGGCGATCAGCAGGATGAAAACCGCCAGCGTATGCAGACCCAATACGCCGATAAACAGGCTGATGGTGCGCGTGGTCATCGGCCTCATGACAGGTACTCCAGGCACAGCGCCTCCAGCCCGAGATGCTCGATTTCGACGCGCGCATCCAGCCTGGCCTCGATGTCTCGTCGGTCCGGTTGCTCGGCAGTGCTGATGATGACCTCGGCGCTGCGCTTGTCGATGCGCTCGCGCAGGGTGCCAGCCAGGCCCAGCGTGGCCGGCAGTTCGGATCGGGCCTGAATCTTGAGGCGCCGGGTGTGCTCGCGCAGCAGGTCGGTTTCGCCGTCGATCAGCAAACGACCGCGGCTGAGCAGCCACAGCCGATTGGTGATGGTTTCCAGGTCCCCGATCAGGTGGGTGGAGAAAATGATCGTGCGCGCGCTGTCGCAGGCCAGATCCACCAGTCGGCTCAGAAAATCCCGCCTGGCCACCGGGTCCAGCGCCGACACTGGCTCATCCAGCAGCAGTATTTCCGGATCGTGACCCAGCGCCAGCGCAATGGCCAGCATCTGGCGCTGCCCGCGCGACAGGGTGCCGACGCGCTTGTCGGCAGGTATCGCCCAGCTGCGAAGCAGCTCGTCGACCCGGTCTTCTTGCCAGTTGGAATAAAAGCCTGAAACCAGATCGACATGGCGCCAGACCGGCATCCAGTCGAACAGCTCGTCTTCCTGGAACACCAGGCCGATTCGCTCCCGTGCCCGGGCGTTCAGCTGGTCCGCCGGCTGTCCCAGTACCCGGACCTGGCCTGTATCGGCCAGGCGCAGGCCGACCAGCGCTTCCAGCAGGGTGGTCTTGCCGGCGCCGTTGCGGCCGACCAGGCCGATGATGTCGCCAGCCCGAGCCTCGGCGCTGATCCTGTCCAGCGCTGCCTGTCGGCCGTAGTGGAGACTCAGGTTTTGGATCTCGATGGCGGCGGTAGTCATGTCTTGGGTCCTTGAAGCTTTTTGGAGACGGCCTGGATCAGGGTCTGGTCGGGTATGTCGAGTTGTCGGGCGGCCAGAACCAGGCGCTCGAGCAGCGCTTCGATCTGTTCGAGACGGTCATCGGCCGATTGCTCGCCGGCGCGGATTCGCATTGGTTTGCCGCGCTGACGTTCCACCAGGCCCTCGGCCTCCATCAGGCTGTAGGCCCTGGAAACCGTCATCGGGTTGATCGCGTGTTCCCGAGCCACTTCGCGCACCGAGGGCAATTCATCTCCAGGTTGTAATTGACCGCTGCTGACCAGGCGCCTGACCTGCTCGAGGATCTGTCGATACAGCGGTACGCCCGAGTGCGGATTGATGTCAAACAGCACGACCAGATCCATGTATTACTGTATCAATACGATAATACAGATTGAGCAAGCCGTCAATGCCGGATCGTCAGCGTAGGCATGGGGCTTTCATTGCGGTAAACTTTGGCGTCTGATTTCAGGGAGTTCCAAAAAATGGAGTGGATTATTCTTCTGGTCGTGATCGTCGCCCTGTTGGGCTTCGTGGTGATGATCTACAACCGTCTCGTTGCGTCGAGAAACCGCTACAAGAACGCCTTCGCCCAGATCGATGTGCAGTTGACCCGGCGCTACGATCTGATCCCGAACCTGGTCGAGGTCGCCAAGAAGTACATGAGCCACGAGCGCGAGACCCTGGAGGCCGTTATCCGCGCGCGCAACAGCGCAGTCAGCAATCTCAAGCAGGCCTCGGCCGATCCGGGCGACCCGGACGCGGTGCGCAAGCTCAACGAGTCCGAGCAGGGGCTGTCCGGTGCTCTGGGGCGACTGTTTGCGCTGTCTGAGAACTATCCCGACCTCAAGGCCAACCAGAACATGATGCAGCTTTCCGAGGAGCTGACCAGTACCGAGAACAAGGTGGCTTTTGCCCGCCAGGCTTTCAATGACTCGGTGATGAGTTACAACATCCTGCGTGAGAGTTTCCCGAACAACATCATTGCCGGCATGTTCAGCTTCCAGCCGGCGCAGTTGCTCGATATCGAGGACCCGGCCAAGCGGGAAGCGGTCAAGGTCAGCTTCGGCTGATCATCCGTTTCAGATCGCTGGATCGATGCAAAGGGACAGCAATTCAGTGCTGTCTCTTTCGCTGGTTTGAGATTTGAGCCATGAATTTCTTCGAGCATCAGGACCGCGCCCGACGCCAGACCAAGTTTCTGGTGTTCCTGTTTTCGCTGGCAGTGATTGGAATCATCGCCGCGGTCAACCTGGTCATCCTGTTTACCGTCGGTCCCGATGTCGGGCTGATGATCGGGGCCAGTTTCATCACCGGCGCGATCATCGGGCTGGCCAGCATGTTTCGTGCCATGCAGCTGCGCGGCGGTGGTGGCGAGGTCGCCAGATCTCTTGGTGGGGTGCTGGTCGAGCCGGGCACCACCGATCCATTGCGCCGCCGGCTGCGCAACGTGGTTGAGGAAATGGCAATAGCCTCGGGCGTGCCGGTGCCCGAGGTCTATGTGCTCGAACACGAGCAGGGCATCAATGCCTTTGCCGCCGGCTATTCTCCTGCCGACGCGGCGGTAGCGGTCACCCGCGGCACCCTCGAGCACCTCGATCGCGACGAGCTGCAGGGCGTGATCGCACACGAATTCAGTCATGTTTTAAACGGCGACATGCGGCTGAACATTCGCCTGGTCGGCTTTCTGTTCGGCATCCTGGTCATTGCCATCATCGGTCGACGGCTTCTGTTTTCGGCCCGTTATGCCCGGGACAGTCGCAGCGCCGCACCGGCGGTCGCGATCGGTCTGGCCGTGATGCTGGTCGGCTACATCGGCCTGTTCTTCGGCCGCTGGATCAAGTCGGCTGTCTCGCGCCAGCGCGAGTTTCTGGCCGATGCCTCGGCCGTGCAGTTCACCCGGCATCCGGACGGCATCTCAGGCGCGCTGAAAAAGATCGGCGCCCTGTATGCAGGATCTTTCATGACCACCGATTCCGAGGAAGTCGGCCACATGCTGTTCGCCCGCGGCATGGGCCGGCAGATGTTCGCGACCCACCCGCCGCTGGAAGAGCGCATTCGCGCCATCGATCCGAACTTCGAGCCAGAGGAATTCAAGCGCATTGCCGAACAGCTTGATCGCCACGCCCAGGCGCGCAAGGCCGAGGCCGAGGCCGAGCAGGCCGAAGCTGCCGAGGAGAGAAAGCGTGGTCCCGGTGGTCTGCCGCTGGATCCGGAGAACCTCGCAGAACAGATCGGTCAGCCGGGGCTCAACCAGGTCTTCATTGCCGCCGCGCTGGCCGCGGCGATCCCCAAGCCCCTGGAACGGGCCGCCCATTCCGACGAGTGGGCGATGGAGACAGTCTGCTACCTGCTGCTCAGCAACGATCCCGATACCCGCGAAGAGCAGCTGCTGATGATCACCCGGCAGCTCGGGGAAGAAAGCGAGCGCCAGGTGCGCGCCTTGCGCCAGGCCTGTCCGGAGCTTGCGGCCGAACAGCGCCTGCCGCTGCTGGAGATTGTCTTTCCCAGCCTGCGCAAGCGTCCCGAGCGCGAGCTGCTTGAGCTGATGGCGCTGATCGAGCAGCTGATCCAGGCTGATGGTCAGATCGATGTGTTCGAGTGGTCGCTGGCACGCCTGGCCGGCAGGCACATCGAGGATGCGCTGCATCCGGAGCGGGTGCAGCCAGGCGGGCGAAAAAAGCTGGAGAAACTGGCAGGACAAGCGGCCACGGTAATCTCAGTGCTTGCCGCCCATGGCCATCCCGATCATCCGGAACAGGCGCGCTCGGCGTTCGAGGCCGCCACGACTGATGACTGGGCCGGCGCTATAGAGGCCATGCCCGAGGTGAGGCAGTGGCACGAAGAGCTTGATCAGGCGCTGAAGGTGCTCGACAGTCTAAAGCCCTCTGAAAAGCAGAAGCTGGTTACCGCACTGGCTCGCTGCGTGATGCACGATGGCGAGATAGTGCTGGCCGAGGCCGAGCTGATGCGTGCCATCTGCGGTTTGCTCCACGTCCCCCTGCCGGTATTCGGTCAGGCTGAGGAAGAATCAGCCCGCTAAGCCGTCTGGTCAAGGCTCCAGCGTAAAACCGACTTCCAGCGTCACCTGCCAGTGGGCAATCTGGTTGTTTTCGATGTGGCCGCGGGTGTCGGTAACCTGAAACCAGCGCATGTTCTTGACCGTCGCAGAAGCCCGCGAAAGCGCGTTCTGAACGGCGTCCTCGATGCTGCGGGTGGATGATCCGGTCAGGGTGATGTGTTTGTAGACATGGTCGGACATGGTTGTGATTCCTGATTGGCACCTCTTCATCCTACGCCTTTGTGGTGACGATGGCATGCCTGCCTTTGGAATGATGAACCCGCCGTGCAGGCGGGTTCATCGCTCGCTGGCGCCGGTGAAAGACCGGGGCCGGACCCTCAGTCGGGCGCGAAGGCGCAGGAGACTTCGGGGTTCCAGTCGGCAAAGATACCTTCCGGGTTGAAGCGGGCGATCCACACGTGCAGTGCCCAGATCCCTACGTGCGGATTGAAGTGCAGATGCTGCTCTAGAAAGACCGGGGCGTCGAGGTAGGGCCAGTCGGCCTCCGGGATGATGTACTCGACGCCGACGAACTCCATGGAGCCATCCTCGCGCGGGATGTAGAGCAGGGCCTCGGGCCGGAGCAGCGACAGCTTGCCTCCGTTGCCAAGCTGCGAGATATTGGCGTAGTGATAGCCCATGCCGCCCATCGGACTTTCCACGCAGTCGCTGATGGCCACGTTCCAGCCGGATGCCAGCGCCACATCATAGTTGTAGAAGGGAGCGACTGCGCGATAGAGGTCTTCGAGGTCGGCGATGGTTTCCGGACTGAGGCCGGGATCCTCTACGACCGGCACCTGGCCGCAGCCCTCGGACACGGACGCGCCGAGCATGGCCGCCAGCAGGCACAGATGCTCCAGGTCGTCCGACTGATGGGTTGAGCCGCCGCCATGAGCCATGGCCGATGCGGTGAACATGATGCCGCCCAGCAGCATGGTGGTAGTCAGGTGCTGCAGCTTGCGGCAGGATGATTGGATTGAAAGTTTCACTGTTCTTGCTCCTCGTTTCGTTTCGGATGAAGGCCGTCGGTTGCGTTATCTCGGCAGCCGGTCGGCATGGGAGACATCCTGGATCGGAAGCACCGTCAGGACTTTCAAAAACAGTGAAAAAACGCTGAAGAAGTTCTTCGCAGCGCTAGGGAGGCTCTGAATAACTCTGTGCGGAGCGCGTTTCAGTCTCAAAAGCCGCAGATCGTGCACGCGCTTGACGGCGCTCCAGCGTGCCTTCTTGCCTGCGGCAAACCGGCACGCTTGCGTTGCCTGCGCTGCGACCCGAGTGACAGTAGCCGTCACGCGCTTATCGTTCCTTCGCCTGGCACGTGCAACGGCACTCCGCCTTCGCTTCTTGTGCGCAAGCGCACAAGCCGCA
>SKQS01000171.1 GCA_007118895.1 Wenzhouxiangella sp.
CCGGAAACCGGAAACCGGAAACCGCCCCGTCTCCCACCGCCCCCGGCCCGCCAGCCCCTCACATGACTCCGCGACTTTCAGCGTGAAAAGAACTCGCCAACAAACTGCCGATGCAAGTCCGCCACACGCGCATCCAGCGCGGCCAGGTCGCCGCTGTTGTCGATCACCTCGTCTGCGACTGCCAGGCGCTGCTGGCGGCTGGTCTGGGCATTCAGCATGGCCCGGGCCTGGTCGGCATCGGCGCCGTCGCGGGCCATCAATCGCTGTATCTGCACTGACTCCGGCACGTCGACTACCAGCACCCGGTCGGCATCGGCGAAAAGCCCGCTTTCAACCAGCAGGGGCACCACCAGCAGCACGTAGACCGCATCGCGATGTTCCGCGATGGCCTGACGGGCACGATCGGCGATGCGCGGATGCAGGATGGATTCCAGGCGTCGGCGGGCCTTGTCATCGGAAAACACGTGGCTGCGCATCCAGGCCCGGTCCAGCCGCCCCTGGTCATCCAGGGCCTGTTGCCCGAATACCTTTGCCACCTCGGCCAGCCCCTCGCTGCCCGGCGCGACCACCTCGCGGGCCAGCACGTCAGTATCTATGACCGGCACGCCCAGCGCGGTAAAACGGTCGGAGACAGCGGTTTTTCCGGAGGCAATACCCCCGGTCAGAACGACCAGGGCAGGGCGGGTCATTGTTCTATTCAAAGATACAACCAGAAATCGACGATACGATCACCCCAAATCAGCGCAATCCAGCCGGCGGCGGCCAGGTAGGGACCAAAAGCAATCGGCACGTTGCGGCCGTGGCGGGCCAGGATCATCAGCGCAACGCCGACCACCGTACCGACCAGCGCGGCCAGCAGGATGATCAGCGGCAGCACATGCCAGCCCAGCCAGGCGCCAAGGGCAGCCAGCAGCTTGAAATCGCCGTAGCCCATGCCCTCCTTGCCGGTGATCAGCTTGAACAGGTGAAATACCGACCAAAGAGTCAGATAACCGGCCAGCGCGCCAATCACGGCCTCTTCCAGGCTGGCGAACAGCCCCAGCCAGAGATTCAGGAACAGGCCAAGCCACATCAGTGGCAGAGTGATCTGGTCCGGCAACAGCTGGTGATCGAAATCTATTCCGGTGGCGGCGATCAAAGCCCACGTCAGCACCAGCGCGCCCAGCCCTTCCGGCGAAATTCCGAAATGCCAGATCACTGCCACCGACAGCAAGGCCGTGGCCAGCTCGACCAGCGGATAGCGAAACGAGATTCGGGTGCCGCAGTCGCGACAACGGCCGCGAAGCAGCAGCCAGCTCAACACCGGGATATTGTCGCGAGCGCGGATGGTTGCACCGCAATCGGGGCAGTGCGATCGCTTGACCACCAGCCCGGGCGGCTCGGGCTCGTCGCCACCTTCCATTCCCAGCAATTCGCGACACTGGCAGCGCCAGTCGTGCATCAGCCGCTTCGGCAGCCGCAGAATGACCACGTTCAGAAACGAGCCAACCAGCAGGCCGAAAACGAAAACGGCGGTCAAAAGAACCGCCGGATGCAGGGCATTCAGATAATCCACAAAATTCAAAATTTTATTCCCTCAAGAAACCTGGTGTCTATCCTGCTGCACCGTGCTGCAGGAGGCTCCCTGAGGAGCCGACCGGATGCCCGGCAGGCCAGCGTATAACGTTCCTTCGTTCCGGGCAGCAGGTTGCCACATCAAGTCCACCCCTTAACCCTTAAACCTTAAACCTCAAACCTCAAATCTCACCAGTTTCCCCTCTTTCCAGGGTCGTCAACGGCGACCCTACATCACCGCCGCCATCTGGAAGATCGGCAGATACATGGCGATCACCATGCCGCCGACGACCACACCGATGAAAATGATGATGATCGGCTCGAGCAGGCTGGACAGCGCATCGACGGTATTGTTGACCTCTTCCTCGTAGAAGTTGGCAACCTTAAGCAGCATGGCGTCCAGCGAGCCGGCCTCCTCGCCGATCGCGGTCATCTGGATCAGCATCGGCGGGAACAGCCCGGTCTGCTGCATGGCCAGCTGCAGCTGGTGGCCGGTCGAAACATCGTCACGGATGCGCATCACCGCCTCCTCGTAGACCACGTTACCGGTGGCGCCGGCCACGGTCTTGAGCGCATCGACCAGCGGCACGCCGGCGGCAAAGGTAGTTGCCAGCGTGCTGGCAAAACGCGCGAGGGCCGACTTCTCCAGAACTGGGCCGACTACTGGAATCTTCAAAGAAATCCGATCCAGGGTATGGGCGAACTTCTTGTTGCGCTTCTTCAGCTGAATCATGCCGTAGATGGCGGCACCCATGCCGAGCAGCACCAGCCAGCCGTAAGATTGCATGAACTCCGAGGCATCGATCACCATGCGGGTAAAGGCCGGCAGGTCGGCGCCGAAGCTCCGAAAGATATCCTCGAACTGCGGAATCACCACAATCAGCAGGATTGCGGTAACCGCGATGGCCACGGCGACCACGGTGGCCGGGTAGAACAGTGCTTTTTTCACCTTGCCCTTGATCGACTCGATGCGCTCCTTGTAGCTGGCAATCGAGTCCAGAACCTGGTCGAGCACACCGGCCGACTCGCCGGACTCAACCAGGTTGACGTAGAGTTCGTCGAAGTAAAGCGGGTGCTTGGCCAGCGACTCGGCCAGGGTGGAGCCGGACTCGACATCGGTACGGATATCGTTGATCAGCTTCTTCAGGCGCGGGTTCTCGGCCGCTGCAGCGATGATGGAAAATGACTGTACTAGCGGTATCCCTGAGGTCAGCATGGTCGCGAGCTGGCGCGAGAAGATCGCGATATCCTTGGGCGTGATGCGCTTGCCGGCGCCGCCGAACAGCGGCTTGGGCTTCTTGCGGATGCGCGAGGGTATGATCCCCTGCTTGCGCAGCTCGGCCTTGATCAGGTTGGGATTGCGCCCGGCTTTCTCGCCCTTGAGCCTTACCCCGCGCTTGTCCTTGCCTTCCCAGATGAAGGTTTCGAGCTGTTCCTTGGTGGTCGCCATGTCAACGCTGCTCCTGCCGCACCGACCGTACGTGGCCAGTAACTGGTAAACCCTTGAAGTTCATTCCACCAGATACGTGTTGGTGGAGAAGTTTTTCGTAATGTCGTGATTTTCCACGCAATGCCGTCGGATTACAAGGCCCGGTTCCATTCGGTGGTCAATCCTTGGTCACGCGGTTGATTTCCGTCAGGCTGGTGATGCCGGCCTTGACCTTGTTCAGCGCCGAGCGCCGCAGGTCGTTGATGCCTTCGCGCTCGGCCTGGCGGCCCAGTTCCAGCGCCGAGGCCTCGGTCAGGATGATCTGCTCCATTTCCTCGGAAATCGGCATGACCTGGAAGATGCCGGTACGCCCCTTGTAGCCCTCGTTGCACTGGTCGCAGCCGACGGCCTGGTAGAGTTTCATGCCCTGCTCGATTTCGGCCTCGGTGTAGCCGAGCTTCAGCAGGGCCTCATCTGGCAGGTGCTCTTCCGGCTTCTTGCACTTGTGCAGGGTTCTGGCCAGTCGCTGCGCCAGCACCAGGTGAACCGCGGAGACGATGTTGTAGGACGGCACGCCCATGTTGGCCAGGCGGGTGATGGACTGCGGCGCATCGTTGGTGTGCAGGGTGGAGAGCACCAGGTGACCGGTCTGGGCCGCCTTGATGGCAATTTCTGCGGTTTCCAGATCGCGGATTTCCCCCACCATGATCACGTCCGGATCCTGGCGTAGAAAGGCGCGCAGGGCAATGGCGAAGGTCAGACCCTGCTTGGTGTTCTGCTGGACCTGGTTGATTCCTTTCATGCGGATTTCCACCGGATCCTCGACGGTGGAAATGTTGCGGCCTTCCTCGTTGAGGATGCCCAGCGCGGTATACAGGCTGACCGTCTTACCCGACCCGGTCGGGCCGGTAACCAGCACCATGCCGTAGGGTTTGGAGATGGCCTCCAGGTAATGCTGCTGCTGATCCGGCTCGAAGCCGAGCTTTTCCGGGCCCAGGTAGGCGCCGGAGGAATCCAGGATACGCAGCACGATCTTCTCGCCGAACAGGGTCGGGCAGGTCGAGACACGAAAGTCGATCGCCCGGCCCTTGGCCAGGTTGAGCTTGATGCGACCATCCTGCGGTACGCGGCGTTCGGCGATGTCCAGGCTGGCCATGACCTTCAGGCGGGCGGCCAGGCGTGGTGCCATGCGGATCGGCGGCCGGACCTGCGTGGCGAGCACCCCGTCGATGCGAAAACGCACCCGGTACTGGTCCTCGTAGGGCTCGAAGTGGATGTCGGAGGCATCCTTGCGGACTGCATCGATCAGGATCTTGTTGACGAAACGCACCACCGGCGCGTCGTCGGCGCCGGATGCATCGGCCTTATCCTCTTCCTTCTCGCCGGCATCGAAGCTTAAGTTTTCCAGGTCATCCTCACCCTCGGTGAGGTCGTCGAATGCCTGGGTGGAGCCGGCCAGGGCGCGATCGATCCCGGCCTCGATGGCATTGAAGGGTGTCAGCACCGCTTCCACACTCAAACCGGTGGAAAAGGCGATCTCGTCCAGACCGGCCTTGTTGCCGGGGTCGGCAGTAGCCACGAACAGGCGCTTGCCGCGCTTGACCAGCGGTACGATCAGGTGCTTGCGCAGCAGTTCTTCCTTGACCAGGTCGGTCGGGGCATGATTCAGGTTCACTGCCCCGAGATCGATCAGCGGCAGGCCGAAGTCCTCGGAGGCGACATGGGCAAAGCCCAGGGCGTCGATGGCGCGCTCGCGAACCAGGTGACTGGTGAAGGTCCGGCCCTTCTCGCCAGCCTTGGCCAGCGCCTCGGCAGCCTGCTCCTCGGCCATCAGTCCCTGCTCGACCAGGCGCCGGGCCAGTCCGGTCAGGCGCATTGTGGGGGTCGATTGTGCGTACATCCGTCTCGTACTCCTTGGCGGCAGCGCCGCTGGCGCGCGACCTGACCGAAAACTTGAGGGTCTGCTGACCATTGTAGCCCCAATCGGGCCGATCACAAGCCGTTGGCAGGGCGGTGTCCAGGCACGGCACCCGCCACAGGCAAACAGCTCCCGCAATGATAAAACGATTGTCAATCAGAGGTCTAGGGTCAATTTCCAGACAAATACGCAAGATTGGGGCGAAATCAGTGACCGGCTTCAAGGTATCCTCATGACTCTGACAATAACGATCAGGCCGATTTGCGCCAAAGCCCCTGCACGGTATGGCGCGGTCTGCGGCAACATAGAGCCCTGATCGTCACGGGGATACATGTCATGTGACTCCGAAAGCCTGGGTTTTCGTTTACAGGTATTCGGAGCTTGATCGACATTGGTTCAGGCAGGACAATGCGAAGAATGAAATCAGGTGACGCTGCCCGGTCCAGTGATCGGCCTTGTCAAAGGGCGGGCAGGTGAGGGAAAGCGAGCAGGCCAGCGCAAGGCCGCTTGTCGTCGATATCGACGGCACGCTGTTGCAGACCGATCTGCTGCTCGAATCCACGCTCGAGCTGCTTAAGCGCCGTCCCTGGCTGGCGGTAGCGCTGCCATTGTGGCTGTTGCGCGGCAAGGCCAACCTCAAACGCCAGGTAGCGGCCAGGACGGAGCTGGACGTTTCGACTTTGCCGCTGAACCGGACACTCATTTCCTGGCTCAAAGCGGAGCGTGAGCGAGGTCGCGCCATTCATCTCGCCTCGGCCTCCGATCATTCGCTGGTTGCCCCGCTGGTCGCGCATCTGCCTTTCATCAGCGCAGGGTTCGCCTCCGACGGTCAAGTCAACAATGCTGCCGGCAACAAGCGTGATCGTTTGATCGAAACCTTTGGCGAAAAGGGGTTCGACTACGTGGGCAATGACTGGCCGGATTTACCGGTCTGGCAGGCCGCCGGCCAGGCTCACGCGTTCAATGCCTCGCCACGCCTGGCAAAAAAACTCGAGAACAGTCATCCGAAGGTTACCGTTCACAACATCAAAGCCTCGTCACTGCCTGCCTTGCTGGAGGCGATCCGTCCACGTCAGTGGCTGAAGAACCTGCTGGTTTTCGTGCCGCTGGTCACCGCCCACGCCACCGACCCACTGCTGTGGGTGGCGGGAGTGCTGGCATTCATCAGCCTGTGTCTCAGCGCTTCGGGCGTGTATGTGCTCAATGACCTGCTCGATCTGCCCCATGATCGCGAGCATCCGCGAAAGCACCTGCGGCCGTTTGCCAGCGGCCGGCTGTCGTTGCTTGCCGGGATCTTTGTCTCCCCCTTGCTGATGGGCGCGGGGCTGGCTCTCGCGGTGCTGGTCGGCAGCGGTTTTCTGCTGCTGCTGTTGGCTTACCTGCTGCTGACCACCTTGTATTCGCTGGTACTGAAGCGGCTGGTGCTGGTGGATATCTTCACTCTGGCTGGGCTCTATACCCTGCGCATCGTGGCCGGTGGACTGGCCGCCGGAATCGTTGTCTCTGAATGGTTGCTGGCTTTTTCCATATTCACCTTTCTCGCTCTGGCAGTGGTCAAACGCAACGCCGAGCTGCAGGGCGCGGTTGCCGACGAACGCGAAACTGCCAGCGGACGTGGCTACCGGGTCGGCGATCTGCCGATGCTGCGCGCGCTGGGAGCGGGTGCGGCGTTCAGCGCCGTGGTCATTCTCACCCTGTATCTGAACAGCGAGGCGGTGGTATCGCTTTACAGCCGACCCGAATTGCTGTGGGGAATTTGTGCGCTGGTGCTGTTCTGGTTCTGCCACATGCTGATGACCACCCAGCGCGGAGACATGCATGATGATCCGGTGGTCTTCGCGGTCCGGGACCGGGTGAGCCTGATCGTTGCCGTGCTGGCAGCGCTGATGTTCCTGGCGGCCATCTAAGTGCTCGCAATCCGCTATGGGCTATTCGCCGTGATGGCCATGATGGCCAATATCGGTGCCCAGATCATCAGCTTCTCGATCTACCACGGCCCGCATGCCATCTTTCCGGCCATGGCGGCAGGCACCCTGGTCGGGGTGGTCGTCAAGTACCTGCTGGACAGGCGCTGGATCTTTCATCAGGGTCGCGCCACGCTGGGCGTGCACTCCAGGACGTTCAGCCTGTATTCGTTGACCGCGATTCCGACCACCGGGATCTTCTGGCTTACCGAGTGGGCCTTCGATTTCTACGGCGGCACTGCTGCCTGGCGCTATACCGGCGCGGTAATCGGGCTCACCATCGGCTATGTGATCAAGTATCAACTGGACAGGCGTTTCGTGTTCGGAGTGGCCGGCCGATGAAAGCACCCATCGCCGGCTGGGGCAATCATCCCCGCATCGAAACGAGCCTGGCGAGCCCGCGATATGTCGATGAACTTGGCGAGTTGCTTTCTCGCGCGACCTCCTGCATTGCTCGCGGCAACGGCCGAAGTTACGGTGATGCCTCGCTCAACTCTCAGCTGACGGTTGCCACCGGCCACCTCGACCGCATTCTGGATCTCGATCTGGACAATGGACAAATTCGCTGCGAGGCCGGCCTGTTGCTGGCTGACCTGCTGGACCTGCTCATTCCCCGCGGCTGGTTCGTCCCGGTCGTGCCCGGCACCAGCCTGGTCAGCATCGGCGGCATGGCTGCTACCGACGTGCACGGCAAGAATCACCACAAGGACGGCGGCTTCGGGCGGTTCGTCACCGACATGGAGGTGCTGACCGGCGACGGCCAGGTTCATCACTGCTCGGCCGAAAACAATCCCGAGCTGTTCGCCGCCACCCTGGGCGGCATGGGGCTGACCGGTATCATCCTCACCGTGACCTTCCGGCTGATGCGCCTGCCCAGCCGATGGATCCGCCAGACCACCGTCGCTGCGCGCGATCTGGCCGAGATCATGGACTGTTTCGAGTCTCGTGTCGCCACCAGCTACACCGTAGCCTGGATCGACTGCCTGGCCGGTGCTCGTGCGCGCGGGCGCTCGCTGTTTTTCGGCGGTGAGCATGCAGAGGTTGAAAGTCTGCCGGGCGCCTATCAGCAAACCAATGCGAACTGGCGGCCGCGCCAGCGCCCGGTGCCGATTCACGCGCCGTCCATGCTACTCAATCGATGGAGCGTGGGGTTGTTCAATCGCCTTTATCACTGGCGGGGCAGACGGCGGCCGCAGTCAGAGCTGGTCGGCATCGCGCCATACTTCTTTCCGCTGGACTCCCTGGCCAACTGGAACCGGCTGTACGGCAGACGTGGATTCATCCAGCACCAGTGCGTGCTGCCGCTGGAATCCAGTGCCCGTGGGCTTGAGGCCATTCTCAAACGGACCGCCAGCAGCGGGCAGGGGTCCATGCTGGCAGTGCTCAAGCTGCTGGGCGACCAGGCCGGCCCACTATCGTTTCCCATGCGCGGCTATACCCTGGCCATGGATTTTCCGGCCAGCAAGGCCAGCCTGGCTCTGCTGCGTGAACTCGACGCGATCGTTCGTGATCACCAGGGCCGAATTTACCTGGCCAAGGATGCCTGCGCCAGCGCCGATGACATCCGCCAGGGGTACCCGGCACTTGATCAGCTCATGGCCGTGCGGGAGCAGTACCAATGCCGTGGATTTCGCTCGCTGTTGTCCGATAGACTGGCACTGTCATGAGCCAATCGCAGCCCACAGCCCTGATCCTTGCGGTAACCTCCGATATCGGCCGGGCAATTGCCCGTCGTTATGCCGAAGCAGGCTAC
>SKQS01000175.1 GCA_007118895.1 Wenzhouxiangella sp.
CCTTGTCCTTGCCGTCGCCGCCGACCCCGTGCTTCTGCATACGGCGGTAAAAGGCGCTGCGGCTCAAGCCCAGCGCCGCGGCGGCCTTCTCGGCGTCGCCCTCGTAGCGCTTCAGGGCATTTTTGATCAAAAGCTTCTCGGCCTCTTCCAGCGGCATCACCAGGTCGGCGGCGGAATTGCCGTCTGGCGCCGGGCCGGCCAGGCCCAGCTGGTCGGTATCGATGAGCTCGCCGTGACTGAGCAGCACGCCGCGCTCGATTACATGACTGAGTTCGCGCACGTTGCCCGGCCAGTGGTGACTCCTTAGCGCGGCCAACGCCTGTTCATCCAGCCTGAGCGCTCGCCCGTGCCGGGCGCCGTGACGGTCGAGAAAATACTGAGCCAGCGGCACGATGTCATCGACGCGTTCGCGCAGCGGCGGAATGGCGATCTCGATGGTATTGAGCCGGAAGTACAGGTCGCGCCGGAAGCGCCCGGCCTCGACCTCGGCCGGCAGGTCGGCGTTGGTTGCCGCGATCACGCGCACATCGACCTGGCGTTCGCGGCTGCCGCCGACCCGTTCGATATGGCCGGTTTCCAGCACGCGCAGCAGCTTGGCCTGCTGTGCAGCCGGCAGATTGCCGATCTCGTCAAGAAACAGTGTACCGCCATCGGCCAGCTCGAAACGCCCGGCCCGGGCCTGGTGGGCGTCGGTGAAGGCGCCGCGCTCGTGGCCGAACATCTCGCTTTCGAACAACTCCTCCGGCACGCTGCCCATGTTGATGGCCACGAATGGCTGCTCGGCCCGCGGCGAATGGCGGTGGAGCATGTCGGCGATGACTTCCTTGCCGACGCCATTCTCACCGGTGATCAGCACCGTCGCGGTGGTTGGGGCGACCCGTTCGACCATCTTCAGGATCCGGCGCATCGCCTGAGACTCGGCGATGATGCCCTCGGACGAGCGCTGCAGCCGAACCAGTTCGCGATAGCGCTGCTGATCGTTGCGCGCCCGGGCGCGCTCGATCTGGGTGCGCACGATGTTGACCAGCCGGGTGTTTTCCCAGGGCTTTTCGATGAAATCGACCGCCCCGGACTTGAGCGCGGTGACCGCGATATCGACCGATCCCCAGGCGGTCATGGCCACCACCGGCAGGTTCGGATGCCCGTCGGCAATGGCTTCGATCAACGCCAGGCCTTCGCGGCCGGAGGTGGTGTCGCGGGTGTAGTTGAGGTCGGCCAGCACCAGGTCGAAGTCCTGCTCCTTAAGCCGCTTGAGCGCTTCTGCCGGCGACTGGGCCAGGGTGACCGACCAGCCCTGGCGGCGCAGCAGCAGCTTCAGGGCCTGGCCGATCTCCGGCTGATCGTCGACCGCCAGCAGCGATGCGTCAACTGAATTGCCGGTCTCCGCGGTCATGGCCTATTCGCGCTTGTTGTTGTCGATCCTGCCGGCGCGGTCGCGTAGCTGGTTGAAATAATCGAGCTTCTCGCGCGCCATCACCCCGCCGAGCAGGATCAGGGCGATCAGGTTGGGCGCGGCCATCAGGCCGTTGAAGGTGTCGGCCACATCCCAGACCAACTCCAGCCCGCCGATCGCCCCGATGAAGACGAACACCAGGAAAAGCAGTCGGTAGGGCACCACCACCCGGCGCCCGAACAGGTACTCCCAGCTCTTTTCGCCGTAGAAGTTCCAGGTCAGCATGGTGGTGTAGGCGAAGAACACGATGGCGATGACGATGATCCAGCCACCGGGCCCGGGCAGGCCGGTGGAAAACGCCGCCGAGGTCAGATCGGCGCCGGTCTGGCCGCTGGCCATCACCCCGGTGACCAGGATCACCAGCGCGGTCAGCGTGCACACCACCAGGGTGTCGATGAACACTTCCCACACTCCCCAGAAACCCTGGCGGAACGGGGTGTTGCGTGCCTGGGCATGGACGATCGAGGCCGAGCCCAGGCCGGCCTCGTTGGAGAAGATGCCGCGGGCAATGCCGTAGCGGATCGAGGCGGCCACCGTTGCGCCGGCAAAGCCGCCGACCGCCGGCGCCGGATGGAAGGCGCTTTGGACAATCAGCGCGAAGGCCGCCGGGATCTCGGTGAAGTAGATGGCGAGAATCCCCAGCGAGCCGGCCACGTAGGCCACCGCCATGATCGGCACGATCTTCTCGGCAGTGACCGCAATGCGGCTGATCCCGCCCAGGGTGACCAGCCCGACCAGGACCACCGCGGCCACCCCGGTCGCCCAGTGCGGCAGGCCAAAGCCGCTGGCCATGGACTGTGCCATGGTGTTGGACTGGACCATGTTGCCGATGCCGAAGGCGGCCAGCCCGGCCAGGAAGGCATAGATCATCGCCAGCCATTTCCAGTTCGGACCCAGACCCTTCTCGATGTAGTAGAACACCCCGCCCGAGACATGCCCGTCGGCATCGACATGGCGGTATTTCAGGCCCAGCGTGGCCTCGGCCATCTTGGTCGCCATGCCGACCAGCGCCACCATCCACATCCAGAACACCGCACCCGGACCACCCAGGGCAATGGCGGTGGCCACCCCGGCGATATTGCCAACCCCAATGGTCGCCGCCATCGCCGAGGTCACCGCCTGAAACGGCGAGATGGCGCCGGCTTCGGTATCCAGATCGCGCCGGAACAGCCGGCCGAAACTGTGCCGCCAGGCATGGCGCAAGTGAGTGAACTGGAAAAAGCCCAGCCGAACCGTCAGGTAGACGCCGGTCCCGACCAGCAGAATCATGAACGGCGGTCCCCAGACGATGCCGTTGATCAGGTCATTGGTGCGAACAATCCATTCCAGCATGAGCCTATCTCCCTCGAGGCGGTCACAGTCATCCAGCGCCCGCGGAGCTTAACCCCGCCGGGCCAGGCCGATAGTCTACCGCCTGGCGGCCATGCCCGCCGCGCCCGCGGGTCTGCGCCACATCGCGGATGCAATCGACACTGCGCCTGTCGGGGGCGCTGGCAGGCAGTGCCTAGATCCAGTCGTCCCGGACGTGGGGCAGCGTGGTCGTCTTGCGCCCCAAGGCCATGCCGGATGCGCTCGCCGCCTGGTCATTTGCGTTGGCTTTTTCCGAGCGTTATGCTCGCAAGTCAGGGCGCGGGCTTGTTGCCAGCGCCAAATTGGTCATCAGGTGGCTTGGTCCGCCGATGCCGGGCGGGGCTCAGGATGGGCCTCTGAACCTCCGGCATTGCGATTCGGGGACAGCAATGAAAGAACACGAAGATTGCCCGGCAGCATCCTGCGCTGTGGATGCCGTGGTCCTGATGGTCGTTCGGCGAATGCGGTTTCAGCGCGTGGCTCGCGCCAGCGGGCTGTTGGACCATCGTTTCATGGCCAACTGCATACCCTTCGGATTCAGGAGTGTTCCATGAGCCAGCCGACTCGACTCATCGCGAGCATCTTTTTGCTCTTCACGCTGGCCGGCATGCCGCAAGCGCTGATGGCCGAAGACCCGCTGTTTTCGATCATGGAGCTGCCGGCCGTTGAACGCAGCGATGGACCGCAGGTGGCGGTGAAGTGGTCGGGGGCACTTCCCGCGACGCTACAGCCAGGTTTTGAGGATGAGCACGGGCGTTTCGTGGCCCAGGGCGGCGTCAAACGCCTGGATCAGGCCATGAACCTGCTGCCGCTGCCGCCGGCGCCTGAGCAGGGCACTCGGACCTGGCAGATCCAGAGTGCGGATGGGCAGGTGCTGGCGCAACAGCGCTCAGGGGCGGTCACGTCGGGCTGGCAGCCGGGTTGGTTTCTCTCGCCCGGCGTTGACTGGACCGTTCAGGCGATGGTGGAGTTCGAGGGCGACCTGATCGTCGCGGGAGAGTTTTTGGCTGCCGGTGATCAGTGGGCCAATCGCATCATCCGCTGGGACGGCACAACCTGGTCGGCCTTGGCCGGCCCCTCGGGTACCGGGGTCAACGGCCCGGTCTTTGCCCTGACCGTCTATGACGACGCACTGATCGCCGGTGGGAATTTCATCGAGGCCGGCGGGATGACGGTCAATCACATTGCCCGCTGGGACGGTGTGGCCTGGTCGGCGCTCACCGGCTCCTCGGGCACGGGGGTCAATAACACGGTCAACGCCCTGACCGTCTACGACGGCGAGCTGATCGTTGGCGGGAATTTCCTCCAGGCCGGTGGGGTGACGGTGAATCACGTGGCCCGCTGGGACGGCACCGCCTGGTTGGCCCTGTCTGACTCCCTGGGCACGGGGACGAATAGCACGGTCTTTGCGCTGAGCGTCTACGACGGGGCGCTGATCGTCGGCGGTTTTTTCACCGGGGTTGGTGGGGTGACGGTCAATCGCATTGCCCGCTGGGACGGTACGGCCTGGTCGGCCCTGTCCGGCCCCTCGGGCACCGGAGTCAACGGCGCTGGTTTTGTCACGGTCTATGCCCTGACCGTCCATGATGGTGCGCTGTTCGCCGGCGGCAACTTCACCGAAGCCGGTGGAGTGACTGCCAGTTACATTGCCCGCTGGGATGGCGCGGACTGGTCGGCCCTGTCGGGCTCCTCGGGCACGGGGGTGAACAGCACGGTTTTCGCCCTGACCGACTACGATGGGGCGCTGATCGTCGGCGGTTTTTTCACCGAGGCCGGTGTGGTGACGGTCAATCGGATTGCCAGCTGGGACGGTACGGCCTGGTCGGCCCTGTCCGGCCCCTCGCTCACCGGGGTCAACGATACGGTCAACGCCCTGACCGTCTACGACGGGGCGCTGATCGCTGGCGGGGATTTCATCGAGGCCGGCGGGGTGAGAGTCAATCACATTGCCCGCTGGGACGGTACGGCATGGTCGCCGCTGCCCGGCCCTTCGGGCACGGGGCTCTATGACACGGTCAAGGCCCTGACCGTCTACGATGGCGAGTTGATCGCCGGCGGTAATTTCCTCCAGGCCGGCGGGGTGACGGTCAATCACATTGCCCGCTGGGACGGCACGACCTGGTCGCCGGTATCCGGTCCCTCGGGCACGGGGGTCAATGACACGGTCTTCGCCTTGACCGTCTACGACGGCGAGCTGATCGTCGGCGGGAGTTTCCTCCAGGCCGGTGGGGTGGCGGTCAATCGGATTGCCAGCTGGGACGGCACGGCCTGGTCGGCGCTGTCCGGCCCCTCGGGCACGGGGGTCACCGGCACAGGTATTCCCACTGTCTATGCCCTTGCCGTCCATGACGGCTCGCTGATCGCCGGCGGGTGGTTCACCGCGGCCGGCGGGGTGACGGTCAATCACGTGGCCCGCTGGGACGGCGCGGCCTGGTCGGCCCTTTCCGGCTCCTCGGGCACGGGGGTGAGCAGTGCGGTGTACGCCCTGACCGCCTACGATGGGGCACTGATCGTCGGCGGGTTTTTCACCGAGGCTGGTGGGGTGACGGTCAATCGGATTGGCAGCTGGGACGGCACGGCCTGGTCGGCCCTGTCCGGCCCCTCAGACACGGGGGTCAATGACACGGTCAACGCCCTGACCGTCTACGACGGTGCGCTGATCGCCGGCGGGGATTTCATCGAGGCCGGCGGGGTGACGGTCCATCACACTGCTCGCTGGGACGGCACGGCCTGGTTGCCCATGTCCGGCCCCTCGGGCACGGGGCTCAATGACACGGTCAACGCCCTGACCGTCCATGACGGCGCACTGATCGCCGGTGGAAACTTCCTCCAGGCCGGCGGGGTAACGGTCAATCGCATCGCCCGCTGGGATGGCACGGCCTGGTCGGCCCTGTCCGACCCCTTGGGCACCGGGGTCAACGACTCGGTCTTCGCCGTGGCCGTCTACGACGGCGCGTTGATCGCCGGCGGGGATTTTGCTGAAGCAGGGGGGCTGGCCAGCGCACGAATTGGCGCATACCGAACGGGCTACACCATTGGTGGCACGGTCTCAGGCCTTGCCGGCAGCGGCCTGGTGCTGCAGAACAACGGAGGTGACGACCTGGCCGTGAACGTCGAGGGTAGCTTCACGTTTGACACCGAACTGCCGCATGGGTCCAGCTATAACGTCACGGTGCTGGTCCAGCCCTTCGACCCTGACCAGTGGTGCACTGTTTCCGCCGGTTCCGGCCAGATCGATGCCGGGGACGTGGTCGATGTGCTGATCGACTGTGCCGATCTTGCCGTCGAGGTATTGCCGGCCCGGCTAGAGTTTGGTGATATCGATGTGGGCGATGTCTCTGATCCTGAGATGGCGGTGGTCGAGAACACCGGCCAAGCAATCCTCGAAGTGCTGGGCCTGAACATCACCGGCCTGGCAGCGGGCGATTTTGAAGTCTCTACTGAGAACTGCACCGGCGTTCCGCTGTTCTTCGATGACGTCTGCGGCATCGACGTGGTGTTCGAGCCGCAGGCCCCGGGGGTGCGCTCGGCACGGCTGCGAGTCGACATCAGCCCGTTCGCCACCCCGTTCGAGGTCGAACTGCTTGGCACCAACGACGTGATCTGGCACGACGGGTTCGAGGCGGACCCATAGGGAGCCTCCAAACTACTCTGGAATAAAACCGATTTTTCACCACAGAGGCATAGAGGTCACAGAGAAGGATCAAGAGCTGGTTTTTCTCCTTTACCTCTGTGTCTCTGTGGTCTGCTGTTCTCGTTCATTTCACGACATCGGACTCTGAATCGAGTTCGGGCGCTTTGCGCGGGCCGATCCGGCGCTTGATCCGGCGCCTGGCGATGTGACGGCAGCATCGAGCTGAAGGTTTGGCCATTGACAGTGTCCGGCCAGTGTCCGTACACTGAAAAAGCGATTTCAACGCTAGACCATGTCGATGACCACTCGAACCCGTGAAGAAAGAATCGAGTTTCGCACCACATCCGAGGTTCGCCGTCTGGTGGATCGGGCGGTCAAGGCGTCTGGCAGTAATCTGACGGATTTTGCCGAGGCCAGTCTTACCGTTGCTGCCCAGCGGGTGCTGGCCGACCGGGATCGATTTGCCCTCCCCAAAGAAGCGCGGGAAGCCTGGGAAGCCATCAACGATAGACCGGCAAGAGACCTGCCCGGTTTGCGCCGATTGATGGAGCGTTCGACGCCGTTCGGTCAGTGACTTGACGCTATGCTGATCACGTCCTGGTCATTAACAATCCGGGCTAGCGGGTGAATTATCTGGGGCCGGCGTTGCTCGATCACCAACACGAGCTTCATGCCTTTTCCTGCCGTTCAGGCGAGCAGACCGAATGGTTGACGCGACATGCTCGCCAGTCTGCGGCATCCGGCATCACCAAGGTTTTCGTGGTCACCCCGACGGATAGCCGGGAGGTAGTTGCCTACTACGCATGGACCATGGCAAGAATCGAGGTTGCCGATGCGTCGCCCAGACTACGCAAGGGCAGTGGACGGTACCCTCAGCCCGTGGCCTTGCTGGCAAGGCTCGGAGTCGACACCAGGCATGAAGGCCAGGGACTCGGGACAGGCTTGTTGCAGGACGTCATGCGGCGCACCGCTGCGATCAGCGACCAGATCGGTTGTCGGGGCCTGCTGGTCCATGCAGAGTCCGAGCGGGCGCGTGACTTCTATCGGCACCTGATCCCGGAATTCGAATCCAGCCCGACTGACGAGCTGCACCTGGTGCTGTTGTTGAAAGACATCAAACGTACACTGGCTGGGCAGGAATGACCACCTGCACCATGTCGGTAAGTGTTTCCTTGTCACCAGAAATCCGGCTGATCCTGCTTGCAATCTACCTTTGTCTTGGCAGGTAAGGTGATCAGACCTCCACAAACGCCTCGGCCGGGCCGATCCAGCGTTCGATCAGTACGCAGGTCGACTGGTCCAGAGCGGGTACGCTGAATTGATCTTTGTAACTCGTGATCGACCCGGCATTCAATCATGAATGCCGGGTGGCTGATCAACAAAGCTTGACTAATTAGAATGGCGCGTCAGGAAAGCAGTCGTCTGTATTGGTGCCGTCGCCATCTCCCGAACCGGATGGGGGTTGAGGCGTAGCGGGGACAATATCAGTGCTGACCACATTACCCGAAGCATCTGTCACAACTACGATCTGATTACCAGCGCCAATATAAGTCCCTCGCATCACCGTGCCGTTGGACTCAATGACTTTCCAGAGCAAGTCTCCTTCCTCCCAAGGGTAGTGCTCCGGATCAAATGGACAATCACTAGCCAGGCCGGCCACCGGGTTGACCCCGTCGATGGGATAGACACTGATCCTTGATTCGTGCGTAGGAGCGCGGTGCCGACGACTATCCGTAAGTGATCTGCCGAACAGCATGGACTGATTGGCTTCAGGCGCGACCATGTAGCGTAGGGTTACACCATCGAGTTCAAGTTTCACCACGCAATATGGGCCGCACTGGTTAAGCACCCAGTCTGGCCATTCGCTGGCCGGACCCACCACCAGATCGTTGTCGGCCGATGCAACTGAGCCAAAAAGCAATAGAGCCAATAGCCAATTGCCAATGCTTCGCTTCTTCATATTTTTCTCCATGTGCAGAGTTATTAACCCGGCAGGTATGTAGATCACATTCAGGGCGCTAAGCAGGCCCCGAATCAAGGCATCGCTCGCCGGCAATGGTGATTCCATTGGCAAGAGCGAGAACGCAGAGTCGGGGCCTGCTTGGCGCCCCTAACTGATTGAATTTAAATGACAGGCCGCAGTGTGGCTTTCGTCAGACTGCG
>SKQS01000260.1 GCA_007118895.1 Wenzhouxiangella sp.
ATTCAATCAGTTAGGGGCGCCAAGCAGGCCCCGACTCTGCGTTCTCGCTCTTGCCAATGGAATCACCATTGCCGGCGAGCGACGCCTTGATTCGGGGCCTGCTTGACGCCCTGAATGTGATCTACATACCTGCCGGGTTAATAAGTGCCCGAACCTCCCCGTAAAGATCGAAACCGACGCACTTGCCGCGGGTGAAAGATTCCCGGGCCGCTTGTCGCTGCTCGCTCGACAGAGCGAGCAGGTCGAAATAACGCTCGGCAAGTCGTATCTCCTCGCGACTGACCCGACCGTCTGCCTTGCAGACCGCCCCCATCACGGCAAAAGTCGTATCCAGAAACTGTTCCTGCAAGCCGCTTCGACCAATCGCCAGGGCCCACTCCAGCAGCACCCGACCGGCGAAAAAACCCAGCAGGCCACCAACTGCCAATCCGCCAAGGCCGCCCAACAGCCAGCCGACCACCGCGCCCGCCAGAATCAATAACCACATGACTTGATATTACTCGATCCCACTTGCCCGCCGATCGGGCGGGCCCGCAAACTTGCATCCGGGACAGGAATCAGGCAATCATGGTGCCGGGCGGCAGGCACTGGCAAGCGCCGGATCACGGGTTGCATCACCGATTCGTTGCCGCATACTCTCGCGTCGGGCGAAACCGCACAAACTCGATGGAGGACTGTTGCGATGGGCAGACAATCGACTCAAGTGGCACTTTGCGTACTGGCCGGCCTGATGGTGGCAGCCGTTGCTGTCATTGCATTGAGTTATACGATGGCCTTCGCGGTGCCCAAAGCCTATCTGGACTGGTTTCTGGCCAGAGATTCGGTCAGGATTGGACTGTTCCTGTGGGACTTGCTGATAACCTCCGGTTTTGCCATCGGCCTGCCGGCGCTCCTCACCCTGCTGGTCATCATGCGTTTCAGCACCTTGCAACCCCTGATCTGCGCCGGCTGTTTCGTTTTTGGTGTTCTGGCATACATTCTGGTGGTCGACTGGATGACCGCCATTTCCACCATGGCCGAGTGGCATTCCAGACCGTGGTGGGGCTACAGCTTCGAAGCCTCGCTGGCGCTGGCCGTCGTCACTGCCTTGTTGCTGGCGCGCTGACTGCGACTGCGCCATCACGACAAGCACCCTGGCAACTCTCGGTACGGCAAGGCCTCTGCAAGCTGATTTGCCGGGGCACGGCAACAGGCCATTTCCCGACCACGCTTATCACTCAGACTCGAACCCATCCTCGAAAATCACATCGCTCACGACGTCGAAGAACTCGCTGTAGTCAGCCTCCAGCAGCTGATTCTCGTCCGCGACCTGCAGCTGGTAGTCCAGACCCGGCTGCGCGATCATCAAATCATCGAACAGGGCAATGCCGGCGGTTACGGTCCTGGTCCGGGTGCCGACAAGCTGCGCCCCGGAGTCATGCTCGACCAGGTGGACCGTGATCTCGGTGAAATGATCATGGCTGACCAGCTCACCCTCGGCATCGAGCACGTGCACTTCGAGGGCCGGGCTCAAGGGCCGATCGGTGAAGCTGGAGCCTGGCGATACCTGCACCCTCAGAGCCGTTGGTCCAATCAATGCGAATCGGACCTCGAAGCCGCAGTCCTGCTCGACCGGCGCCGTGAGGTAGGTCGAACCCGACCAGTCACCGCCGCAATCGCCTTCGATCGACATCACCGCGAAGCCGGGATCGGGGGTCAACGTGAACTCGGCAGGCTGGCCTGAGGCAACGAATACCGCGCCATCGGGCAACACGCTGCCGCCGGCGCCAGCCTCGGCAGTCACCACGTATTCATCCGACAGACAGGTCACGGCAATCGAGGTGACATGGCCGATGCCAACCTCACCCTGCCCCTGTTTTATCGAGCAGGTCTGGGCCGGCTCGACCGGCTGGGTCAGAATGCTGACATCGTAGCCGGTGCCTTCCGGGTGCAGGGTTGGAAAATGAAAGCTGCCATTGCCGCCAATGGCGCGCTGTTCCTCGTCATTGTTGTCAAGCACCAGGCCCTGGCCGGTGAGTCCGCTCACCATGCCGCCGACCCGGTACAGGTTGGTTTCGCAGCTTGCCAGCACATTGTTGACTGGCTCCCCGTTGAGGTATCCGCCGGCATTGGCCAGGGTGCAGGTCTGGGCAGGTCCGACCGGGCTGCCGACAATGGTGACCAGGTAGGCAGAACCACCGACCAGGGCGGCGGGAAAGACGAACGGACCATCCAAATCAATCGGCAGCGGCTGGGCGTTGTTGAGCTCCAGGATCAGGCCCGTGCCCTCGAGACCGCTGACTTCTCCGCCGACGCTGTAGTAGTCGGTCAGACAGCTTACCTGCACATTCTCGACATCGGCCCCGCCTATCTGGCCGGCCAGCGGCGCAACGGTGCAGGTCTGATTCGGCCCGAACGGCTGTTGATGAACGCTGATCGACCAGCTCGCCGAATCATCCAGCAAGCTTGAAAACTGGAAGCCGCCGTCAGCGAAAAGCGGCAAAATCTCGGCCAGATTCAGCTGCAGCTCAAGCCCCGATCCGGCAAGGCCGGTGGCATGCCCGCCAACAGCGAACTGCTGATCGCTGACCACCCGGTGGACCCAGACGGCATCACCGCTGTCGAGATCATCATGGCTGGACGAGCCGCTGAAACCGGCTGCCAGCAGCCGCTCTCCGACGGTGGCAAACTCGATCGTGCAGGCAAACACTGCACTTTGCTCTCCGGCAGACGGCGGCCCTGCGTCCAGGCAACTTTCCCCGCTGTCGGCCCAGATCAGCATCTGGCCATCGCCGGGTGCCGGGCCGGACTCGTCGAATACCTCGACCATGATGATGACAGGCTGGCCAGGCAGGCTGGGCGAAGGATCGGCAGACAGCAGCCTCAAGCTCGGCGCAGCCGGCGGCAGATCCGGATCGTAGACCGCTACCGCGCTGTTCTGGCCACCCCAGATCACCATCTCGCTGCCGGTCCAGACCGCACTGGCGCCGTCACGGGCCCCAGGCGTGCCGTGCATCGAGGTGGCACGCCAGGTATCGGTCACCGGGTCGTAGCGGCCACCGGTGACGGTGATGTGGGCCGTGGTCCAGCCACCCCAGACGATCATCTCGGACCCGGTCCAGACCGTCGCCTGGCCACGTTGTCGCCAGACCGGCACATTGTCCATCGAGGTGGCGCGCCAGGAATCAGAGACCGGATCGTAGATGCCGCCGGTATGGCCGCCGCCGTTGCCCGACCAGATGATCAGCTCCTCTCCTGTCCACACCGCGCTGTGGTGATAGCGGCCATCCGGGACATCGGCCAGGCTGGTCGGCGTCCAGGCCTGGGTCAGGGGGTTGTAGCGCCCGCCTGAATTCAGCCGGTCGGACAAGTGCGTGCGTCCTCCCCAGATCAGCATTTCGGTGCCGGTCCATACCGCGGTATGCTCGACCCGTTCGGAGGGCGGATCATCACCGACCAATTCCTGCCAATGGTCGGTGACCGGATCATACAAACCCCCGTCATCCAGTATCTCGATGTTGGAACCACCCCAGACGATCATGTGATCACCGGTCCAGACCGCGCTGTGCCACTGCCGGTCGGCCGGCGCGTTGACCAGCGAGGTCGCCTGCCAGGTATCGGCAGCCGGGTTGTAGCGACCCCCGGAGTTGCGCGTGATTCCGCTGATGCCGCCCCAGACGATCATTTCGGTGCCGGTCCACACTGCGCTTGCGCGAATCCGCCCCACTGGCGCATCGATGGTACTCATGTGAGTCCAGGCATCGAGCACCGGATCGTAGCGCGAGCCGTTGGACCCGTCGCCACCCCAAATGAGTTTCTCGCTGCCGGTCCAGATGCTGACATGGCTGTTGCGCGGTGGCGGGGCATTGTGATCGTTGATGGATTGCCAGGCATCCTGGCCGGGGCTGTATCGACCTCCGGTGGCAAACACGCCGCCCGAGCCGCGCGTGCCACCCCAGACCAGCAGCTCTTCTCCGGTCCAGACCATGCTGTGGGATTCCCGTCCCGGGGGCGCATTAAGCGCCGTCATTTCCGACCAAGTATTGGTCACCGGATCGAAACGACCACCGGCGGCCGGGTAGAACGGCCAGTAGCCACCCCAGACCAGCATCTCCGTGCCGGTCCAGACCGCACCGTGCCAATCACGAACCGAAGCCGCGTTGTCGGTGTCGGTCGACTCCCAGGAATCGGTATCCGGCCGGTACATGGCGCCGGTGTTGACAATGCCCGGATCACGCCCTCCCCAGACGATCATCACCTCCCCGGTCCAGACCGCGCTGTGTCCGACCCGCGGGCTGGGCGCGCCTTCGCTGCAGGTCTCCGTCCAGGTGTCGCTGGTCGGGTTGTAGCGGCCCCCGCTGCCCAGGAAGCTGGAGCCGGCTATCCGCCCTCCCCAAACAATCATTTCCCCGCCGGTCCAGACCACGCGGTGATCGTAACGGGCTTGCGGGGCGCCGTCGGTGCTGATCGACTGCCAGGTATCGCTGTGCGGGTTGTAGCGGGCGCCATCATCGAACAGCAGAAAGGGCGGCGAATACCCGCCCCAGACAATCCACTCCGAGCCGGTCCAGACCGCGGCCGCCCGACCGCGCGGGCTGGGCGCTCCATCCTGGCTGATCGGCGTCCACTGATCGGCCACCGGGTCGTAGCGGCCACCGCTGTCGACCTGAGCAGTCTGTGCGGTCGAACCACCCCAGACCAGCATGTGGGTGCCGGTCCAGGTTGCCACGTGGTCACCCCGCGGCGTTGGCGCCAGCTCCAGGCTGATGCCGGTCCAGGTATCGGTCAGCGGGTCGTAGCGCGAGCCCGTATTGAGCGGATGGTGGCCGGAAAAACCACCCCAGATGATCATCTCGTTGCCGGTCCAGATGCTGGAGTGACCGTAACGGCCCTCGGGAAAGCCCATCACCCGCCAGCCATCCCGGCTCGCCGCTTCGGGCTGGCCGGCAACCTCCGGCATGCTCAGCGTCTTGAAGTCGTGCTGGCTCGCTGCCGGAGACGGCATGCCCGCGCCGTTTGGCTGCTCCCGTTCCAGCCATGCCAGGTGACGGTCAACCAGTAGCGGGCGAACCAGGCATTCGCCGATTCGCTGGGGGTCGTTGTCGAGCAGCGCAAACAGCTCGACCAGCCGCTCCGGCATGCGCGTGGTGCGCGCTATGCGGTCCAGCTCGGCCTGAATCTGCCGGGAATCGATTACCCGGCCGTAGGTAAAGGAAAGATGCTGCTCGCGTTGCAGGGTGCGCTCAACGCGCTCATGGATTTCGAAATCGCTGATCAGCTCCTGGCGTGCCGGGCGCTCAGACCGATTGTGCTCGGGCCAGATCCGGTGGCCATGACGCCAGTCCTCGATGTTTTTGGCGCAGGCTACGCGCTCTGAAAAGGTCAGCGGTTCGGCTGCCGACACCGCACCGGATGCGATCAGCATCCACCCGAACAACAGCAGCGCTGCGCTGCAACCGAAGTGACATTCCCGAATCTGCATGACAAACCTCTAGACCGTGATCCTGACCGACAGAGTGCCCGCAGAGAAGTGGCGAAACTTTCAGGAACCCTTTCGAAATGATGAAATTTCGATCATGGGACGAAACCTGCATGCAATCGTGCTGATCGAGCGCGGACTCATGCATGAACTGGCCGAAGCCAAGAACAAGGCCGACTTCAAGCTCAGACCAGCCAGCTAGGCTGGCAAGGGCCTGCTCAAGAACAACCCGGAGGCACGGTGGGACCGGCTGCGTGAACTTTCCTGTGAAATGCATGAAAAAGTGATTGCTTTATCCCGTAATTCACCACAAAAGCGAAGAGCGCACAGAGAAACATCAAAAAAACCGGCTCTGTTGAATATTGGGTGGTTATCTGGCGATCTTGGCGATCAAGCAATACGGATGCAGTCATCTGGGTAGCCGTGAGACTCTGGCAGACCACTTGCCGCTGTCATTGCCGCATCTGCGAAGCAGTGAGGTTCCAGCCAGGCACTCACGGAGATCCTGGCCGCAAAAGGCGTGATTTTATTGCCATCGGACAACAGCGCCTTGACCAGCCCCTGCTCCTGGTCGCTCAGCGGATTGAAGGCGCGTACCGACTACCGAGTCCGGGTTCGTTTGTGGTCCCTGCGAAGTTGCCGGATTGCCGTGGTGCGGTCATTGACGACGGATGCCCGCATTGCCTTCCCCATCACACAACACGGTCGGCGTTCTCAAAGCTGATTTCGGAGCTCAATACCGAGCCTGTACCTTCCCCTGTCAACGCTTAACCGATGCCCTTGCGAGCAGAAGCCCATGACTCGGGGCTCTGACGGGGTGCTAACCCTTTCCAGAAAGCGGGCTCCCACCGCTTGATCTACCACCGGCCTTGGCCTGCGCTCTGCATGTCCCGGAATTCTGGAATTCCCCTACTTTACAAGTAGACGCCCAAATGTTTAATATGCTTTCATGATCGAGCGTCCTCTGTGGTTGGAGCGGGTTCAGCAATCCTGGGCTCAGCGATCTGTCATCTGGCTATCCGGCGTGCGGCGGGTGGGCAAGACGACCATCGCCAGAATGCTGAAAGATTCGGTTTACCTGAACTGCGATCTGCCCTCTTCAGCGCGCGCACTGGAAGATCCCGAGTTGTTTCTTGACTCGCAAGATGCCAACGCGGTGCTGATTTTCGATGAGGTGCATCGGCTGGATGACCCCAGTCTGCTGTTGAAGATCGCCGCCGATGAGTATCCGCAGCTGAAAGTGCTGGCCACTGGGTCGTCCACGCTGGCCGCAACGCGCAAGTTCAGCGATACATTGACCGGGCGCAAACGCGCTATTCATCTATGCCCGGTGTTGTGGGAGGAGTGCGCAGAAAACTTTGGGATACAGGACCTGGATCGCCGCTTGCTGCATGGTGGTTTGCCCGAGCTGTTGCTTGCCAAGGACAAGGACGCGGCGTTTCTCAATGAATGGATCGACAGTTTCTATGCCCGGGATATTCTCGAGTTGTTTGCCATTCGAAATCGCCAGGGCTTTCTTGCGCTGTTTCGCCTGCTGCTGCGTCAGAGCGGCGGCCTGCTCGACTACACCCAACTGGCCAATCTCAGCGAGATGAGCCGAGTCACGGTCAAATCGCATATTGAGGCCATGCAAATTTCCCACGTGATCCACCTGCTACGCCCCTTCCACGGCGGCGGCAAGCGCGAGATTGTCAGCCGACCCAAGTGCTATGCCTTTGACACCGGTCTTGTCACCTTTGAGAAGGGCTGGGACACCATCCGCAACGATGACCGCGGCCTGTTGTGGGAGCACCTGGTGCTGGACAGCTTGCGGTTTCGCCATGCTGATGATGCCATTTACTACTGGCAGGACAAGTCACGCCGGGAAATCGACTTCGTGATCCGGCGTAGCCGAGACCAGGTTGATGTCGTGGAATGCAAGATCAACCCGGACCGACTCGATCCGACACCGGTCGAAGCCTTTCGCGCACTTTATCCCGCCGGTGACAACTACGTCGTCAGTCCCGCCGTGAAAACACCGACAGTCCTTCGCCGTGGCAAGCTGGTATTCAAGGCGGTCAACACGAAGCATTTGTAGCGCGGTGTACCGGGCCGGCTCAGCCAGCGCGAACTCATTCGGCGTCCTAAGTACTTTCCTGCATGACCTACGTCGATCTCAACGTCGCCTGTGCCGCCATGTGGGACACGCTCGCCGAATCCGACCACATCATCATCGAACGCCGGCTGCGCCAGCGTGAGTGCCTGATCAAGAAGATCAAACCGGGCCAGGTGTGGATGAACGGCGTAGCCGCTGAAGTAGCGCAGAAGCTCCTGCGCGAATGACCGGCCTGAGATCCAGGTTCAATCTGAAATCGCTCTGCACCGTCAATGCCGGAACTTGACGTGCACGGGATTTTTCGAAGTGAATTCCTCAAGCGCATAAACCAGTTAACCTGCGGACACGAGACGAAATGGTCGGGCAAAAAAGCATCCTGGTTCCTCCCTTTGACTGGCACGGTAGGCGCGCTTGCTTGGCTGTTTTTCAATCCCTCTGTTTCGAGTCTAGCCGAAAAAGCAAGCTAGGCACTTGCACTGCAGCGACAATCGATTGTGCTCAGGCGACAAATTGGGTGGTTTTCGGGTGTTTCGGGGGTGTTTAGGCCCACAACCCCTGTCTGGGCCCGACCCCATGGGACTGTTCGAAAGCCTGCGCTGCCGCACACCAGATGCGGGGGCGATGATGATCGGCACTGCTGAATGACGCTACTTTGAGCGTCGGTGCTGCTCGCGCCACTGGCCAGGTGACTGGCCCTCGACCTGGCGGAAGACGCGGGCGAAGTACTGCGGGCTGGAAAAGCCGCTACTGATCGCGATATCGGTGACGCTGCGATTGGTAGTGGCCAGCAGCTGGCGGGCACGACCCAGGCGATAGTCTCTCAGGTAACCGGCCGGGGTCAGGCCGGTCAGATTCTTGAGCTTGCGTTGCAGGGTGCGCGGCTGCAGGTTCAGCGCGCCGGCCATGGCTTCACTATCGAGGCCAGACTGTTCGTGATGGCGGTCCAGCCAGCTGTCCAGACGCTCGAGCAGTGCGCGGTCGGC
>SKQS01000034.1 GCA_007118895.1 Wenzhouxiangella sp.
CAGCTTCGCCTTGTCGGCGGGCGGAATCGCGGCAGGTTTGGCTATACTGCAAGCCTGTCCCGCTATCCTTGGCCCGTGAACTGATGATTAAATCACCGTTGTTCGTGCTTGTCCTGCTTGCGCTGTCCTCACCGCTGGCGCTGGCTGACTCGCCTTACAGGCTACTCCCGCCCAGTCCTCTGCCCGGCCTGCACTACGAGGTCGGCATATACCCGGCCGATGCCGATCATGATCCGGCCGTGCCAACACCTCAGGATCTCATTGGCCATCCGGTCGGTCAGCGCGCGGCCAGCAACGAGGCAATCGATCAGGCTGTGCGCCACTGGGCAGAGCACAGTGACCGGGCTGAAGTGGTCGAATATGCTCGAAGTCATGAAGACAGGCCATTGATCTACATCGTTATTTCTTCGCCTGAAAATCTGGCCCGGCAGGGCGAGGTGCGGGCCGGCATGGCACGCCTGGCTGACCCGCGTAATCTTTCGGCAGCGCGCCAGAACGAGCTGGTGGAGCAGCTTCCGGCGGTGGCCTGGATGGCCTATTCGATTCACGGCAATGAGTCTTCGGGTTCGGATGCGGCCCTGGCGGTGATCTACCACCTGCTGGCAGACCGCTCCGAGACCACGCAGCGGCTTCTCGATGAGCTGGTCATCATCGTCGATCCGAACATGAATCCCGATGGTCGGCAGCGCTTTCTGCATAGCGTGAGCATGGCCCGTGGAACCCAGCCGGATGTCGATGACCAGTCGCTGGTGCATACCGGCTATTGGCCGTTCGGGCGCGGAAACCATTACTACTTCGACCTCAATCGCGACTGGATATACGCAATCCACCCGGAAACTCGCGGGCGCATCGAGCACATCTCGTCCTGGCATCCGCTGCTGTTTGTTGACGCCCACGAGATGGGGTCGCAGGACAGCTATCTGTTCTCGCCGGCGCGCGAGCCCCATAATCCGCACCTGCCGCCCTACCGCGGCCCCTGGGGCGAGAAGTTTGCCGCCGACCAGGCCCGGGCATTTGACCGCTACGCCTATCCTTACTACACCGGCGAGTGGTTCGAGGATTTCTACCCCGGCTACACCGATACCTGGGCCTCGCTGCGTGGCGCCCAGGGCATTCTGTATGAACAGGCACGGATTGCCGAGGACGCGGTGCAGCAGGATGCGGTGCTGGTCAGCTACGCCCAGTCGGTGCACCAGCAGATGATCAGTACCTGGGCCAACCTGGAGACCCTGCGCGCCAACCGCCAGGAAATGCTGACCGGGTTTGCCGACGACAGGCGCCAAGTGTCGGCCGCCGACGGCCCGTACGGTCAGCGCAGTTTCGCCATCCTGCCCAGCGAAAATGCCGGGCGCATGGCGGTATTGCTCGACCTGGTGCAAATACAGGGTTTCGAGGTCTTCGAGCTGACCGAATCACGCCGGGTGCGGCGTGCCACCGATCAGCTGGGTCGCGAGCGACGCGATGTGCAGCTGCCAGCCGGTACGCTGATTCTGCCCAACCGTCAGCCGGAGGGCCGATTGCTGGCGGCGATGTTCGAGTTCGACACCCGGCTGTCCGAATCGTCGCTGAGAAAGGAGCGCGAGGCGGTGCTGGCGCGCAGCTCGAGCACCATCTACGACTCCACCGCCTGGAACATCACCATGATGTTCGGCCTGGAAGCGCTCGAGGTGCCCGAGCATCTGAGTCGCGGGCTGCGGCCGCTCGACTTCGATCAGGTGACAGTTGCCGCCGAAACCCGGATTGATCGTCAGGCCATTGCCTACCTGGCATCGTCGGCTGATGACCGTGCGATTGCCTTGGGCGGACGCCTGATGGAAGCCGGCCTGGTGGTGCGTGCCAGCAACCGCGAATCCAGGCTGGACGAGCATGATCTGCCTCGCGGCTCCATCATGGTGACCCGCGACGACAATCGCGCTCGGTCTGACTGGGAGCAGCAGTTGTCGAGGGTCAGCGCCGAGCTGGGGTTGGCGATGCAGGCGGTCGGGCATGGCCTGGCGCCCGGCGACAAGGCCGACTTCGGCGGCCGGCACTGGCAGGTGCTGACCCCGCCGAGGATCGCCCTGGTCGGGCGTGGTGGGACCAACATGCTGGATGTCGGGGTGGTGTGGTATGTGCTCGACCACCGACTGGGACTGCGTCATAGCCTGGTAGACGAAGACCGACTGGGCAATCTGGACCTGAGGCGCTACAACGTCATCTATCTGCCTGAGCGCTGGCCGGCCCGGTGGGGTGGCCGTGGCTTGTCGGCCAATACCATGGAAGCGCTGGCCGATTGGGTGCGCAATGGCGGGACGCTGATCGCAGCCGGTGATTCGGCGCGCGCCCTGGCAAGTGTCGAAGATTCCATGATCCGAACGAGAGAGCTGGGCTCGGTGATCGGTGAGGACCTGTCTGGCTACCAGGACGCGATTTATCGCGAGTGGCTTGCCAGTCAGGAAATCATGCCGGAGGCCTCGGCCATCTGGGGTCGCGAGGCGCCGACCGGGCTTGAGCTGCCGTGGCAGGATATGCCGGCCTTGCCGGATGCCGAAGCGCGCAAGCGTGAGGATCGCTGGCGCGCCCTGTTCATGCCCTCGGGCGCCATGGTGGCCAACCGGGTTGACCCCGAGCACTGGCTGACCGCTGGCAGCAATGGCATGCTGCCGGGCCTGCTCAGCAATTCGCCGCTGTTGATGAGCGCCCCGCCGGCCCAGACGCCGCTGCGCATCGGTGTCTATGTCCGGGGCAGCGGCAATGAAACCGGTCTGGCAGGCTGGGCGCCGGTGCCTGATGGGCACGAGCTTGTCATGCGCATGAGCGGTCTGCTGTGGCCGGAGGCGCGCCAGCGCGTGGCTTCGGCCGGCTGGCTGGTGCGCGAGCAGGTCGGTCGCGGTCAGGTCATCCTGTTTGCCCATCCGCCGGCCTTCCGAGGCGCCAAGCTGGGCACCATCCGGGTGCTGGAAAACGCGCTGATCCTGGGCCCCGGCCTTGGCAGTAATCAGCCTGTGGTTCTGCCCTGACAAGTCTTGCGCGTCCCGAAGGTGGCGGTCGCCGTGGTCGGGTCTTCCGGCCACGGGTGGCGCGGATAGCGTCCGCGCATCTGCTTGCGCACCTCGGGATAGGCCTGCTGCCAGAAGCTGGCCAGATCGGCGGTAATCGCCAGCGGCCGGTCGGCCGGTGACAGCAGGTGCAGGGTTACCGCGACCCGACCATCGGCAATTCTCGGGCTGTCGGACCAGCCGAATACCGCCTGCAGCTTGACCGCCAGCACCGGGCCGCCCTCGGCGGTGTAGTCGAGCCGGACCTGGCGCCCGGCCGGCACCTCCAGGCGCTGCGGTGCCAGCTCGTCCAAGCGATGCCAAAGCGCCGGATCGATTCTGTGCTTGAGCGCCGGCAGCTTGTCCATGGCCTTAAGCGCGGTCAGGTCGCCTATACCGGTCATGAACGGCAGCAGCCAGTCGTCCAGGGATTCCAGCAGCAATGTCTCATCAGCGTCCGGCCAGCGTTCCGGCCAAAGCCGGTGCAGCAGTGCCACCCGGGCCAAAAACTGTCGTTCGGCCGGTCTGGGTTCGAGCAGTTCAAGGCCGTGCTGGCGAACCTGCGCCAGCAGCGCCTGGGCGGTCTTTTGCGGGTCGTTCAGGCGCTGTCGTGACTCATCGAGCACCAGCTCGCCAAGACATCTCTGGCGGATCATCACCGGTGCGCCACGGCTGGCGTCCCATTTGACCTGCTCGCTGTCGACGATCCGTTCGGCCAGGGTTTGCTCGATGTCGTCCCGGGTGATCGCGGCGCCGGAAAAAATACGCGCTTCGCGTTCGCGGTCGTCCAGCGCCACCGCCACCAGCCAAGGACTGCCGGCCAGGCCTTCCTCCTCAGGCAGCCAGGCGCCGCGGCCGTTGCTGAGCAGGTAGCGCGAGCGCTGCCCCGGTCTTTGCTGTCCGATCCGGTCGGGCCAGCCCAGCGCCAGCAGCGCACCCACCGCCGACTCTCCAGACAGGCCCGATCGGTCGCTGCCCTGGTATAGTCGTCGGGACAACTTGGCCACCTGGCGCCAGCCGGCCAGGGCCCGTCCACCGCGATCGGCCGCCTGACGAAAAAGCAGCAGCCGGTGGGCCAGGTCAGCGCCGGCCTCATCGCCACGCCTGCTGTGCTCACTCAACAGGGCGGCCAGGTCGGCCGCGGTCCTGCCCAGCTCCATCTCGCGACCGCGCACCACCATGTGGGCCAGACGCGGATGGATGCCAAGCCGGTGCATGGCGCGGCCTTGCGCAGTCAGCTGTCCCAGGCCATCAACCGCACCGAGCATGACCAGCAGCTCGCGGGCCTGTGCAATATGTGCCTCGGGCGGGCGATCCAGCCAGCGCAACTGGTCCGGATCGCCGCTACCCCAGGCGGCCAGTTCCAGCAGCAGCGGCGCCAGATCGGCATCCATGATCTCGGGGCTGTCGGCTGCTTCCAGACGTTGTTGTTCCGGCCATAGTCGGATGCAGATGCCAGGCTCCAGACGCCCGGCGCGTCCCTGGCGCTGCCGTGCAGAGGCCGCCGATACCGGCACTGTGACCAGCCCGCTCATGCCGGTGCCGGGGTCAAACCGGGTCATTCTGGACAGCCCGCTGTCAATCACCACCCGGATACCCTCAATGGTCAGGCTGGTTTCGGCCACTGCCGAGGAAAGCACAACCTTGCGCCGACCGACCGGCGCAGGGGAAATGGCCTGGTCTTGGCGATCGGCCGACAGGCTGCCGTGCAGCAGGTGCAGGTCGACATCACCCGGCAGCTGGTTTTCCAGGCGCCGGGCGACTGCGCGAATCTCGCCAAGACCGGGCAGGAACACCAGTATCGATCCAGGTTCACTGACCAGCGTCTTTTTCACCGTTCCTGCAACATGCTCGATCAGCGGCCTGTTGCGCGTGGGTGGCTGGTAATGCACCTCTACCGGATGGGTGATCCCGTGACCTTCCAAAACCGGTGCGCCGCCCAGCAGCTGCTGCAGCCGGTCGGACTCCAGGGTGGCCGACATGATGATCAGCCTGCAATCCGGTCGCAGCGCCTCCTGCACTTCCAGCGCCAGCGCCAGCCCCAGATCGGCCTGCAGCGAGCGTTCGTGAAACTCATCGAAGATGATCGCGGCGTAACCGGGAAGCGCCGGGTCGGACTGGATCAGGCGGGTCAGGATGCCCTCGGTGACGAATTCGATCCGGGTGTCGGGGCCGATTCGGCTTTCCAGTCGAGTCCGGTAACCCACCGTCTGGCCCGGCCGCTCGCCAAGCCGGCTGGCGATGAAGCCGGCAGCCGCCCGGGTTGCCAGGCGCCGCGGCTGCAGCACCAGGATCTTGCCATCCGCGCACCAGGGTTGAGTCAGCAGGGCATGCGGAATGACCGTGGTCTTGCCGCTGCCTGGTGGCGCCTGGACGATAACCCGGTTGCCTTCGGCGAGCGCGGCATGCAGCGTCGGCAGCAGCGGGGCGATTGGCAGGTCAGGGCGGAGCAGGGCGGCTGGCTATTTCTTAAGAGTGGCGGAGAGGGAGGGATGGCTGCGCCCGCTTAAGCGGGCTTGTCCTTCGGACTGAAGTGCTCCGCACTTCAGCGAGCTCGGTCCGCTACGCGGCCCTCGGTTCGAACCCTCTGGTCGGGTTTGAATCCAGGTCCTTGCCATGGATATGTATCGGGGGATCATGCGATCGGGGGACCAAGTGGCGGAGAGGGAGGGATTCGAACCCTCGATAGGGGTATAAGCCCTATACTCCCTTAGCAGGGGAGCGCCTTCAGCCACTCGGCCACCTCTCCGAAAATCAATTACTCGGATTCGGCATTGTAACGCCAAACCCGGTCAGCAGTTTAAGCGGCTCAATCTGAATCGAGTCATCGCGAAGGGGCGAAAGGATACCTTCACATGAGGCTCGGGTAAACCCCTTTAGCTGCTAGAATGAAAACTGAATTTGGTAGAGGCGAAATCGAGGGACCTCTCGCTTTGGAAGAAACACAAAAAACGGAATCCAGACGCAGCGTTCGGGGGATCGACTTCTTTCGCGGCTTCCTGCGCAGCCCGGAGCAGGTGGGTTCGATCATCCCTAGTTCGCGCTTCATGGAGAGACGTATCGTCAGCCTGTCGGAGCTGGATGGTCCGCTGACCGTGGTCGAGCTGGGTCCTGGTACCGGTGGCACCACCCGCGCCATTCTGGAGGCCATGCGACCGGACGCCCGACTGCTGACCATCGAGCTAGACCCGAAGTTTTCCGAGATCCTTAACGAGATTGGCGATCCCCGCCTGTTGCCGCATACAGGCAGCGCCACCGATCTGGGCGCCATTCTGGCCGAATACGGCTTGCCGGCGCCCGATGTGGTGATTTCGGGAATCCCTTTCTCGACCATGCCGCGCGAGGTGGGCACCGAGATCATCCAGGCCATTCATGACTGCCTGCCCCCCGGCGGCCGCTTTGTCGCCTACCAGTTCCGCGGCCATGTCGGCCGACTCGGTCGGCCGATCATGGGCCAACCGGAAGTCGAGTTCGAACTGCTCAACGTCCCGCCGATGCGTTTCTACCGTTGGCGTAAGCCTTCATAAAACCTCAGGTTACCGGGCTTGGCAGTGTCAGAATCAGGCTGGCGATCGAGAAATAAATCAGAATTCCAACGACGTCGGCGACCGAGGTGATCAACGGCGTACTGGCCGTCGCCGGGTCCATATTCAGGCGCTGCAGGATGAAAGGGAGCAACATGCCAATCATGGCGCCCATGATGACTACCGCTAGCATCGCAAATCCGACCACCATCGCCAGTTGAATTCCGAGTTCGGGTCCGCCGCGCCAGAAGCCTACCAGCGAAACTGCCAGACCCATGGTGATTCCGAGACCCAGGGCGACCGAGAACTCCTTGATCCAGAGTTGCAGCCAATCCTTGACCTCTACATCGCCGATGGCCAGAGCGCGCACCATGAGCGTAGCTGACTGGCTTCCCGCGTTACCGGCGCTGGCGATGATAAGCGGCAGGAAGAACACCAGTGCAATTACCGCTTCGATGGCGTCCTCAAACATGGCAATGGCCAGGCCGGATACCAGATTGACCAGAACCAGGATCATCAGCCAGCCGATTCGCTTCCGATAGAGAAATGTCGGGCTGGCTTCTCGGATGGAAATGTTGAGGCTGCCAGTAGCGCCGAGCTTATGGAAGTCTTCGGTGATTTCCTGCTCGGCAACATCCATGATGTCGTCGACCGTAACGATGCCGAGCATGACGCCATTCTTGTCGGTGACCGCCAGAGAGTTGATGTCATAGTGCTGGATGACCTGGACGGCTTCTTCGCGGTCTGCCGAGGCTTGCACCGAATAGAATGCCTCCTTCATCAGTGCCTCGACCTTGGCGTCCTGGCGGGCGAGGATTAAGTCCTTGAGCTTGATCGCATCGAGCAGACGGCCGCGCTCGTCGGTGACAAATACGAAGTTGACCGTTTCGCCTCGGTGAGCCTCGTGGCGGATATGGTCCAGCGCACGGGCCACGGTCCAGTTCGGTCGAACGGACACGAAGCGCGGGGTCATCAGTCGACCGATGGACTCTTCCGGATAACCAAGCAGCTTCAGTGATTGCTTGAGATCCTCCGGGCCCAGCAGCTTGAGGAAGCCTTCCAGTTCCTCCGGGTCGAGACTTTCGAGAAATGCGGTGCGATCGTCCGGGACCAGTTCATGCAGCACCCGACGGGCTTCACCGTTGTCCAGCAGGCTCAGGATGATTCGCTGCTGGTTCTGCGACAAGTATGAGAAGGTGTCCGTGCGCCGCTCTTGCGGCAGCATGGTGAAAAGCTTCAAACGATCAGATTCGTCGTCGATCTGGGAAATGGCCTCGGCGATGTCCTGCACGGCCATTTCGTCAAGCGTCTCATGCAGTTCCCGATCCTTTTCCAGTTTCAGCAGGGCGATCAGCTCGATGATTGCGCCTTTTTCCGACATGTTGTTCCTGATTCGTCTGGTTTATCGTCTAATGATTGCACAGCATGGGTGCGATATGGTTGCAGGACGGTGTCTGATTGCCGTTTTATTGCAGAGCTGCATCGCGCCCATCTACAGATCGTCGGCGCCTGGTTCATTGCGGCAATAGACATAGGCCACGCCGCTGAGTCGACGGTTCAGCTGCTGGAAATCGTCGAGGATTTCCCAGGCTGGCATCGGCAGCTCGCCTCTGGTCCTCTTGCTGCGGATCAGCCAGCTGCTGTTGTCGCGCTTGTTTTCCAGGATTTCCCGGCCAAGCTCCGGTTTTTCCTGCAACAACATCCGGGCCACACTCTCCATCTGCCGTCCGAGCCGCTCCGAGGCCTCCAGCAGCAGGTCCTGGTAACGGGGCAGGGCATCGGCATGCTGGCCTAGCAGTGATTCGGTCTCGTCGAGCAGTTCGCGGCCCAGGGTGCGCACGATCAGCGGCAGCTCGCGCAGGAAATCGTCCATGGTTTCCCCCATCAGTTGCATAAAATCCCGCCCGAAATCGCCTGAAGGCCGCGTATTTATTGGGCTTGCAGCGTGATGAAGGGCTGTTGCTGGAATTC
>SKQS01000264.1 GCA_007118895.1 Wenzhouxiangella sp.
AGCGCGTTTCAGTCTCAAAAGCCGCAGATCGTGCGGTGCGACCCGAGTGACAGTAGCCGTCGCTACGGCCGAGGGGCGCAACGTGCGAGATGCGGCTTTTGAGGCGAAACCCTGACGGGACAGGCATGAAAGCATCGACAAGGTGTCATCGAAAGCATGTAAATGAGCGCAGCTAACCTGGTGCTCTCAAGGCTCCGGAAAAAAGGCGGGAAATGCAATGTGCGACCCGCCTCGACAGCTTCCTACCAGCTGCTGAACGCGGCGCGCTAAAGTAGTCTGCTGGACACCTGGCATGGCGAGGAGCCCCGATGAGCCAATTGATTCAGCTGCAAATCAGCAAGGCCAATCTGGCCGAGAGCCGCTGCGTGACCGGCCCACTGCCCGAGCCGGGCGAGGGCGAGGCGCTGCTGAAGATCGAGCGCGTGGCGCTGACCGCGAACAACATCACCTACGCTGCCTTCGGCGATGCCCCCTACTTGCGCTACTGGGATTTCTTCCCCACCGGCGATCAGGGCTGGGGCCAGATGCCGGCCTGGGGATTCGCCAGGGTGGTGGCGAGTCATGTGGAAGGCGTGGATGTCGGCGAGCGCTTCTATGGCTACTGGCCGATCGCCAGTCACCTGCTGATGAGGCCCGTGCGCGTTGCCGAGCGCGGCTTCTACGACGGCACCGAGCACCGGCTGGAGCTGGTCTCTGCCTACAACCAGTACCAGCGCGTAGCAACCGACCGAGCCTATCGGGCGGAACATGAAAACTACCAGATGCTGTTGCGTCCGCTGTTCATCACCTCCTTCATGCTGGCTGACTTCCTGGCCGACAACGACTTCTTCGGCGCCCGGCAGGTATTGTTCTCCAGCGCCTCCAGCAAGACGGCCTATGGCACCGCCTTCTGCCTGAAGGACAACGACCAGGTCGAGCTGATCGGCCTGACATCGGCCGGCAACAAGGACTTCGTCGCCGGCCTCGGGCTGTGCCAGGACGCACTGGCCTACGAGGACCTCACCAGGCTGGACCCCGACTTGCCGACGCTGTATGTGGACTTTTCCGGCAGCGCAGACCTGCGTCGCCAGATTCACGAACACTTCCAGACCGCCCTGATGTACAACTGCTTTGCCGGTACCGCGCAGGCCCAGCAGGACTTGAGCGGCGACAGGCAGGAACTGCCCGGACCAAAGCCCGAGTTCTACTTTGCGCCGACCCAGATCAAGAAGCGCAATAGCGACTGGGGGCCGGCAGAGTTGACCCGCCGGTTGAATGAGGCGGAGCTGTTGTTTATTGCCAGCATTCAAGCGGCCAATCCGCCGTGGATGGAGAGCAGGGAGCATCATGGCTTTGCAGCAGCGCAGGCCTTGATTCGGGATCTTTGTCGTGGAAAGGTGGACCCGAAGGATGGGCATGCGGTGGTATTGGATTGAGCCCGGGATAGCAATCGACGATGCAAGCATTCACTTTCAACACGACTCCGTCGCTCATTCATGAGCCCGGGGGCGCCGGAAGACTGGCTGAGCTCTGCCACGACCGTGGCGCCAGGCGGGTGCTCCTGGTGACCGATCCCGGACTGGCCCAGACCGGCTTGCTTGATCCGGTGCTTGCCGGGTTCAGACAACGCTCGCTGGCTATTGAAACCTTCACTGAGGTGGCTGCCGACCCACCGGACAGCATCGTCAAGGCGGCCGCAGCCCAGGCCGAGGCCATGGCGGCCGATCTGATCGTGGGCTTTGGCGGTGGCAGTTCGATGGATGTCGCCAAGGTGATCGCGCTGCTTGCCTCGCCGCATTGTGACCAGGCTCTGGAAGACCTGTATGGCGTGGGCAATGCGCGCGGTCAGCGGCTGGGGCTGATCCAGGTGCCGACCACGGCTGGCACCGGGTCCGAGGTGACACCGATCTCCATCATCACCACCGGGGCCACCACCAAGTCCGGCATCGTCTCCCCCTTGCTGCTGCCCGACCTGGCCCTGCTCGACCCGGACCTTACGCTGGGTCTGCCGCCGTCAGTGACCGCGGCTACGGGCATTGATGCCATGGTCCATGCCATCGAGGCCTACACCAGCAAGATTCGCAAGAATCCCGTGTCGGACCTGTTGGCCCGTCAGGCCCTGGTCCTGCTGGGGCATAACATCGTCGCCGCGGTAAAAGATGGCCGGAACCGGCAGGCCCGTTCGGCGATGCTGCTCGGTGCCTTGTACGCAGGCCAGGCGTTTGCCAATGCGCCGGTGGCAGCCGTGCATGCGCTGGCCTATCCCCTGGGCGGTCACTTCCACATCCCTCACGGTCTGAGCAATTCCCTGGTTCTGCCCCCGGTGCTCAAGTTCAATGCGCCCGAGGCCGCGCCCCTGTATTCGGAACTTGCCCCCTTGCTGCCCGGCGATCACCCGGCCAGTGCCGATGGCCTGATCAACTCGCTGGAAGCCTTGATAGCGGCGGTTGAGTTGCCGGTCCGGCTGCGCGACATGGGTATCACCGAGGATTTTCTGCCGCGCCTGGCCGCCGATGCCATGCTCCAGCAGCGATTGTTGGTCAACAACCTGCGCGAAGTGACCGAGCCGGACGCCCTGGCCATTTATCAGGCCGTGTACTGAGGAAGCAATTCATGTCACCACCAAGCTGGGGCAGCCGCTCGGACTATGCCCATTTTCTGCCCATCACCACCCGCTGGATGGACAATGACCTCTATGGCCATGTCAACAACGTCACCTACTATTCATGGTTCGACTCAGCGGTCAATCGCTACCTGATCGAAGCCGGCGGACTGGACATTCATCGCGGCCCCATCATTGGCTATGTGGTCAGCTCCCAATGCAACTACTACAGCGCCGTTGCCTATCCGGACGCCATCGAAGTCGGCATGCGGGTGGATCGACTGGGCAACAGCTCGGTCACCTATGGCGTGGCCATTTTTCGCCAGGGCCACACAGACCCTTGCGCGGAAGGGCAATTTGTTCACGTCTTTGTCCAGCGTGACACCGAAAAGTCCACGCCCATCCCGGACAAGTTGCGCTCAGCACTTGCCGCAATAGAGCGATCCGGCTAGACCCGCACACGCGATCCCAGGGCTGGTTCAACACCTCACCACCCGGCTAACGTCTGGCCGAAATTCAACCCGTTCCGGGAAATTCCGGGACACTCGCAATCTTGGCGCTGTATCGCAGCCATGAATTGTGGCCTTGCATTGATTGCGCTGTTGGCGCTGCATTATGTCATTACACATGTATTGACAAATTCTTTTCGGCCGAACTATGCTTGGGTTGCATGAACAAGACTCAACAATTGCAGATTCGCCTGACGCCGGCTCAAAAAGCCGCGCTGAGACGCCAGGCTCGGCGAGCAGGGATGGACATGTCCGCTTACCTGCTCGCGCGCGCGTTACCTCCGGCAAGGTCGAAATTTCAGGATTTGGTCAATGAGCTGAGTTCGGCCGGGGACTGTTTCAACGAGCTGAGGTTTACACTTGCGGCCCTGAATGATCTGCTTTCGGAACTCTCCGTTGCCGAGTTTGTGGATGCGGTTTCCGAAATCGAGCCGGGCAAGCTGACTCCGTTTTCTGGCAATTACCTCGCCGCGATGGTTGAAATGGCCGCCGCTCGCAAGCGTGTCCCACCACCGGTCTGGACTCGCGAAGTAGCACCATTGGAAAGCCCCTGGTTCGCCGTACCGTTTTCCAGCTTGCGGCCACACTTGATGAAGAGTGCGCCAGTGGCTTTCAAGCGCCGGAACCTGTTTGTAGACGCGGCGATTGGAGACCGGGTTTGAGCGGGCCAAACCTTACGCGCGCCGACATTCGTCGCCTGCTTGAATTGCTGTCTGCGGAACTGGCAAAGCAGGACATTCATGGCGAGTTGTTTGTCGTCGGTGGCGCGGTCATGTGCCTGGCGCTGAACGCGCGTGAGTCCACGCGCGACGTGGATGCCTACTTCAAACCGGCTATCGGGATTCGCCAGGCGGCTGCCAGAGTTGCCGTAGTGGTGGGTTTGCCGGACAACTGGCTCAACGATGCGGTCAAGGGTTTTCTCGACCCGTGCGGTCGCTTTGAGGAATTCCTCGATCTACCGAATCTGAAGGTCTACACTGCACATCCGCACTATCTGCTGGCGATGAAATGTGCGGCCATGCGCCTGGGTGCGGAATTCCACGATCTGGACGACGTCCGCTATCTGTTGCGTCATCTCAATATTTCAACACCGAAGCGGGCCCTTGAAATCGTGACGCAGTATTTCGATGAATCCCAACTCCAACCCAAGACCCGTCTGGTTCTTGAAGAATTATTGGCGCCTGATTGACCTTGCCGACTGGGTGAGCTTCACCGAGCTGCTCAAGTCGCTGGATACCACCAACGGCAATCTCAGCGTTCATTTGGGCAAGCTGGTTGAAGCCGGCTATGTCGAAGAAGTCAGGCGTTTTGTCGGCCGCAGGTCGCAGTCGCGTTACCGGCTCACCAGGACCGGGCGCAAGGCGCTGCTCGACCACGTCGCCACCCTGCAGGAGTTGGCCGGGCAACACTTGTCACGCAGCCTTTAGATTGCCGCCAAAACCCGTTACCCTGCAGTTTGTCATTCCGTGTGATGTCGCCTGGCTCTGTTGCATTCGGGCCGGGCAATGGAGGTGAGTCATGAGAACGATAGGGACTGGATGCGTAGTTTTCCTCTTCTCTTTTCACGCTGCCGTCGCGATGGGCGGTCAGCCGGTGGCCTGCGAAGACCTGCAGCGCCTGAATCTGCCTGGCACCGTGGTGATGTCGACTGAACTGGTCGATGCCGATGAAACAACCGGCTGGCCGGCTCATTGCCTGGCCGAGGGCACGGTGGAGGGGCGAATCCGCTTCCGGGCGCAGTTGCCGGTGGCCGCGGACTGGAACGGGCGCTTCATGATGGGCGGAGGCGGCGGCTTTGTTGGCAACATGCAGAATCAGGCTCTGGGTGTCATGCCCGGCGCCGGTGGTGATGCGCTAACGCGCGGCTATGCCACCATCGGCACCGATACCGGGCACCGCGGCCATCCGCCAGAAACGGCTTTCCTGGACGCAAGCTGGGCACTGGACAATCTGCCCGGCATCAAGGACTGGGGCTACCGGGCGGTACCGAAAGTGGCCGAGACCGGCCAGCGCCTGGTCGAGGCGCATTACGGCCGCCCGGCATCGCACAACTATTTTCTCGGCTGTTCCAATGGTGGCCGCCAGGCCCTGAAGCTGGCTCAGCTCGACCCGCACCTGTTCGACGGCATTGTCGCCATTGCACCGGCAATCGACTGGACCGGCGTGATGCTCGGACACCTGGCCATTGCCCGGGCCATGTTTCCCGATGGCAAGGACCAGGGAGCGGTGCTGTCAGCAGAGGATGTGCAGGCTCTGAACGCGGCGGTCAACGAACACTGCGATGGTCTCGATGGCCTCGCCGACGGCATCGTGTCTGATCCGGGTGCGTGCGACTTCGATCCGCGCACTGCCCTGCCAGACTTCAGCGAGGCCCAGTTGCGCGCAGTCGAGGCCGTCTATGGCGGGGTGGAAATCGATGGGCGGAGATTTCATCCCGGATTCCCGCCCGGCAGCGAGGCAACGGCCGGCGCCTGGGACATGTGGCTTACCGGCAGCGCGACACCGCAATGGCTGCCCGGCATGCCGGCTGTTTCGGTCGGATCGCGTTTTGCCATGGAAACGTTCCGCTACCTGGCGGCCAACGATCCAGGCCTGGAGCTTACCGCCCTGGAGCCCGGCGCGGAACTGGTCGAGGAGTTGCGTTTCGTTTCCCGCATTGCCAGCGCCACCAATCCCGATCTGGGCATATTTCGTGATTCAGGGGGCAAGCTGCTGATCACCCATGGCATGGCCGATCATGCTCTGCCGGTCGGCCACAGTACCGATTACCACCAGCGCGTGGCCGAGCGAATGGGCGAGGACGTCGACGACTTCATGCGCCTGTTCCTGCTGCCCGGCGTTGTGCACTGCCTGGGCGGCGATGGCCCGGACCGGATCGACCTGATCGCCGCAATCGAAGCCTGGGTAGAGGAAAACCAGGCCCCGCAATCGCTGGCTGCGCTCAAGTTCGACGGCGATGGCGAAGTGACAATGGCGCGCCCGGTCTGCGCGTATCCCATGCGACAGCAACACGATGGCGAGGGCGACCCGGCGAGTTCGGAGAGCTTCGTCTGCGAGCCCTGAAGTACGACCGGCAATTGCGTTGGCCCTGCGAGCTGAGGCCAGCAGAACCATGAGCAAAGCCAGAAAGGTAATCTCCTTCAGGGCGCGATCAAATCAGCCATCCGAATCTTGCGCGGGCACCGGTAGAGCAGGGATCTGAGCGGATCGTTGCGGTCCAGCGGCTGCCACTCGCCCTCCGGCTGGGCCAGGCGATCGGCGATGGCCCATAGCACTACCGGGTTGACGCCCATGCCCATGTGGGTGGCGCTGACCTCGATATTTTCCGAAAGCGCGCTTTCCGGCACCATGCTCATGCGCCAGTTGACCACGCCGTCGGTCTTGCTCATGAACGAGGTGCTTGGTGCGGGCGGGTGCTGGGCCAGCCACTCGGCCAGGCGCGGGTCATCGGCCTTCCAGCCGCTGACCAGTTCGAAAATCTTCCAGGCGTTGGTGGCGCGATGATGGCCTTGCAGGGGTGAGCCCAGTGTAATGATGCTGCGCACATGATCCGGCATCCGGAACGCCAGCGCCCGCGCCATGGCCCCGCCCAGTGACCAGCCGATCAGGCTGGCCTTGCGGCCATGATGTCGTTCTATGTCCATCAGCCGTTGTTCCAGCCGGTCGGCCAGGTTGGGACATGGCCCGCGATTGAATCCTTCCTCCCAGGGGTAGGCGTGATAGCCACGGGACTCGAGGAACTTGCGCAATGGCCAGGTGCTGGCGTCATTGGCAATCAGCCCGGGCAGCACCAGTACGGGATGGCCGTCGCCTTCAGGTGCGCGCTTCAGGATCGGCCAGCTCAAGGCCAGGGATGCCCACTCGAACACCGCGCGGCTTTCCAGGGCCATCAACAGGGGCGATGGCGGGTTCAGGGCTTCCATGTCATTGAAGATCATGCGTTCACACTCTGCTCCAGTTCTTCCAGCGCCGGCTCCAGGCGGTCTGCCAAAGACTGTGGCCGGGGCAGGGCCTTGCGACAACTCAAAATACCGAATTCCAGCGCCCCGGCGTAGCTTTGCACGGTGATGTTGAGCGCCAGGCCATGGGTGACAATGGAAATCGGGTAATACTGCTGAACGCTGGCCCCGGCCAGGTACAGCGGTACCGGCGGTCCCGGGACATTGGAGATGACCAGGTTGGCCAGCGGCGGCAGGCGCTCGGACAGTTTGCCGCGCTCCCACAATCGGCTGAGCCCGGCGGCCCAGAAGGGCGCGGCCAGGCCGGGAAAGTCGGTGGGTATGAGCGCATTGAAGGCCTGCACCCTGGACTTGATCTTGATCGTCGCGGCCTGAATGCGATGAAACCTGGCCAACGGGTCAGATTCGTCGGTGGGCAGTTCACACTGCACCATGGAGACCTGGTTGTTGGCTTCGCCATCTTCGGCTGCGCGCAATGAAACCGGCATTCCGGCGATCATGGCCTTTTTCGGCAGTACTGAACGGCGCTTGAGCGCTTCGCGCAGTACAGTGGTGCAAAGGGCCATCACCACGTCGTTGAGGCTTCCATCCAGCGCCTTGCCCACCTGTTTGCAGCGCGCCAGGTCGAGGCTGCATACCGCCAGCGCCCGCTCGGAACCGATATGGACGTTCAGGATCGAGCGCGGCGCCAGCATCAGGGACTCGCGCAATCCCGACAGGGTCTTGCGCGGTGCGGCCACCCCGGCTGCGGCCAGCTTGACGGTTTGCGGAATGCCGCGCACCCAGCGGCCGATGACATCGGCGGTGGCGCCCACGGCGCGAGTAGCCAGGCGGGTGCGACCGGTCGGTGCGCTGGCCTCTCGGGCAGTTGTAGCGGCCTGGCGTCGGGGTGGATCAGGCTCGATATCCAGCAGTGCGCGCGCCAGGGCTATGCCGCCCTGACCATCCAGCAAGGCATGATGAATGCGGCTGTAGAGCGCAATGCGACCATCGCCCAGGCCTTCGATGACCACCAGTTGCCACAGCGGCCGATCACGCGCCATAGGCTCGGCATGCAGCCGCGCAACCATTCCCATCAATGCACCGTGAGAGCCTGGAGCGCGCAGCCTGGTCTGCTGGATATGCCACTCCATGTCCAGCGGCGCCTGTTCGCGCCACAACGGATGACTGATGCCGAGCGGAGCATTTTCCAGCACGCGCCTTAAGGGAGCGGCGGCATTGAGGCGGTCGGCAACATGATCGCGAAGTTTGTCGGCAAAGCTCCCGACCAGCCCGGCCGGCGGCTCCAGCAGCATCAGACTGCCGACATGCATCGGCGTGCCCAGCCCTTCCAGGTAGAGGAAACTGGCATCGAGCCCGCTCAAGGGACGGCTATTCGGCATGCATCACGGCTTGTTGCTGGGTCGACCTACTATACGACAAGCACCCCGAGCCAGCCGCCCTTCATTTGCGCCACCATCTTGCCTTCGAAGCCGTGGAGGGAGTGGTAGGGCCAGTCCGGCTCACGCCCATCACGGCTTCGAGCGGATCTGAATTGCGGAGATCGTGGATGTCATGAGTTCTATGTTTGTCCTGAAAATCCTGGCTTATTGTCCGCTGGCCTGGCGTAGGATGGCCCTGGCAAAGTGCTCGAAGTCACTGAGATGTTCGGTGGCGATGGCATCTACGATGCCCCAGTCGATCTCCCGATAGCTGTGCGTGGCAATGTTTCGAAAACCCACCGCCGCTTTCATTCGGCTTGCCAGTGATTCAGAAATCAGGTTTGAATCCGCGAGCCGGTCGAAGCTTTGACCCATGGTATCGGGTGGGGGTTGATTGGTCTCGGTCAACACATGGGATGCAATATCAACGCATAACCGAACAGCCCGGGTTAGGTTGACAGTGACAATATCCTGGGCGTCAAGATCACTGCTTAAGGACTCGGCGCTTTCTGGCCGCCTCTGCCTTATGCGTTCAAGGCAGCGGCGCAAGGATTCCAGCTTTTCGTGAATTACTGTTGCATCCATGCTTTTCGCCTCTCGGCCAGCAGTCGTTCGCGGTAGGGCAGAAAGTCGGCCTGGTCAAACAAATGGCGGGTGAGTAGTTCGGCATAGTCGCGGTTGGCGCCGACCAGGCGCTTGCCACCTGAGCCCATCTTATTCACCACCGTGCCTACTGCGGAGCTGCCAGGCACTGCGTCTGCGGCGTTTCGCTCGGTCGAGCATCCTCACCGTACAGGCGAGTACGCTTCCGGTGCGCTCGGTCGCGAAACGCCGCAGCCACAGCACCTGGCGGCCCCTCACGCGCTGATCGTTCTTGCGGCTGGCGCTTCTCGCCCTGACGGGCAAGCCGCACCAGCCTCCAGAACGGCGCTACGGCACGGTGGTGAATAAGATGGGCTGAGAGAATCTGCCCCAGCAGGGGTTCTCCGACTACTTTCAGGCTCAGTCCTCGAATCAAGGCCATCTTGCGATCGGCATCCAGGGGCTGATCGCCGGCGACGGCGATGTCCAGGTCACTGTCCGGTCGCGCCTGTCCGCTGGCCAGCGAATTTCCATTTCGGTAGGTACCATGCCTCCATGAACTCAAGATACTTCGGCATTCTGGTGCCAGCGCTTCTGGCCTGGGGCTCGCTGGCTGCCCAGGACATGCAGGCGCTGTGGCAGGAAGGGGCTTTTGAGGTGGCGCGCAAGTCCATCGAGGCGCTGGAGCCTGAATCGCGGCGCGATCAGGTCATGGCGGTGTGGATGACCATGGTCGGTCGCGAGGATTTGCAGGCCGATATCGGCCGCGCGATTGCCGGCGAGCCGCTGGGTGATTGTGTTGCTGCCACGGATACCGACATCGCCGAGTGGGCCGACGCCAAGGACTGGTTGCTGCATCAGGCCAGAGATCGCCGCGTGGTGATGTTCAATGAAAATCACTATCGGACAGGTGCGCGGGCGCTGGTGCTTGAGCTGCTGCCGAAACTGCGCGAACTGGGTTTTACCCACGTCGGTTTCGAGGCTTTTTCGGTGCTGGAGCAAGCCACCCATGATCCGGCCAACGGCTTTTACACCCACGAGCCGCTGTTTGCCGGCCTGGTTCGCCAGGCCCATGCGCTGGGCTTCGAGATCTTCGGTTACGAGACCAGCGAGTCGGCACCGGAAGGGGCCGATATGCAGGAACAGATTGCCTTTCGCGAACAAGCCCAGGCCGATAACCTGATGGCCGCGGTCGACGAGGCCGGTGAGCAGGCCCGATTCGTGGTCTTTGCCGGCTGGTCGCATATCGCCAAGCAGCCGCTGCCGGGCGATCAGCGCTGGATGGCCGCGCGGTTCATGGAGCAGACCGGGATCGATCCCTTGAGCGTGGATCTGACCACCTGTTCCCGTCCGGTGACAGGCCGTGGTGGTTTGTCCAAGGCGCGCCTGCCGCTGGCAGAGGACGGTAGTCCGATCGTGGTCGGACACTATGCAGGGGCAGTGGATGTGCAGCTGCACATGCCGGTGCCGGAAGCTGCAGCCGGTTCTCCCGGATTCTTCCGGCAGGTGCTGGGACCAGAGACCCGCGTACCCGAAGCGCTGCTGCCGGCCGACGAACCGGTGCTGGTTCGCGCCCGGCGCATAGACCGGGACGCCGACGCCGTCCCTGACGATCAGGTGATGATGAGCCCGGGCGAGCACCTGCCGCTTTACCTGCCGGCAGGCTTCGACTACGAGATCACCGCCCACCGCGGAGACGGCAGCGTGATCGCTACACGAAAAATCAGGGTGAAAGTCCGGGATGCAGGTCAGACAGAACCCTGATTGGCAGGATACTGACGCCAGTTAGCGCCCGCGGCCCGGCTTCACTCGAAGCCGTCGGCAAAGATCAGGTCGGAGCCGGCGCAGACTTCCCCCGGCGCGCCCATCGCGCCTGCGGGGAGATCGGCGCCCAGATGCTGAATGATCAGATCCGCCCGTCTGCCCAGGTTCCCACCCCAGTTTGCGTCCGCCCCATCGCAACCCAGGGTCGAGGCGTGTAGCGCAACCACGCAGTGGTCATCGTGGGTCAGCACCGGAGAGCCGGAGCTGCCGAAATTGATGTCGGCCAGGTAGACAATCGAGCTGCCCAGGAAACGGTGGATTTGCGGGTGGCCGGTGACATCGTCCGGATGGCTTGAGAACAGCGCAATCTGCTTGCCCCAGCCCAGGGGGTGCTGCGGCAGGTAAATGGTCTCGCCGACCTCGGGCGCTGTGGGCCGCAGCTGCAGGTAGCCGTAGGTTGCGCTTGGATTGGTATCCAGTTGCACCAGCGAATAGTCCAGGTCCGGGTGATTGCGACGAATCAGAGTGCCCTGGGTGCTGACGATGGTGCCGGCGCATTGCATGGTGCCGCAGGTCTGCAGGCAGTCGCCTTCGGCCATCAATTCATAATTGGTGTTGGCGGCATCCCACGCGGAGGTGATGCAGTGGCCATTGGTCATCAGATGGCCGTGTGGACCCAGAAGCCAGCCGGTGCAGAGGTTGGTGCCGTTGATCAGCAGTCTCGCCACGGCGCGGGATTGCTGATAGTGGAACGGATGGCTGTGTTCGTAGCAGCGTGCGTTTTCCTTGTCGTCGTCGCCGCAGATCGGGTTGGGAGTGCCCCTGAGCGGATAACCGCGCGCGACCTTTTCGATACGGAAGCCAAAACCCTCGCCCAGACCCGCGCCATGCAGTTCGAGCACCAGGCGATCACCGGGAACATGTATGCCCCAGAATCCGGTTGTGCGGCCCATCCCGGGCTTTCCCTCGCCTTCGTAGCGCCACTGCCGGTCGCCGGAGGGTGAGCGCAGCACCAGGTAGTCGCCTGGTGCCAGATCGAAGCGCGAGAAGAACGGCGCGACATAGCTGGCGCCGGGGATGTGGATTTCCTTGACATACAGGCTGCCGCGCTCGGCTCGATAGGGGTGAGTGGTTGCGACCGGCGTGATCGCATGCAGCTCGCCAACCGGCAGGCTGGTTGGCTTGAAGCCGGCGTCGTCGCTTGATGGCCCGCGACCATCGTCCCATGATGGGCAATGTGATCCTGCCGCGACCGGGGGTTGCGGGAAAGGGAATTCGGCAGACACCAGCCCGGTGACAAGAACAAGCGCGACAGCGAGTCGGCAGCATGGGGTACGGAACATGGGGACACTCCCGAGTGCACGATGGCGAGACTTTCAGGGCCCGCCTTGACCTTCAACGCGCAGAACTCGGGGAAACCGGCTCAACCGCTTTGACCGGACGACCAGGTCGCCGCCTCAGTTGGTTCGACCAGGTCTGTAATCACTTTCATCGGCGGAGCAAGCGTTCTTTGCCTGTCCCGGAATTCCCGGAGTTTGCCGCTGAAATTCTGTCGCCCTTGCGTTTTCGCCTTTGCTGCGCGTAACGGCAGCGATTCCGACCGGCAGTGTTCAAACCGGTATAGTTCGACTGGAGTCAAGTTCCGACAGGCACGGCCAGGGTATGAGGCATGACGCTTGAACACTACCTTCGCTATCGGCGCAGTTATGAAATTGCGTTGTGGGCCCTGTTTTTTCTTGCCCAGTGGATAGCCAATGTGCTGGTTATCTGGCTGGAATTCGGGCGCAGCGACAACGGGCTGCCGGCCTGGAAACCGGTAGTCTGGGAGGGCAGCAGCCTGCTGATGCTGGCTGCCCTGATGCCGCTGCTGCTGACGTTCGATCGCCACTTCCCACTGCGCTACGACGGGCTGGGACGAAGACTGCTGGCTCACGCCCTGTTTACCATTCCCTATTCCCTGATCCATGTTGCCGGCATGGTGTTGATCCGGAAGGTGGTCTACGCCGCAGTCGGCATGAGCTACGATTTCGGTGACCTGTACCGAGAGTTGCCATACGAATACCTGAAGGATTTTCGCGCCTACGCCGGGTTCCTGGCCATTATCTACCTGTACCGCTTCATCCTGCTGCGCGCCCAGGGCGAGGCTCGGCTGCTCGACTCGCCAGAGGACGAGGGAGTGGAGCCCCGCACCCAGTACACCGAGCGCTTCCTGGTCAAGATGCTGGGCAAGGAATTTCTGGTCAACGTCAACGACCTGGACCGGCTGGAGGCGTCGGGGAACTATGTCAATCTGCATGTCGGCAAGCGCTGCTACCCGTTGCGCGGCACCATCAGCGGAATCGAGCAGCAGCTCGATCCAGGCCGCTTCAGCCGGGTGCACCGTTCGCATATCGTCAATCTGGACCGGATCAGCGAAATCGAGCCGCTGGACACCGGAGACGCGCGCATCCACCTTACCTCCGGTGCCGAGCTGCCGTGCAGCCGCCGCTATCGCGCTGCCCTGCGCGAACAGTTCGAGAATTGACCCCCGGCAGCACTTACTAAGACATTCATATTCAAAGCCTCTGAATGTGGCTTTGAATATGAATGTCTTAGTATTGCCCGTCCCCCGATTCCGCCGCTCGTCCCTGCCGGGGCTCTATTCGTCACTCTGGCCTTGCCGACCCGGACAGCCGCGCTGTGCAATGGCGGCATGGACAAGCACACACTGACTACACGCCGCCACGACATCGATGCACTGCGCGTGCTCGTTTTCGGGCTGCTCATTCTCTATCACGTAGGCATGTTCTATGTCGCCGACTGGAACTGGCACGTCAAGAGCGCCTACCAGAGCGAAACCCTGCAGATGTTCATGCGCTTCGTCAACCAGTGGCGCATGCCGCTTTTGTTCGTGATCTCCGGGATTGCGTCGAGCTTTTTGTTCGGCAAGCTGGGCGCAGGTGGCTTCGCCGGCGCTCGCACCCGCCGGCTGCTGATTCCGCTTGTTTTCGGCATGGCTGTAGTGGTGGTACCGCAGGCCTATTACGAGGCCCAGTTTCGCGGCGCCGTCGAACCCGGCTATGGCCGCTTTCTCTGGCACTTCTTCACCTTCCAGCCCTGGCCGGACGGCGCGTTTGCCGGCTCGGAGATCGGCGTGACCTGGATGCACCTGTGGTACCTGCCCTACCTGCTGTTCTACTCGCTGGCCTTCCTGCCCATCGCGCTGTGGCTCAAGGGGCGGGGCCAGGGCATGCATGCACGGCTGCTTCGTCTTCGGGGTTTCTGGCTGATCGCGCTGCCGACCATCCCGCTGATCATCTATGCCAACACCCTGTTTCCGATTTACGGCGGCACCAACCACGCCCTGATCAACGACTGGTACGGGCATGCCATGTTCTTCACCTTGTTCGCCTACGGCTACCTGATAGCCGCCGACCCCGGCATCTGGGCCGAGATCCGGCGCCTGCGCTGGTGGACCCTGGGCCTGGCCATGTGCTTCTACTTCCTGATGCGCATTCCCGGTGACGCCATCCCGCCACAGCTCGAAGGTCTGGCCGAGTTGCTGAGCACCCCGGCCATCATGTTCAATCGCTGGCTGTGGATCCTGACCGTGCTGGGCTGGTCCTACACTTTGCTCAACCGCCCCTACCGCTGGCTGCCATATGCCAACGAGGCGGTCTATCCCTGGTACATCCTGCACCAGACCATCACCGTGTGGATCGGTTTCCACGCCGCCCGATACAGCCTGGGCCCGGTGTTCGAGCCGATCATCGTTGTCGGCGTTACCATCCTCGGTTGCCTGCTGCTGCACGAATTCCTGATTCGTCGAAGCCGCTGGCTGCGTCCCTTGTTCGGACTCAAAACCGTGGCCAGGGACCGGTGCGATATTGCTCAGGTATCCATCCAGCCAGCAAAGTCATCGGCAAGGCTCTGACCGAAGCACCGCAGTGGCTCCGGCCAACGCTTCGCTGGCCATGGTCGGCGACTGGTCGCCCAACGCCGCGATGACGTGGATCGGCCTTTGCGGCACGAGACCCGGCTGATTGAACCGATTTCCCGTTCCCTGGCACTATTCTCGTAAATGACGATAAAGATGCGAAGGAGCCGGGAATTCGGTGGGTAAGGACAAGGACAGGGTCTACGACAGCTATCTTGCGGCATCCGCCCGCCTGGGTGATCGCCGCGCCCTGGGGCGGCTGGCCGAGCGCTGGCAGCCAAGGCTGCTGGCCCATGCCCGGCGCCTTACCGGAGAGCGCGAGCTGGCCGCAGATGTCACCCAGCAAGCCTGGGTCGAAATCATCCGTTGCATTTCCGGACTCAACGACAGCGATGCCTTTGCCGCCTGGGCCTATCGGATCGTGACCCGTCGGTGTGCCCGTGTGATTCGCAGACGACAACGGCAAAGAGGCGGCCTGGCTGAACTAGCCAGCGAGCACGACTCCAACCGCGATCATCCGGACAGCGGCGAGCAGCACACGGAGCTGGCCATCGTCAAGGCTGCCATGGCCAGGTTACCTCCGGATCAACAGGCTGCGATGGCGCTTTTTTACCTGGAGGGGTTAAGAATTGCCGAGATCGCCGTGGCGCTTGATACAGCCCCCGGAACAATCAAAACCAGACTGATGCACGCACGCAACAAGCTGCGGGCCAAACTTGAAGGAGAAACACCATGAAGGATTCGAACATGAACAGGATCGACGACCTGATTGACCAGTGCCTGTCCGAGGAAGAAGAGCAACTGCTGCAGGACTTCAGCCATGAACCCGGTTACTTGAGCCAGGTTTTTGCTTTGTTTACCGGCAAGCTTGGCTGGGTCATGTGGCTGGTCGGTATCGTCCAGTTACTGTTCTTTATCGCCGCTGTCTACTCGCTGATCCAGCTCTTCACCATGGATGACATGCTGCATGCCATACGATGGGGTGTTGTTGCAGTAATCCTGGTGCAGATATCCGTGTTTCTCCGCGGTTTCATGGGGATGCATTTTGAAGCCAATCGAGTGCTGCGGGAGGTCAAGCGCCTGGAACTGCGCATGGTCAGGACCCAAGCCGGCCGATCCTGACCACAATCGCCAACCAGAGCAAATGAGCCCGGGCCTGCGTTTTCAGTCGGTACGCATGATCGATGTCGCCCGGGAACGGATTGCTGCCAGCCTGGTGTGTTGCGGGTCCGGTCAGGAACGGTCCATGATCGGGCCGGGCCAGTCGGCCGGGCAGCTGCCTGTGAAGACTACCTCGCCCTCCGGGACCAGGTGCAGGAATTCCTCATCGTCAGCCGCCAGCACTGCCGCTGGCCCGAGGTCGGCCAAGGCGGCAAAGCGGCCGTCCTCGGTAATCCACACGATCGGTAGCTCGTGGCTGCCAAGGACGCCGGCGCCGACAGAGTTGGGCAGGCGTCTACGCTCGCCCTGGCGTTGGACCAGGAGCCTCGAAAGCTCCTGACCGTGGTAACCGTCCGGTCCGGGCTCTGCCTGGCTTGAGATCACGCGCTGTGCCTCCACGCCAATGGGATGGCCTGCCGAGTCCTCACCGCGCGCCCTCACGATCAGTGTGAACAGCCAGTTGCGATGGACCGACGGGTCGGTGCAGTCCAGTTCCATGGCGATGCGCTCGTCGCCCAAGACGAGCTCTCCCGTGCCGGGGGCATGATTGTGGTCGACCGGCAGGGGACCATTGAACCCGTCTTCGGCCGTCATGTCGACGGTCTGGGCCGGAGGGGGCGTCTCTTGCGCATCGACGACGCCCTCGCCGTTGCCGGCTTCGGGCAGCTGCCCCGTTTCCTCCTGATCGGCCGAAGCAGGCGGGGATGTCGAGGTGTCGCCGTTGCCACAACCCGCCAGGGCCAGCGCCGCGGCCAGCAGGATTGCGCCCACCGCCGGCCAAGGTGTACTGTTCGCTCGCGCTTTGACCTTCATGGATGTCTCCTTTGATTCGTTATGGATGGCCCCGCTGCTTGATCGCATGCTGGTCACAATACCAGAGAATGCAGGTGGCCCATTTCCCGATGTCTTGCGGTATCCACAGCGGTGCAAACCGTCCTGCAAAACATCAGCGGGTGCGACCCGAGCGCCTCGCAACACGGATTGCACCCGCGGAATCAGGGACTGATGGCCACCTTTAGTACACCGTCGCGCTGGTTGGAAAACAGATCATAGGCGTCGACGATGTCTTCCAGGCCATAGTGATGCGTGACCATCGGGCCTAAGTCGATGCGGCCGGCGTCTATGGTTTGCATCAATCGGCGCATCCGCTCCTTGCCGCCCGGGCAGAGCGAAGTAATGATCTTGTGATCACCTAGGCCGGCGGCAAAGGCACCCAGCGGAATGCTCAGATCGCTGGAGTAGACACCCAGGCTGGACAGCGTCCCACCCGGTTTGAGTACACGCAGCGACGATTCGAAGGTGCTTTGCAGCCCCAGGGCCTCGATCGAGGCATCCACACCACGGCCCCCGGTCAGCTTGAGGATTTCGTCAACCACATCCACCTTGCGGAAGTCGAGTACCACATCCGCGCCCATGCGGGTTGCCATCTCCAGGCGTTTATCAATGCCGTCCACGGCAATGATCAGGCCGGCCCCGCGCAGCCGCGCGCCGGCGGTTGCACAGAGGCCAATCGGACCCTGGGCAAACACCGCCACCGAATCGCCGATGCGAATACCTGCCGCCTCGGCGCCGGCAAACCCGGTGGACATGATGTCCGGGCACATCAGTACCTGCTCATCGGTCAGCCCATCCGGAACCGGGGAGAGATTTGCCTGGGCGTTGGGAACCAGCAGGTATTCGGCCTGGGCACCGTCGATGGTGTTGCCAAACCGCCAGCCTCCCATCGGCTTGTAGCCGTGACCGCCATGACCCCCGTCCTGGGCGGCGCAGCCATCCTGGCAGGCATAGGACGTGAAACTGGGACAGATGGCGCCGGCAATGACTCGCTGGCCTTCCTGGTAACCGACCACGCTGGAGCCAAGCTTTTCGATGACGCCGACCGGCTCATGACCGATGGTCAGACCCTTCTCGACCGGGTATTCGCCCTTCAGAATGTGAACATCCGTGCCGCAGATCGTCGTTGTGGTGATCCGAATCAGCGCATCGTTGGGTCCTACATCTGGAACCGGCTTGTCATCGATTTCGATTCGGCCGGGTTCAATGAATACTGCAGCTTTCATCATCTCTGCCATTGCAATGCCTCTCGTTGCATTTTCAATAAAACCTGTTATGGGGTGACAGCAGGTTCAAGTGGCCTATTTCCGACTTCAACAGCTTCGACCGCCGTGCAGTCCCTTCCTGATCTTTGCTCCATCACCATTCTTGCGTTCCGGTCGCTTCGCCGCTCGGCTGGTGCGCGTTGTCGTAGCACCGGGCGAATTCAACTCAAGAAGGCCTGAGTTCGTCTCAGCCTTTCCTCGGCTGCTGCACGCGTCGGGTTTCCGGGTGCAGGGAAGTGCCGAGAATGTGATCGGCACGATTGACGACGTGGGAGGCGTGGCCGACGATCAAGGGGTCGGGCTGCCGCACGATGCTGTCATCGCGATCGGGGTAATCAAGGCTGGCCAGAAAATGGCGCATGCAGTTCAGCCGCGCCCGCTTCTTGTCGTTGGACTTGACGATGGTCCAGGGTGCGTCGGCCGTGTCGGTATAGAAGAACATGGCCTCCTTGGCCTCGGTGTAATCATCCCATTTGTCCAGGCTGGCCAGATCAATCGGTGAAAGCTTCCAACGCTTGAGGGGATCCTGGGCGCGCGATTCGAATCGGCGCTTTTGTTCGTTCTGAGTCACCGAAAACCAGTATTTGAACAGGCGAATGCCAGACCGGGTCAGCATGCGTTCCAGTTCCGGGGTCTGGCGCATGAACTCCAGGTACTCGTTTGGAGAACAGAAGCCCATCACCCGCTCTACACCAGCGCGGTTGTACCAGGAGCGGTCGTAGAACACCATCTCACCCCCGGTGGGCAGGTGCTCAATGTAGCGTTGAAAGTACCACTGGCTGCGCTCCAGACTGGTTGGTTTATTGAGAGCGATGACCCGGGCGAAGCGTGGATTGAGATGCTCGGTGAAGCGTTTGATAGTGCCGCCCTTGCCGGCTGCATCGCGGCCTTCGAACAGGATGACAAACTTCTGGCCTGTCTCCTGAGCCCACAACTGCACCTTCAGCAACTCGGCCTGAAGCTGGGCTTTTTCCTGCTCATATAGCCTGCGTGCGATTTTGCGCCGATAAGGATACTTGCCCTGTTCGAAAGCCTGGCGTACCTGGTCAGGTTTGACCTTGGGGTATTCGGCCACCTGCCCCGAGGTCTTCTCCGCAGGTTGCGAATTGCCTTTAAGCTCAACGGCTTTGGCGCTATTTTCTGATGTCATGGGCGCATGCTGCCTTTTCGAATATGCAGCCAGTGTGCAGCACCGCTGGATCCAACTGGTTGAGCAGCATCAATTTCCGCATAGCGCGACCCTGGCCCTGTCCAGCGCGTTCATTTCGCGACCGCTGTCTGCGCTGTCGCGCCCGCGCAGAGCTTTTCAGAGTCTTCCTATGCGTCAGCTTCGTTGCGATGATTCTCGCTGAGCATGCGGCGCAGCCACAGTCTTGCGACCTTGAGTTCGCGGCGCACGGTGGATTCCGAGATGGCCATGACGGTGGCAATCTCCTTATGCGTGAGGCCACCAAAATAATGCAGCTCCATCACCTCGGACTTGCGCGCATCAAGTTCCCCCAGGCGGCTCAACGCGGCGTCGAGTTCAAGCACGTCCTCCTGGGCCGTGGTCTGCGCGACTCGGTCGTCGAGAGTGACCCGGAGCTGTCTGCCGCCGCGCTTCTCGGCCAGCCTGGCATGCGCTTCATTGACCAGCAATCGGCGCATCATGCGCGCAGCAATCGCAAAGAAATGCGCGCGGTTCTGCCACTCAACCTTTACGCCAATCAGCCTGACAAAGGCCTCGTGGACCAGCGCCGTGGGCTGCAGGGTGTGCGAGTCCCGTTCGCGCAGGAAAACCTGGCGCGCGATCTGGCGCAGCTGCGCGTAGACCAGCGGTGTGACCTGGTCGAGCGCGGCCGCATCCCCCTCGACCCACCGGTTCAGAAGCTGCGTGACGTCGCCAGATGTCTCCATCCCGCCAGTATACAGATGGGCCCGGCTACTATTAACCTGGCTATTGCATAAATATCCGGCGCCGGACCGCTCCGCTGCCCGGTATAGCAGCGTTTCCGGGACGCGTGCTCGCTTTTTCAATCCTCACATAGTGTGAACTATGCTCCGGTTAAAAAAACTCCGCGCCACGCCCCGGAAAAACTACTCTCCGGGCTCCTGCATCCGGATATTTATGCAATAGCCAGGTTAACCCGCCGGGTTAATGCCGGCCGCTTTCCTCCAGGGCGTGGAGCAAGCGCAGGCTGACCGGTTCCTTGGGTCCGACCCGCTGTTGCAGCAATTCGATGGTGGCATGCGCCTGTGCGCGTGCTGCGTCGGTGGGCTGTTCAACGAAGGGCGGCAGCTGCACCCGCACTTCCGCCGCCTGCCTGCTCAAGTCGCCTGATGGCCTGGCGCTGCGGATGTTCTGCAGCGCCAGCTCTGCCTGGGCCCTGCCTTCCTCACGACGCCCCTGCGCTGCGATGACATGGCCCAGTTCCATGTTGATGTCGTCGATCGGCGTGCGGTCCGGCGAGACCAGCTCTCCCAGTATGGCAAGGCCGCTGCGCAGCTCGGCTTCTGCCAGCGCGCTGTCACCTCGTGCCTGGGCCAGCCGGCCAAGAGCAAGATAGGTGGTGGCCAGTCCAATGACGTCTTTGGGTTCACTGGCCTCGAAAAGCGAAAAGGTTTGTCGCAACAACTCCTCGGATCGATCCAGTTGACCGCTCGCAAGCTTGGCTTGGCCCATTCCCAGTGCGTGGATCGCGAGACGCGGGTGCTGTTCTCCAAGCAGGCTGACAGTGATTCGGTATCCCTCGGCATGGCTCTGCAGGGCGCCATCGGTGTCACCGCTGAGGTGCCGCAAGACACCCAGGAAATAGTGTCCACGGGCTACCAGGGCATGGCCCTCGTCGCCGTACACCTCCTCGAACCCGCTCAAGGCGCGCAGCCAAATCCGCTCGGCGCTGACATAGTCGCCCTCATCGAGGTAGAGCATGCCCAGACTGGTCTGACTGATGGCCAGGTCCCGCCGACTGTCACCCAGGCGCTCCTGCATGGCCACTGCCTCTTCGAAGTGCAGGCGCGCCTGTTCCAGTTCGCCCAGCGTGTGCAGACACTGGGCAAGGTGGTTCAGAACCCAGGCGATGTCTCGGTGATCGCCGTCATGGGCCTGGCGCAGCTGCTCCAATGCCTGCCGAAACACCGGTTCTGCTTCATCGCGACGACGCAGGGCATTGAGGCCCATCGCAATATTCTTCAGGGCGTTGCCCTTTTCGGCGGGTGTGCCGATGCGCTCCCAGATCGGCAGTGCGCGTTGGCTGTAGTCCACGCTGGTGTCCAGCTGCCTGAGGCCATAGTGCGCCAGGCTGAGCAGATCCAGCGTGCGTGCCTTGACACGCTCATCGACTCCCGGTGCTACCAGCGACAGCGCGTGCTCCGCCTGCCTTATCGCATCTTCGTCGTGGCCCCAGCTGACATAGGATTCAGCCAGTGCCAGGTGCATCTGCAGCGCAACTTCCGGCGAATCGACAAGTTCGTTTTCCACGCGCTCTGTTGCCCGGTCCAGCAGCTCCCGAATGCTCAGGGTGCTGGCGAAGTCCTGTTCCGCCGCCGTTCGCGACAGCAGGGACGCACTGAATTCCGCTGCGGTGTTCGCGCGTGCCTCTAGGCGCAGTGCTTCGTCGCGCTGAACAGCAAGCAGCCAGGAGAACGCGCTGCTGCCGGCGACAATGGCGACCAGGGCCAGGGTCGCAAGCGGTATCGCAACGGGGTGTCTGCGCACCAGCCGCCTCAGGCGATAGCCCCAGTTGTCGGCACGCGCCTGGATCGGGCGATGCTGCAAGCTGCTGCGCAGGTCGTCGGCCAGCGCGGCCACGGTCGGGTAGCGGCGTTCCGGCTCGTAGCGAAGCGCCATCATCACGATGGTGTCCAGATCGCCACGCAGGGCCCTCTTTTGACGCTGTATCCATTGCCGCGAACGACTGCCGGCGTCGGGATCCATGGTGCTCACGGCCTCGCTGGGCGGCAGCTTCCGGCCACTGAGAATCAACTGCTCCAGCTGGCGGGGATGCGAGGCGCGCTTGTCGTAGGGCAGGCGACCGGTGAGCAGCAGGAACAGCAGCAGGCCCAGCGCGTAGACATCGACTGCCGTGGTGATGGTGCCGCCTTCCAGCTGTTCGGGACTGGCATACAGCGGCGTGAAACGGCGCAGTTCGGTACGGGTCAGCATCGCAGCTGCGGCGGGATCGTCTTCGAGCAGCTTGGCGATTCCAAAGTCCAGCAGGATGGGCTCGCCACCGGGCGTGACAAGAATGTTGCTGGGCTTGATGTCCCGGTGCACCACCAGCTTGCTGTGGGCGAATTGCACCGCGTCACAGACCTTCAGCACCAGCTTCAGGATGGCAGCGTTGTCGAGTGAGTTTTCGCGGCAGTAGCGATCGATGCTGATGCCATCGACGTAGTCCATCACCAGATAGGACAGGCCGCTTTCGAGTGTGCCGCCATCGATGAGCCGCGCGATATTGGGGTGTTGCAGGGAAGCCAGGATGCGCCGTTCCTCGGCAAAACGATGCTCGGCCTTGTTGCCCATGAGGTGCCCGGGCAGCAGCTTGACCGCCGCCAACTGCTCAAAGTCAGCATTCACGCGTTCAGCCAGAAACACCATGCCCATGCCGCCTTCGGCAATCTTTTGCAGGATGCGCCAGCTGCCAATCACAGTGCCGAATTCGGGTGCCGCGGGATCGTTCAGTGCCTCGACGGCGGCGCCCAGAGCCTGGTGAATTCCATCCGACTTCTCGCTGTCGAAGGCCAGCAGGCTCATCACCTCGTCGTGCAATTCCCGGTCACCTGCAGATGCCTTGCCGACGAAGTCTGCTCGCTGTTCGGGCGGCAGTTCCAGGGTCTGTTCCAGCAGGGCGTTGATCTGCCCGAAGCGATCGCTGTCCAGGGTCATCGGAGCCCTCCTGAATTGATCCTTGACCAGTGCGGACCTTGCGGCCGCACCGTGGGGCTGAAGCCTGCGCGATGACTCCGAGAAAGCCTTCGGAGATTCGCAAAAAGAATCGCCCTGTCCTGACTGCCGGATTCCCGGCAGAAAGCGGTCACCGATACGGATGACGATATGGATGACCGGATTTGGTGCGTATTCCGGCTTTAGATCATAACAGGGCCCGCGCCACGGACGATCCGGCGGACGCAGGCCCCGTCGACCTGACTTCTCCTCAATGGAGTTTACGCTCATGAACCGTCGCCTCACCAGATCGCCTTGCTCGCAAGCTCTTCAGTGGTTTCCGTTTGCAGTGCCACTGACAGTCATTCCCAGCGTGGCGGGGTTCGGTCAAGCTGGTTGGCACCAGGGAACAGTGAGGCTCAGCGCTGTGCGGCAGTCGGTTTCAGTTTGCGCTCAATTCAGAAAGGGCGTCATGGCACTCTCCGCTCGGTTGGCTTTGATGATGATTGCCCTGGCCTTGGTCAGCGCCGCGCTTGCACAAGACCCGCCAGCCGATTCGATCTTCTCCGATCGTTTCGAGCCGTTTTTCAAGGACTGTCCCGACTGCCCCCCCATGGTCTGGATCCCGGCCGGGGTTTTTACCCAGGGTGCCCCGGAAGACGATCCGCAGAGTTCGGACAGTGAGCGCCCGCAGCGCCAGGTCAGCATCCCGGCCTTTGCCATTGGCCAGACCGAGGTGACCTTTGCCCAATGGGATGCCTGCCGTATCGACGGTGGCTGTACGCACAATCCGGGGGACAACGCCTGGGGTCGCGGCGATCGCCCGGTTTTTCGCGTCAGCTGGGACGATGCTCAGGAATACGTCGCTTGGCTAAGCACCAAAACCGGCCAACACTACCGCCTGCCTTCTGAGTCCGAACGCGAGTACGTCACCCGCGCCGGCACCACTGGGCGGTTCAATACCGGCGACTGCATTACCGCCGACCAGGCGAACTTCCGTGGCATCGCCCCCGCCCCTGGCTGCCCGGCAGGCATCTTTCGCGAGCAAACCCTGCCGGTGGGCAGTTTCGCCCCGAATGCCTTTGGCCTGTACGATACCCACGGCAATGTAAGGGAATGGGTCCAGGACTGCTGGAACGCGGACTATGTAGGCGCACCGACTGACGGGAGCGCCTGGATGACGGGCGATTGCAGCCGCAGCGTATGGCGCGGCGGATCCTGGAGCGACAATGCCGGACTCATCCGTTCGGCCAGCCGCGTCGAGATCCTCCGCGAAGCTCGCAACTTCTTCATCGGCTTCCGTGTGGCCAGATCCAGAACCCCACCGCTGCCGGCAGTTTCGCAAAATGGCCTGGTTGATTGGTTCAACCCGGACCGCGGACTCGTGTTGGACGGCGATGGCCAAGTCATGGAATGGACCAACCTGGTCGATGCAGACCGGAGTACGGGCGGCAGCTCCGCGGCAACCATGGTGGACGGAGTCAATGGCCGCCGGATGATTCGCTTTGACAGTCCGGACAATGGTGGCGAGCTGGAATACCCTTCGCCGGGCGCCCAAACCCTGGCCGCGGGCTACACCATCTTCGTCGTATTCCGCCTCAACGAGCCAATCGCCGACGGCAATGGTTTTCCGCGCCTGTGGCGCGGCGCCGATGACAGCCAAGTCTTGTTCCTCCGCCGGACCACCGCCGAGGTCGAAGTCAAGGCC